>NZ_JADPEX010000012.1:0-106723 GCF_015668065.1 Ruminococcus sp. 1001713B170207_170306_F1 | reverse complement strand
ATCAATATAACAAGCCCCAGCAAAAAGCCGGGGCTAATACTTCAATTATTTTAGGACATTTTCAAAAACGCTTGACATCCACTTTTTTTGCTATTTAATGTGTTGAAAGTTGTTAAAGGCGGACGCATTCGGACAATGGTGATTGCTCACTCGCCGGCGCAACGCTCCAGCGAACTAACTGCTAACTGCGACTAAATCGTTCAGGAGAGCCTTCACGATTAAGTCTCCGTAAGCAGTGGATTTCGCCTACGCTAAAACCGCGCCTGAAATGGCTCGCTAGAGCAATCACCATTGCCCGAATGCTGTGTACTGGCTGGGACTTATTTGTGCGTAGGAACTTTCAACAGGTGGAGAGGGTGAGTGACTGGTTTCCCTATACTGTATCGGAAACGAAAATTTATGGGAAACTTGCCGGAAATTAGCGGCTTTTACAATTTCTATGAAGTATTTGCACATTTTAAGGGTTGTTTTGCAAACAAAAACTTGACATATTATTTTATGTGTCTTCGATACCCCATTTAGCTGGTTGATACTTCGCAACTTTATTGGTTTTACCTAATCTATCATTGTCAAGAAAGTATCGGAAAACCAATCACTTCCCCTCCCCCTCGTTAAAAGTTCCTAAATAACCTCATTTCCAGCCGACACACAGCATTTGGGCAATGTGTATTACTCCAGCGAGCCATTTCAGGCGCGTTCTTAGCGTAAGCGAAATCCAGCGCTTACGTAGACTTATGCGTGAGGGCTCTCCCGAACGCATTAGTCGCAGTTAGCGATTAGTTTGCTGGAGCGTTGCGCCGGCGAGTGAGTAATACACATTGTCCAAATGCGTCCCTCCTGAAGAACTTTTCACCCTCCCAACACACTAAATAGCAATTTGAGTTATAAAAAAAACAGATGCTGTCGGGATGCCATGCTGTCTCATATTTCAAGTCGTTCCCGGCAATATCTGTTTTTTACGATTTTATGGACACCTTAAAAGGTGCCAGTTTGCAACTACTTAATCAGGCAACTGCAAACTTCTGTAATGTACGGTTAAATTCCTTGCTCTCGCCATGGCACTGTACAGTAAGAACCTTTGTAAGATCCATGCTCAGAACTCCCAGAATGGATTTTGCATCAATGATGATTCTGTTATAGAAAACATCTATGTCAAAATCACATTTACCCGCTGCCCTTACGAATTCCTGAACATCTTCCTTCGCATTCAGCTTAATCTGCTTCTGACACATCGTTATCACCCTTTCTGTTTTACAGGAATTATAGTTTCCTTTTCTATCAAAATCAAAGGCTCTCGAAAACGTTTTCCCTTGATTGAGGCAAATTATGCACCAAGTCTCGATATTTGTCAAGTTTTTTCTTTCACACTTTTTTGTAACATTTCAGAAATAAATATACCGATTGCACAAATATGCAACCGGTATATTGGTAGTTATGCACTATTTTATTATTGTGGAAGTTCTGAGACAACCTGCACAGGCAAAATTATTTCTCTTATATCTTATGAATTTCAAAATCATTTTGTAAATTATTCTCATCTGGAATTACCATCGGATACTTTCCGTCAAAGCATGCCTTACAAATAGGAAGTCCACCTGCCATGCCCTCCAAATAATCAATCTCCATATAACCAAGGGAATCTGCCCCAATCATCTTACAGATCTCTTCTGTAGAGTGCTGCGCCGCGATCAGCTGGTCATTACTTGGCACATCGGTTCCGAAATAGCATGGATGTAAAAATGGCGGAGAACTGATCCTTACGTGTACTTCAAGAGCGCCTGCTTCTTTCAACATGCGGATCAGGTTTGCTATGGTGGTTCCACGGACAATAGAGTCGTCCACAAGCACAATGCGTTTTCCTTTTACAACAGCATCCAATACGCTCAGCTTCAGATGAACGCTGGATTCTCTCTCCTTCTGAGTAGGTTTGATAAAAGTTCTGCCGATATAAGAGTTCTTATAAAATGCAAATCCGAATGGAATACCAGATTCTTCAGAAAATCCTTTGGCAGCAGGAAGACCGGATTCCGGAACACCGGTGACAAGATCTGCCTCCACAGGATAAGATTTTGCAAGGGATTTACCGCCACGGATACGTGCATCATAAACCTTTACACCGTCCATGGTACTGTCCAGTCTTGCAAAATAGATATATTCAAAAACACAGTGGGCACGGGTTTTCACCGTATCCGCAAGAGTCATGTCTGACTTCACGCCCTTACGGCTGATCGTAATCATCTCACCAGGTTCGATATCACGGATAAACTCGGCACCTACAGAAGTAAGTGCACAGCTCTCAGAAGCCAGCACGTAAGCATTGTCCCTTTTTCCAAGGCAGAGAGGCTTTAAGCCATAGGGGTCACGGACTCCGATCAGCTTACGGGGACTCATGATCACAAGACCGTATGCGCCTTGCAGCTTCCTGGCTGTATTCAGAACTGCCTCCTCTACACAGCTGGTATGTACCCTCTCTCTGGCTACATGAAATGCGATCACTTCTGAGTCAGTGGTGGTATGAAAAACTGCTCCGCTCTGGATCAGTTCCCATTTCAGTGTCCCAGTGTTAACAAGGTTTCCATTGTGTGCCAGTGCCAGACTTCCTTTTACATAAGATAAAACCAAAGGCTGTGCGTTCTCTGCAACGGATGCTCCTGTTGTGGAATAGCGTACATGTCCGATTCCGATATCACCACTCATCTTATGGAGTGTATCCTCGCGAAGCACCTCGCTTACCAGTCCAAGATCTTTGTGAAACTTAACATTTCCAATAGGTCCCTTAGTATCCGATACTGCCAGGCCACAGGCTTCCTGACCACGGTGCTGCAAAGAAGTCAGACCATAGTAAATTGAAGACGTCACATCATTTCCATCCAGGTCATAGATTCCGAAGACACCACACTCTTCTTTAATCTCTGCCATTTGTTTTCCTCCTCGGTACTGAGTTTTATTTTAATGATCAAATCCAATCTCCAAAATGCATCCCATTTCGTCGATTTGGCGTATTGCCAAATAAATTTACAGCCAGGGACGTATCGTTATGCAGGCTCTAGAGCGTGTTTGAGAAAGGCTTTCTGCAAGATGTGCGTCACAATTTGTGGGAGATTTTGTCCGGATGAAGGCGCCGTAGCGGGCTACGGCAACTGAATTCGAGCAAAATATACCGCAAAGTGGGGCGTGCAGATTGCGGGAATGATTTTTCAAACAGGCTCTAGCTGTAAATTTGCTTGGCTCTGAACAAAAATTATAATGGAAGAAACCTATTTGTCAAGTATGCCTATCCTAATTTGAGCAAGAACTTTTTTCAGTCAACCGCAAAATCTTTTTGGAATTTTTTTCAAAAAAACTATTGACATCTGTTTTTTTTTGAGTATACTACAGAACATAAAGCAAAGGCGCTTTGGAATACAGAAATGTATCCAAGGCGCCTTTTTCTTTTATCAAAAATAAGGATGAAGAAAGACATGAAAAGTGAAAGGAGCGTATCCGTTATGACACAGAATATTCCCGAAATCTATGGAAGTCTTGTTTTCAACGACAGGATTATGCGCAGTAAATTACCTAAGGACATGTACAAAGCACTGAAAAAGACCATCGAAAATGGTACTCACCTGGAGCTTGATGTTGCAAACTCCGTTGCAGTAGCCATGAAAGAATGGGCAATCGAAAATGGTGCTACTCATTATACACACTGGTTCCAGCCTATGACAAATGTAACAGCCGAGAAACACGACAGCTTCATTTCCCCAACAGGCGATGGACAGGTGATCATGGATTTCTCCGGAAAAGAACTTGTAAAAGGTGAACCGGATGCTTCCAGTTTTCCATCCGGCGGTCTTCGTGCCACTTTTGAAGCAAGAGGATACACAGCATGGGATCCAACATCACCGGCCTTCATTAAAGACGGAACCCTTTACATTCCTACAGCATTCTGTTCCTACAGCGGTGAGGCACTTGACAAAAAGACTCCTCTCCTTCGCTCTATGGATACCTTAAATAAAGCAGCCGTAAACATGCTTCACGTTCTTGGAAACAAGGGAATTAAACATGTTTCCACAACAGTAGGACCTGAGCAGGAATACTTCCTGGTTCCAAAGGAGCTTTATAAAGAAAGAAAAGATCTTGTATTCTGTGGACGTACCTTACTTGGTGCTCCAGCTCCTAAGGGACAGGAAATGGAAGATCACTACTTTGGAACTCTGAAGCCAAAGGTTGCAGCTTACATGCATGATCTTGATGTAGAACTCTGGAAGCTTGGCATTCCTGCAAAAACAAAACATAACGAGGTTGCTCCTGCACAGCATGAGCTGGCTCCTGTATTTGATACCACAAATGTAGCCGTTGACCACAACCAGCTGACAATGGAAATCATGAAAAAGGTTGCTGACAAACATGATCTGGTTTGCCTGCTTCACGAAAAACCATTTGAGGGAATCAATGGAAGTGGTAAGCACAACAACTGGTCCATGATCACAGATGATGGCGTAAATCTTCTGGATCCTGGAAAAACACCATCTGAAAACATTCAGTTTCTTGTCTTCTTAATGGCAGTTATTAAAGCAGTTGATGAATATGCTGATCTTCTTCGTATCTCCGTTGCAAGTGCAGGAAATGATCACAGACTTGGTGCCAACGAGGCTCCGCCCGCAGTTGTATCTATTTTCCTTGGTGATGAACTTACAGAAGTTCTGAAGTCTATCGAAAATGATACTTACTTTACTTCTCAAGGCGCTGTACAGATGGATATCGGAGCAACTGTTCTGCCACACTTTGTAAAAGACAATACTGACAGAAACCGTACTTCACCATTTGCATTTACCGGAAACAAATTCGAGTTCCGTATGCTTGGTTCTGCTGCTTCTGTTGCAAACCCGAATATTGTATTGAATACAGCTGTTGCGGAAGCTCTTGACCAGTTTGCCAAAGAGCTTGATGGTGTAGCTCCGGAAGATATGGAACATGCAGTTCATGAACTGATTAAGAGAGCCATTAAGAAACACAAACGTGTGATCTTCAACGGTAACGGTTATACAGATGAGTGGATTGAGGAGGCTGAAAAACGTGGTCTTTACAACCTGAAGTCTACCCCGGATGCTCTCCCAATGTGGATTGCCCAGAAGAATATCGACCTGTTCACAAAGCACAGCATTTTCACCAGCGAAGAGCTGCACTCTCGTTATGAAATCTGGCTTGAGAACTACTCCAAGACCATCAACATCGAATCTAACACAATGGTTGAAATGGTTCAGAAAGACCTTCTTCCATCGGTTATGTCTTATATTGAAGAAATTGCAAGCACAGCAAGTCTGAAAGCATCTGTTGTTCCTGGAATCACCTGTGAGAGTGAAACTGCTCTTATCACCAAGCTGTCCGGACTTCAGGATGCTATGACAAAAGGTCTTGAGAAGCTGAAAGCTGATACAGCAAAAGCAAAAGCAACTGATGATGTTCTGGAAAATGCAAAACTGTATCAGGCTGAAGTACTTGAGGACATGGCAGAACTGAGAAAATCTGCTGATGAAGCTGAAACTCTCATTCCGGATGATCTGCTTCCATATCCTACATATGGAAAACTTCTCTTCTATATCTGATCAGATTTACAGAGGAGAATTCTAAATGAAAGAAACTGTTCCTGTTTTTGGAATTTGTTTCTCACACAGGTAAATACAGGGGATATCTATTATGAAACTCTACTTCATAATTCATTATCGATTTCCTCATCCATTAATCACACGATACGGATATCCCCTGTTTTACATATTAATTTTACAACTGAATATTTCTGCAGACGCAGACAATATACCAGAATCGTAAAGGCGCGAAAGAAAAAACAAATTTGTTTTCTCTTTCGCGCTTTTTGATATTAAAAACGTGTTTTTCGAAACATTTCGAAAAGTGCGAAAAGAGGGAGGAAATTATTATGGATTATTCAGCAGTAAACACGATCTGGGTACTTGTTGGTGCCGCGCTGGTCTTCTTTATGCAGGCCGGATTTGCTATGGTGGAGACAGGTTTCACCAGAGCTAAAAATGCAGGTAACATTATTATGAAAAACCTGATGGATTTCTGTATCGGTACTCCGGCTTTCTGGTTAGTTGGATTTGGAATCATGTTCGGTGCAGGAAACGGCTTCTTCGGAAGAATCGGCGGTATCGCTTCAGAAGCAAATTATGGCAGTGCAATGCTTCCTGACGGAGTTCCGTTCTGGGCATTCCTGATTTTCCAGACAGTCTTCTGTGCTACTTCCGCTACAATTGTTTCCGGTGCTATGGCTGAGCGAACCAAATTCTCATCGTATTGTGTATACAGTCTTATGATCAGCCTTGTAGTATATCCGATTTCCGGTCACTGGATCTGGGGCGGCGGTTTCATCAGTCAGATGGGCTTCCATGATTTCGCAGGTTCCTGTGCAGTACATATGGTAGGTGGTGTGGCCGCCTTTATCGGTGCCGTCATTCTTGGACCACGTATCGGAAAATATTCCAAAAGTGGAAAATCAAAAGCAATTCCAGGTCATAACCTGACAGTCGGTGCACTTGGTGTATTTATCCTCTGGTTCTGTTGGTTTGGTTTCAACGGTGCTTCCACTGTATCCATGGAAGGCGATGCAATTGTAAGTGCAGGAAAAATCTTCGTTACCACAAACCTTGCTGCTGCAGTTGCAACTGTAACGGTTATGATGATCACATGGATCCGCTATAAAAAACCAGATGTATCCATGTCACTGAACGGATCTCTTGCAGGTCTTGTTGCAATTACTGCAGGATGTGATACTGTATCTCCTGCATCTGCTGCTATTATCGGTATTGCAGCTGGTTTTGTCGTAGTATTTGGTATTGAATTTATTGATAAAGTATTAAAAGTGGATGATCCGGTTGGTGCTGTTGGTGTCCATGGCTTAAACGGTGCATTTGGTACTCTCGCCGTTGGTCTTTTCTCCGATGGAGCTGGTACAGGCTGGAAAGGTCTTCTTGTTGGCGGCGGTTTCCACGGATTTGGTGTACAGCTTGCCGGAATGCTTATCACAATTGCATGGGTTGCAGTTACAATGACAATTATTTTCCAGGTTATCAAACATACTATGGGTCTTCGAGTATCTGCTGAAGAGGAGATTCAGGGTCTTGATATAAAAGAACATGGTCTTGCAAGTGCTTATGACGGATTTGCTATTCGCGATGCTGTTGCTTCTGTTCCCACTCCTATGGGAACTTCCAGAGAATTTACCGCTGCTCCCAGACCTTCTGCTCCAGCTGAATTCATTCCGGAACTCCCGACAGACGGCGTTCATAAGCTTACAAAGGTTGTTATCATTACCCGTCAGAACAAGCTGGAAGAGTTTATGCAGGCTATGAATGAAATCGGCGTAACCGGAATCACCATTACAAACGTTCTTGGCTGTGGTGTCCAGAAAGGGGCTCCTGCTTACTATCGTGGCGTTGAGATGGATATGAACCTGCTTCCGAAAGTCAAGATTGAAATTGTTGTCAGCCTTGTTCCTGTTCAGAAGGTTATCGAAACCGCCAAGAAAGTTCTTCATACCGGTCAGATCGGTGATGGAAAAGTTTTCGTATACGACATCGAAAACGTTGTCAAGATCAGAACCGGCGAGGAAGGTTACCTGGCATTGCAGGATACTCACGAAGAGTAATAAATTATTTTGACATCTTACTATATTTTTGTTTCCCTTATTTAAAAACAGCTCCTGGAATTTTTCCGGGGGCTGTTTTTCTTATACGTTTCCGGCACATATGTCCGTCACTGCTGCTTCCTATACAAATATTTTGTTATCCATTATATTTCCGCAAAAGTTTTTCCAGTTCTTGTGAAATTTTTTTCGCATCCTCATACTTGCCAGCCTGAAGTGCGAAAGCTATTCGATTCTCCAGTTCTTTTTTCTTCTGCTCATATTCCAGGTAATCCTTATCAAAGTGATCGGCGTAAATCATCTTTCGGAATTTTCGCATACTTACCTTGCGAAGGCCCTTATCCTCTGTGAGAAGCACATAATCCATGCAGTTGGCTACGGTATAAAAATCATGGGAAACCATGAGAACTGTCCCATTGTATTTCTCTACCGCCTGCTCCAGTGCCAGTTGGGAATATATGTCCAGATGACTGGTTGGCTCATCCAGTAGCAGCAGACCTGCACCTGTTCTGGAAATCTTCGCAAGCTGGAGAAGATTCTTTTCTCCACCAGACAGATCACATACCGAACTGTAGATCAGTTCTTCCTCAAAACCATAGGTTTTCAGGTAAGCTATCACCTGATCATCGGTATCAAAGCCTGCATCCTCAAAATTTTTAAGAACAGTGGCCTTCTCATCAAATACCTCCCCATGCATCTGGGAAAGATATGCCATCTTAACATTTTCGCCAAGACGGATTGCCGGGTTTTCTCCTTTGATAACATCACGAAGAAGGGTCGTCTTTCCAGTACCGTTTGGTCCCACAATTGCAACCTTATCCCCTGCATGAAGAACAAAGGAAACATGTTCCATAATCTCACGGTCAAAGGTCACATTATAGTCTTCTACACTTAACACTATCTTCTCAGCTTCATTTTCTGCATTCGCATCTCCCAACTCGGATTTTCTTTCACTTTCCAAAGCTTCTTCCGGATTTTCACCAGAAACTTCCGCATCAAAAACCTCATCTGCATGAAATACGATCTCCGGCTGCTTAATATCCACAAATGGAGACTTTGTCTTTCTCGCTTCCAGACGTTCCAAAAGGGAAACTCGCGCATGCAGGCTTCTTCCCCTTGTTGCACTGTCAATGGCAGTAGCGCTGTTTCGAAGACGCTCTACAATCTTGCGGTTACGCTCGATTTCCTCCATATCTGCCGCAGCCAGCTCCTGCTGCTCAATTTTCATCTGCAAAAGTGCAAAATTATAATCCACATAATTGCCATCAAATTCCTGCATCTCCGTATTTTCCAGATGGAGGATCTTGTTGAAGCAATGATTCAGAAGATAGCGGTTGTGGGTGATCACAAGCAATGTTCCCTTATGGGAATTGATCAGATTCCGAAGTGCATTTAAGTGCTGAAAATCCAGGAACACATCTGGCTCATCCATAATAATAAATTTCGGGCTGATCATCATCTCCCGGATGGCCTGCACCAGTTTGAACTCTCCACCGCTTAAATTTGTAAGAAGCTGATCTTCATACCCAGCCAGACCCGCTGTTTTCAGCTGCTTGCGAATATTACTTTCGTAAAAGTCACCGTCAATGGCATTAAATTCATCTAAAGTCTGCTGATATTCCTCCATCAGCTCCTCCAGATGATCTGTAACTGCCATATCCTCGCAGATCTGGTTGATCTTATTCTGAAGCCTTACAAATTCTTCACTGATGTAATCAAATACCGTAACCTCTTTTTCTCTCTCAATGGTGTAAAACTGACTGACATATCCAATCCTTCCAGGTACATCCACGATCAGCTTTCCATCGTATAAATATTTATCCGGATGAAGGATCATGTTCACCAGTGTACTCTTACCGGTTCCATTGGTTCCGATAAAGGCACAATGCACATCATCCTCCAGGGTAAATGAAATTTTATTATATAACTCTTTATGTGGAAAAGAATAGGATAAATTCTCTGCTTTAATCATAAGTACTCCTCTAATAGTTGCCTTTTATTTTAATTTCGGCAGGTTCCACCTGTAATGTGCAGCCAGATACCGCATCAGGATCACCGCTGCAGATCCAAAGATCAAGGAGAACACCACTCCAAACCAGCGGTACGTATACACACAAACAATAGCTCCCACAATGGATGCACATGCATAAATATGCTTTACAAAAATATAAGGCGGCACCTCTGCCATCATATCACGGAGCAATCCTCCGCCAACACCGGTGATGGTTCCCACAAATACCAGCAGGAAAGTGTTGTCTGCAAACCCCTGACGGATTCCAGTATTTACGCCAACCACAGTAAATATCCCAAGTCCTACAGAGTCCATCACCAGCATTACTTTGTCATAAGTAACATTTCCTTTCAGCATCTCCCTTTTAAAATAAAGAAGAAAAAACACCAGCACTGAAGTAAGCACTGCTACAGCCGCATATACTGGCTTCTGAAAAACTCCCGGAGGGGTAATTCCAAGCGTCACATCACGAATCATACCCCCGCCAACTGCAGTGATCACCCCAAGAACCGAAACTCCGAAAATATCCATCTTCTGCTCCGATCCCACCAGTGCACCTGACGCTGCAAATGCAATAGTTCCAATCATCTCCAAAATAAATGTGATTGTTTCCTGATACCCCATAAAACAATAACCTCGCCCAATTTTATCCTAAAGCATGTTTAAAAAGACTTTCTGCAAGATTACGTGAATGATTTTTCAAACAGGCTCTATGCCATTCTCAAAAAACATGCTGCTTTTTCCTATAAATGACACCAAATCAGTATAACATATAATTCTCTGTTTGCCACCTGAAAATACCAAAATTCTTAATAAATTTCAGTGATGCTAAATTATTTTTCAAAAAAAGTGCAAAAATACAGCCAGAAGATTTCTCCCCTGACTGTACATGTTATTCTCTTTTAATATTTTTCTTAATCAAATGCTTTTCATACACGCCATCAACCCTTAACACCGCCAAGTGCAACACCTGCGACGATGTACTTGGAAAGTACCAGGTATACAACAACCAGAGGGATAATGGTAACAAACAGTCCTACATAAACTACACCATAGTCCGTACGGAACTGGTTGGAGCTCAGCAGCTGTACAAACATAGGAAGTGTTTTCTTGGAATCTGTTGTCAGCAAAATGGTAGGTGTAAACAGGTTGTTCCACTGTGCAATAAACTGAAAGATTGCCTGTGTGGCAACTGCCGGTTTCATAATCGGCAGGATAATTTTGTTAAAGGTATTCCACTCTTTTGAACCGTCGATTCTGGCTGCCTCGATCATCTCCAGAGAAAGTGTACTTTCCATATACTGTTTCATAAAGAAAACAACAGTTGGAGCTGCAATGGTAGGAATGATCAGCGGAACGTATGTATCGATCAGCTTCAGATCCAGCATGAAACGGTAGAAACCGATGATGGAAATCTGACTTGGCACCATCATAACTGCCATAATAAATGCCCATGCAAATTTTTTGAATTTGAAATCATATACATGGATACCATAAGCTGTCAGAGATGAAAAGTAAACTGACAGGAAGGTTCCAGGGATTGTAATGGTTGCAGAGTTAATGATTGCTTTCTGCAAAGTGATCTGCATACCGTTCTGCTTGATCATCAGGTTTTTCCAGTTCTCGATCAGGTGTGTGGACGGAATCAGGGAAACACCAGCCTTGATAGACTCAGAATCTCTTGTTGCGTTCATAACCAGAAGAACAAATGGCAAAAGTGCAATGATACAGAATAAAATACAAATAATGGTACGGAAGACTTTCTGATGCAGCATATTCTTGCTGTAGCTGTCTGCTGTTGCGGCTTTACTCATGATCTTCCACCTGCCTTTCTACGCTGTTTCTGCTCTTTTTTCATACGTCTGTCTTCGCTGTCGCTCATAGTTGCGAACAGGATCAGACTGACAACCAACGTGATAATAAACAGTACTACGGAAACGGCTGCTGCCTTTCCAACATCGCTGTTATACAGACGCATAATATACATAGCCATTGTAGTAGTCTTATCATCTGGAAGACCAACAAGTCCGGTTTCCGGAACGTTAAACAATGCCGGGATATCATACATCTGAAGACCACCGATTGCGGAGGTAACCAATGTGTACAACATAATTGGTTTCAAAAGCGGTAAAGTGATGTAGCGGAATTTTTTCCAGCCTGTTGCACCATCAATATCAGCAGCCTCGAAAAGTCCCGGGTCAATGCCAAGAACGCCTGAAATCAGAAGCAAGGTCGTATTACCAAACCACATCCACCACAGAATTGTGGAGATCAGCCCACGGCTTCCTGCTACGCTGGACATAAAATCGAAGTTCTTGCCAAGAACGCCCCAGTCCTTCAAAGTCTGGGTGATTGGTCCGTACTGGGAAAACAAAGATTTAAACAATACAGAAACAGAAGCTGCAGTGATAACACTTGGAAGATAAACGATAACCTTCATCGCACCGGTTCCTTTTACCTTAACCTTCTCATCCGTCAGCCATACAGCCAGAAGAAGGGAAACCAGAATCTGAGGAACAAAGTTGCAGCCCCACATTACAAGGGTATTTTTCAGATAGCTGAGTACATAACCTCTCTCTCCTGCAGCCATACCAAGGATATTTACAAAATTCTGAAGTCCTGCAAACTCCATGAATTCACGCCCGTTACGTTTGTAGTAGGATAAGGTACTATAATAGAAAGTATTGATCAGTGGCCACAGCTGGAACACCAGATAAGTGATAAAAAACGGTGCAATAAAGAAGTAGCCATACCTTCCATAATCGATCATTTTTTTCTTTTTCTTATTCATAACAGCCTCCTGTCTGAAGTTGCCTGCTTTTCCCAGGCAGAATGCCTGACACTGGCGGGAGTACCTGCCCCTCCGGGCTTCTGCGCCATCCTCCTCTGCCACTGGCAGTCATTCTGCTTTTTTATAGCAAAAGCAGCTGCTCGCTTATATAAGAATGTGCTGCTCCTTCTTTTGGGAAGAAGCAGCACATTCACTACTTACTTATAATTGACTCTGCAAACTCTTAAGCCACATTATTCTGCGCTCAGGTAAGAGAATGTATCATGGATAGATGCAGTCAGATCTGCAAGTGCAGTATCAAGGTCTTTTTCGCCTGTAGCATAAGCCTTGGTCTGAGTATCCATAAGGGAAAGGATCTGCTGATCTTCTGCTGTTACCATAGAAGCGTCAAGTCCGTCTGCTAATGGAAGGAAGAACTCCATGAAGTTCTGTCCAGCGTCTGGATACAGATAGCCGTTTCCATCTGCGGATGTACCAGCCTCGATGATCTTGCTGACAGCTGCTGTATTGTTTACATAGTCAGAGTTCAGAGCGTTGATTGCAACCATTCCATCTTCATCACATGTGAAGAATTTCATGATCTTAGCTGCAAGCTCGGTATCTGCACAATCTGTTGTAGCTGCAAGTCCTGTGCCGCCCCAATAGCATTTTGTCTGGGTAGGAACAAGGATTGTGTTGCCTTTCCAAGCATCACTTAAGCTCCAGTATACGAACCATGGGCATCCCATATAAGCAAGTGCTGCGTTAGAATCAACGCCATCACCACTCATGTTTGCACTCCAGTCAGCGCTCCACTGATCGGTATTGAAGGTAAGGTCTTCATCATAAAGAGTCTTAGCTGTTTCCATATATGTCTTGATGTTGTCATCAATTGTAATCTTATCGTTCTCATCATAGAAGCCCTGAGTTCTGGAACCGGTCAGGCTACGTTTGATCTCATCATAGCCAGAGAACAGTTTGCATTTTCCGCCGGAAGCATCGTTAACCTCTTTAGCTGTAGCAACGATGGTATCCAGATCTTTGAATTTCTCAGCTAATGCTGCAGGATCTGTTGTTCCAAGATATTTCTCAGCCAGATCTGCACGAACTGCGTAGCATCCAGGAGTTGCCTGCCAGAACAGAGCTCTTACATTGCCATCAACATCGGATCCAAGATCCAGGTTGTACTGATAGCTGTTTGCATAATCATCAGCTGTGATTCCAAGGTCTGCTACATTCTGTACCCAGTCACTGTTTACATATTTCTGAACGTAGTCAACTTCCAGACCCATCATGTCAGGATATAACTCATTTGAAGGATCATCAAGTACAGGATCCAGTTTGCTCTGATAATAATCAGATCCACCTGTGTTTACAAAAACGATTCTTTCGTAATCATCTGGATAAGCCTCTTTGAATGGTCCGTCAAGAATCTTCTTGATATCATCGTTCCATCCCCATACTACAAAGGAATCATCTGCGGAAGCGTCACCGGTAACTTCGTTTTCCGGTGTTTCTGCATCTTCTGCCATAACCGGGACTGCACATAATGTCATTCCTGCCAGCATAGAAGCTGTTAATAATACGCTCACCATTTTTTTCTTCATGTTACTTCCTCCTTTAATTATATCTTTTAATTTTTTTAATAACTACTTGAAATTTTTTGATGGATACAAAGTTTTCACGGAAGCTCCTTTAAAAAGGGTTCCATCCACTGTGTATTTCTCAATAACTGTTGTCTTCGGGTGCTCAATCAGCTCAATCAGCCTTTCTGCCGCTATCCTTCCGATTGCCGCTGTGTCCTGGCAAAGGGTTGTCAGCTTGGGTTCAAGAACCTGGGCGATATTAATTCCATCGTACCCGGCTACTGAAATGTCTTCCGGTATCCGAAGTCCTCTTTCCCGTATCTCGTTTATCCCTCCCATCGCTGCATAATCGTCAGGATAGAGAATACAGGTTGGCGGATCTTTCAAATCCAAAAGTTCACCGGTTCTCTCACCTGCCAGATCAGCATCTCTGTAAAAAGACGGTTTTACATATTCATCCGGTTCTTCAATCCCCAGTCTTTGCAAGGTCCGGTAAAAGCTTCCAAGACGATTCTTGGTAACCGATGTGTCATCTCCATGAATGTAAGCGATCTTTCGGTGTCCCTTCTTATATATATAGGTAACAAGTTCTTCCATTCCCTGGATGTTGTTGGATACTACCGATATCCTTCCATCACAGATATGATCGATGGTCACCACCGGAATGTCTGAAAGGAGAAGCTCCTGAACCTCTTCTGCGGTGAAATCCACACAGGCCATTACCACTCCGTCCACGCCCCGGTATCTGCAGTGCTCCAGGTAGGTCATCCTTTTACCGGAAACATTTCCGCTTGTAAAAGTAATGTCATAACCTTTCGCTTCTGCGGTGCTTTTGAAGCTTTCCAGTACTCTGTTGAAGTAATCATGTGTGAGACCGCTTCGGGCCTCGTCCACAAATAAAACTCCCAGATTAAAGGTTCGCTTCGTCTTCAAAGCTCTTGCCGATGAGTTGGGAAGATATCCCATCTCTGAAGCCGTTCTTAATATGTAGTTTTTTGTTTCTTCTCCGATATCGGAGTAACCATTTAATGCTTTACTGACAGTGGCGACTGAGACATTACATTGTTTTGCGATTTCTTTCATGGAAACCATATGCCTGCCTCACTCTTTCCTGTTTTTCTTTCCTGTCATCTCTAAATCGTTTTCGTGAGCTTATAGTACCCCCTAGTGCACAAAAAATCAAGTGGTTTCTGGCAATTTTTGTGCGTTTTCACGTCATTCTACCTATTGCACAATTTGTATATTTGCGTTTTTAACAATTTAATTGTGAATAAGAGTTCTTTCCGAAATGTTTTCGCGAAAATTTTCGCGTTTTAAATCTCTGATTTGTAATATATAATAGATTTCATTATTACTGTAATTTTTGTGTTGCTTTTAATCAGTCTTTCTATTATACTAAGAGCAAATATATACCATTATTCTTTACTTTTATTTCTTATTGCCTTAACTTATTCGTTTTCGTGCGTTAATTATCTCGCAATTCAATCAAGCTGACCTTTTCGAAACTACATATTGTATTTGCAAAACTTTATTGCATATAAGAAAGCAGATCACTGTGCAGCTCCGAAAATTAATATCCCCTGATGTAAATCACGAATAGCAATCAACCAATTAGAAAGAATTCAGCAAGAATAAAATTTATCAAAGGAGATCCACTATGAATTTCGGACATTTTGATGACGCCAATAAAGAATATGTCATTACAACACCAGATACCCCGTTGCCATGGATCAACTACCTTGGCTCCCAGGATTTCTTCACACTGATTTCCAACACCTGCGGCGGCTACAGCTTCTATAAAGATGCAAAGCTGCTCCGTATCACTCGTTACCGCTACAATAACATCCCGGTAGATTCCAACGGAAAATACTACTATATCAAAGATGGGGATACCGTATGGAATCCAGGTGCAATGCCAACCCGCACTCCTCTTGATGTTTATGAGTGCCGCCATGGACTTGGCTACAGCCGTTTCCACGGTGAGAAAAACGGCCTGGCAGCTGATCTTCTTGCATTCGTCCCTGTTGACACAGCCTGCGAGATCAACAAACTGACTCTGCGAAACAATTCAGATAAAGTGAAAGAGATTTCGTTATTTTCATATGTAGAATTCTGCCTCTGGAATGCTGTTGACGACATGACCAACTACCAGCGAAACTTAAGCACCGGTGAAGTTGAGATCATCGGCAGCACCATTTACCATAAGACCGAATACCGCGAACGACGCAATCACTACAGCTTTTTCACTGTAAATACTCCTGTAGACGGTTTTGACACCAGCCGTGATGAGTTCTTAGGACTTGGCCGCGGCAACAATGCTCCAATCGTTGTAGAGGAAGGCAAGAGCCACAATTCTGTTGCCAGCGGATGGTATCCCATTGCCAGCCAGCAGATCAATGTTTCTCTGGCACCTGGTGAAGAAAAAGAATATGTTTTCCTTCTCGGCTATTGCGAAAACCCAAAAGATGACAAATGGGAAGCTTTAAACGTGATCAAAAAAGAGCCGGCCAAGAAGATCATGGAGAATTTCGAAACTTCTGAACAGGTAAATGAAGCTTTCGCCATCCTGAATACTTACTGGAATGATCTTCTCTCCCGCTATCATGTAGAGAGTAAGGATCCTCACGTAAACCGTATGGCAAATATCTGGAACCAGTACCAGTGTATGGTAACCTTCAACATGTCCCGTTCCGCTTCTTACTATGAATCCGGAACCGGCCGTGGAATGGGCTTCCGTGATTCCTGCCAGGATCTTCTTGGATTTGTACATCTGATCCCGGAGCGTGCAAGAGAACGAATCCTTGACATTGCTGCAACCCAGTTCGAAGATGGAAGTGCTTATCATCAGTACCAGCCGCTTACCAAGCAGGGCAACCTGGATATCGGAAGCGGATTTAACGATGACCCGCTGTGGCTGATTGCTGCTGTGGCCGCTTACTTAAAGGAAACTGGAGATTATTCCATTCTGGATGAAATGGTTGCTTTTGACTGCCATATGGAAAAAGCAGCTCCTCTTTTTGAGCATCTCCGCCGTTCCTTCGAATACAGCCGCACCCATCTTGGACCACACAAGCTTCCTCTCATCGGACGTGCTGACTGGAACGACTGTCTGAACCTGAACTGCTTTTCCAATGAGCCTGGTGAATCCTTCCAGACCACAGGACCATCTGAGGGACCAGTTGCAGAATCTGTATTTATTGCAGGTATGTATGTAAAATATGGAAATGAGTTTGCAGAGATCTGCAGACGTGTTGGAAAAAAGGAAGACGCTGCTATCGCGCAGAAAGCTGTTGAAGAAATGTACCAGGCAGTCCTTGACGCTGGCTGGGATGGAGAATGGTTCCTTCGTGCTTATGACGCCACCTCTCAGAAGGTTGGTTCCCACGAATGCGAAGAGGGACAGATTTTCATTGAACCGCAGGGCTTCTGTATCATTGCTGGCATTGGCGTGAAAGAAGGTCTGGCAAAAAAAGCTCTTGATTCTGTAAAAGAGCGCCTGGATACCAAATATGGTATTATGCTTCACCAGCCGGCTTACACCAGATATTACCTGAACCTTGGTGAAATTTCTTCCTACCCGCCAGGATACAAAGAAAATGCCGGAATCTTCTGCCATAACAATCCCTGGATTTCCATTGCCGAAACTGTTATCGGAAGAGGAAACCGTGCATTTGAAATTTATAAAAAGACCTGCCCGTCTTATATTGAAAACATCAGCGAAATCCATCGTACAGAGCCTTATGTTTATTCCCAGATGATCGCAGGACGTGACGCAGCCCGCCACGGTGAAGCAAAGAACAGCTGGCTTACCGGAACAGCCGCATGGACTTTCGTGAACCTCTCCCAGGCAATCCTGGGTGTGCAGCCATCCTATGACGGCCTTTCCATTGATCCGTGTATTCCGGAGGGCTTCGGTGACTTCACCCTCACCCGCCGCTTCCGCGGTGCCACCTATTACTTCGACGTTAAGAATCCGAATAATGCGGAAAAGGGTGTAGCTTACCTGGAGGTTGATGGCAAGCATGTGAATGGAAATGTGGTACCTGTTGAGGACGGAAAGACAGAGTATCATGTAACGGTGCATATGGAATAAAAATAAATATTACTAATTTTAGCAAGAGCCCCCGGGACCGAAATTCCGAGAGCTCTTGTTTTCCTATCTATTTTATTTCTCGTAAAGCGGATGAATTTCTTTTTTATACGCATATCGTATAAACACAAAGCAGATCACTCCTGAGAACACCTCTGCAATGGGAAAGGACCACCAGCAGGCTCCAAGGCCACCTACTTTTGACAGGATAAATGCAGCCGGGAGCAGTACTACCAGCTGACGCAGCACAGACACTGCAAGGCTTAAAAAACCATGTCCAAGCGCCTGAAACACAGAAGATGCAACTACAGAAAATCCTGCGATCAGAAAGCTGAGGCTGATGGTACGAAGTGCCGGGATACCGATTGCCATCATATCATCAGAGGCACTGAAAATTCCCAGAAAGCTTCCCGGAAACAGCTGAAATACAGCGAAACCAGCAAGCATAATACATACTCCGTAAATAATACTCAGCTTAATTGCTTTCGTAATACGTTTCGGTTTTCTGGCACCATAGTTGTAAGCAACAATGGGAACCATTCCATTATTCAGTCCAAACACTGGCATAAAAATAAAGCTCTGCAGCTTGAAATACACGCCAAATACCGCCGTTGCAGTAGAAGTAAAGCCCATCAGGATCTTATTCATTCCGAATGTCATAACAGAACCAACAGACGCCATAATAATAGATGGAAAGCCTACGCTGTAAATGCTGCGGATCACATCACCGGAAATCTTATATTTCACAAGAGAAATATGAAGCTCTTTATTCAGCTTCATATTCACGATCACACCTGCAATTGCTGCAATGATCTGTCCTGTAACAGTGGCAAGGGCTGCTCCTGTTACTTCCATTCTTGGAAAGCCGAATAAACCAAAAATCATGATTGGATCCAGAATAATATTGATAATAGCGCCAAGAAGCTGTGTTGCCATGGAATACACCGTCTTCCCTGTAGACTGCAGAAGCTTCTCGCAGGTCAGCTGGATAAACAGGCCGAAGGACATAATTCCGATCACTCTGACATAATCCACACCATATTCCATGATCTGTGGATCCGTAGTCTGCACCCTGAAAAAAGCAGGTGCAAAAAATCCACAAACAATTGCAAATCCAATAAAGCTGAAAATTGCAAGATAAATACCGTTATTTGCAGCACTGTTGGCATACTCCTGCTTTTTCTCCCCAAGAGAGCGCGACACCAGCGCATTGATACCAACACCAGTACCGGTTCCCACTGCGATCATCAGGTTCTGCACCGGAAACGCAAGTGAAACTGCAGTAAGTGCACTCTCACTTAATTTCGCCACAAACATACTGTCCACAATATTATAAAGTGCCTGGACAAGCATGGAAATCATCATCGGTACAGACATGGTGAGCAGAAGCTTTGCCACTGGCATCACACCCATTTTATTTTCCTGAACTTTTACTTCTTTTTCCAAAAACAATCCCCTCTCTTCTGTAATTAAACCTTTTCGTTTACGGTTCACTCCGTGACCAATAACCCTTTTTGTTCTGTCGCCTTCTTTTTTAGAGCGTGTTTGAAAAAGATTTTCTGCAAGATATGCATCACAATTTGTAGGAAATTTTGTCCAGATGGGGCGTCGCAGCGGGCTACGCAGACCAAATTCAGGCAAAATATACTGCAAAGCAGGGCGTGCAGATTGTGGAAATGATTTTTTTAAACATGCTCCAGGCCAGTCCTCTTATTGTATATAAGTACATGCTGAATGTCAATATAAGGGTGGATTTATCTGAGAAATTATGCTATCCTTATTACTGGTTACTGTTCACTCCGTTCACAGTAACGCGCTTCGCGATGCACAGAAATCATGCAAAGCATGATTTCGCGCCGCAATTCTCGGGTTTTCTGTGAACTTTGTTCACAAAAAACACCTCGCGGAACATTACCAGTGAACAGTAACTATTACTGTTCACTGGTAACATTCCGTGAGAAGTAAACTTGACTTTTTCTTAGATTAATATTTTTTACAAGGTTCAAAACAGAAAAACCAGATATACACAATATCTTATTTTTATAAAACGGAGGATTTTTCTTATGGAAAGACACAGCTTTGCTATGGAAATCAAAAAAGGGAAAAAAAATGAATACCGCCAGATATTAGGAGAGATCTGGCCAGATCTGACTGCATTTCTGGATCAGGAAAAGGTACATAATTTCAGCATCTGGAACTGTGATTCCCTGATTTTCGGATATTACGAAACAGACGAAAATAACGAATTTTCAGAAGAGAAAAAAGCCAGCATCCAGGCTCTCACCTCCAGAATTGACCACACCTTCACCTGGATCTCCACCCCTGGCGAAAACATGCGTCTGATGTACCACAATTTCGGTGTTGTCCGCGAAAACAAAGAACTGATCCGCCACAGAATGTTCATAACCAGACTGAAACCTGATTGCGAGGAAGAATATAAGGCAAGACATGACGGACTGGTTGCCGCAAGAGAAGGCAGGATTGACCCGGGTCCTGACAGCAACTTCAGCATCTGGAGCGCAGGCGGATATATTTTCGGCTACGACGAGATCGACACCACTATGGAGACTGAAGAAACACCGGAAGCCCATGAAGCTACCGTTGCCTGGGAAACCCGCCAGCTTGGCATCATGGACTGGATCACCAATGACTGCGACTGGCTCACAGGAACAGTCCACTCTGCAAGCGTAAGACTGGCATGGCATATGGGGAAATAGAATCATAATGCTCCAAAACCCTCAATGATTTTCAAAGATCATTGAGGGTTTTTCTTGTACAGATCATATTTCAATTCTTTTCTGAGAATCTCCAATTCTTCGCCAGTCCTTATGGTTCTCATTTCCAGATAGACCCAGTCGTCTACAATATGACCAATAACCGGAGTATCCATTTTCCGTAAGCAGTCACTGATTTCCTGCGCGGAAAGGCCCTTTCCATTCAGGCTTCTTATCTGCAATGCAGCTCCAGGCAGTGTTTTTCCAGGTGTAGTACCACCGCCAACAGGATTTCGTGTAGAGGTTACTGCAAATTCATATTCAGAAGCATCGGCCAACAGTTCACCCATAAGCCATAATGCATTCCGCTTAAGTTCTTCTGCACTTCGACTCATCATATCATAAACCGGAATCTCTTTCTCCAGCTGACTCTCATCCAGATAAATACTTACTGTCTTATCCAGCGCGGCAGCTGTAAACTTATCGATTCGCAGTGCCCGCATGAGAGGATGCCTGGAAATCTTTTCGATCAAATCTTTACGTCCTGCCAGTATTCCTGCCTGTGGTCCGCCCAGAAGTTTATCTCCACTAAAAGATACAATATCTGCACCTTTCTTCAAAAGCTCCTGTACGGTCTTTTCAGGCTCGATTCCATAAAAGGCAATGTCCACAAGGCTCCCACTTCCAAAGTCCACCAAAAGGGGAATTCCGCGGTTATGTGCCGCTTCTGCAAGCTCTACAAACTCTGCTTCATGGGTAAAACCGGTAATCTGATAGTTGCTGGTGTGCACTTTCAGAAAGGCAGCGGTATTCTCTGTCACTGCATTTTCGTAATCCTCCAGATAAGTCCGGTTGGTAGTCCCCACTTCCACAAGCATCGTTCCACTCTGACTGCATACATCCGGAATCCGGAACTTCCCGCCAATCTCCACAAGCTCTCCTCGGGAAACTACGGTTTCCCCTCCGGAGGCCAGCGCTGTCAGCATGAGCAGCACTGCTGCCGCGTTGTTATTCACTGCAATGGCAGCCTCAGCCCCTGTCAGCTTGCAGAGATTTTCAGCAAAATGATCATATCTGCTTCCCCTCTTCCCATCTTCCAGATTCAATTCCAGATTGGTATATCCGGTCATCAAAGGTACAAGCTCAGACACAAGTCTGTCCCCTAAAGGCGCTCTTCCCAGATTTGTGTGGAGGATCACACCGGTAGCATTGATCACCCGCTGCATCTGCCTCTGGCTTCTGTGCGCAAGCAGTCTCTTCATTTCCTGCAAAACATACTCTGTATAATCTAATGTTGTCTCAGGCAAAGCCTTCAGATCAGACAGCTTTACCGGTAAGCCATCCTTCTGTCCTGATAGTCCGGATGTATCCAGGAACACAGCTGGCTTTTCTTCCACCAAAATCTGCTGACGCATGGCATCCCGCAGCTGCTCTTCCACCTTTCTGGCAGCCTCCAGCACTGCACGATACCCATACTGTTCCGTCAGTTCTTTCGTCAGTTCCCTTCCCATAAGCCTGTCAATTTTTGGTAGTCTGCGAAATAATTCCTTTCTCCTGTTCAGAAAGCTTTCCTCTTCTTTATGGGCTTTCGAAGCATGCAGCTTCCTGTCACCTTTATCCATTATTTTTCTGTGCCTCAATCTGCTCCGCCAGATCATTCAGATACACCCAGCGATCCATTTTCTCTTCCAGCTGCTTCTCCGCCGCCTCTTTATCTGCCATGATCTCACGAAGCTTCACGGAATTGGTGGCATTTGCCATCATATCATTCTCCAGCCTGGCAATTTTCTCTTCAAGTCTGGCTATATCCTCATCAATAACAGCATATTCCCGTTCTTCTTTATAAGTAAATTTCAGTTTTTCAGACTTCTGTCCCTGCTTCCAGTCTTTTCTGGTAGGTTTTTTCCCTTCATCCTCTGTACTGTTATTTCCGGAAGCCGCTTTATCTGACAAACTGCTGCCGGCCCCGGCACCAATTTCACTGCTTCCAGCCCCGTATTTCCGCGCTTTTGCTTCTGCATAATCTGTATAACCACCCTCATACTGGGTCAGTTTTCCATTCCCTTCAAAGGCAAAAATGCGGTCCACCACGTCATCCAAGAAATAACGGTCGTGGGATACCGTGATCACAATTCCGGAAAATGTAGAAAGATAATCTTCAAGAATGGTCAGTGTAGGAATGTCCAGATCATTACTTGGCTCATCCAGAAGAAGTACATTTGGCGCCTCCATCAGTACCTTCAGGAGATACAGACGCCTCTTCTCTCCTCCTGACAGCTTGGCTACCGGTGTATACTGCATTGCAGAATCAAAAAGAAAACGCTCCAGCATCATAGATGCGCTGATCTTTCCATCACGGGTAGGAATAAACTCTGCCACATCACGGATATAATCAATCACCCGCTGGTTTCCATCCATGTCCGGCACTTCCTGGGCAAAGTAACCGATCCTGATCGTCTCCCCGATCTCCACGGTACCGGAATCCGGTTCCACCATTCCATCAATAATACGGATCAAAGTAGATTTTCCGCATCCATTTGGTCCGATAATTCCAAGTCTCTGGTTTCTCAGCACAATATAGTCAAAATCATCCAGAATCACCTTATCGCCATAGCTTTTGGAAATGTGATGAAGCTCTACTGTCTTTTTCCCCATTCTGGTCTCCACAGAGTCCATCTGCACATCTGTCTCCTGAACAGGCGCCTTGCCATTTTTTAACGCTTCCAGACGCTCCAGACGGGCGCGCTGCTTGGTGCTTCTTGCACGGCAGCCACGCTTCGCCCATTCCAGCTCCATACGGAGAATGCTCTGTCTCTTCCTCTCGGAAGCCAGTTCCATCTCTTCTCTTTGTGCTTTTAATTCCAGAAATCCTGAATAATTGGCATCATAGGAATATACTTTTCCATGACTGATTTCCAGAATTTTATTGGTAACTTTGTCAAGGAAATAACGGTCATGCGTAACCATGATCACAACGCCTTTAAACCGGTTCAGGTAATCCTCCAGCCAGGTTACCATCTCATTATCCAGATGGTTGGTAGGCTCATCCAGAATCAGCACATCAGAAGGGTTTACCAGAGTTCTGGCCAGAGCTACACGCTTCTTCTGTCCACCAGAAAGCTGCTCCACAGGGACATCATGTTCTGTAATCCCCAGCTTATTCAAAATATTTCTGGCCTCGCTTTCTGTGCTCCAGTCCTTCTGCCATTTCCCATCAGCCACATAGTCCTGTACAATGGCACCTTTTGGAAAATCTGGCATCTGAGGCAGATAGGTGATACGAAGGCCATTCTGGGAAATCACCTGTCCCTCATCTGTCTCCTCTTCCCCTGCAATGATTTTCAGCAGAGTACTTTTTCCAGTTCCATTGATTCCAATGATTCCGATTTTATCCCCATCATGGATTCCATAGGAAATATCATCAAAAATCTTTTTATCTCCAAAAATCTTGCTTACATGTTCAATGTTCAGTACATTCATAAAAACCATAACTCCTTTTTCACCATCCACGGGCATTTATTTCAGTATTTTCCGCCTCTGTCAGTTTCTTTTTTTCTCAAAACCATGGATCCAGTCTGATTTCAGATAAAAAATCAAAAACAGAATGGAGCTTAATGACCAGGTCAGCGGATACGCCCAGAATACAGTCTGGATCACCGGATGCAGCTTCACAGCGATGGTTATATAAGTCACACGGATCACGCACCAGCAGCCCAACATAACAAACATGGGCACCGTAGCTCTTCCCGCTCCACGCATAAGTCCTGCAATGCAATGGGAAAAGGCAAGCAGAAAATAGAACAGAGTAATGATATGTGCTTCTTTCACTCCAAAAGCAATCACTTTCGGATCATTGTTAAAAGCGGCAATAAATACCGGACTTGCAAAATACACAATAATTCCCACGATCTCTGCCATCGAAATACTGCAGAGGATACCAATACGGGCTCCTTTTTTTGCCCTGTCATATTTCTTTGCGCCCAGATTCTGACTGATAAATGTGGTCAGTCCCATAGAAAAACAGGTAATAGGCAGAAAACCAAATCCCTCAACCTTGGAATATGCCCCGCATCCAGCAACAGCCAGCTTGCCGAAGCTGTTGATATTAGACTGCACTACCACATTTGCAATGGCGATCACGGAATTCTGGATGCCAGCAGGAAGACCGTTGGATACGATCTGTTTCAGCATATAGGAGTCCAGGCGAACATCCCTAAGGGAAACCGTATACTCCTCCGGGCTTTTTTTCATCAGACGGTGCAGGCACAAAAATGCACTCATAAACTGGGAAATGATAGTGGCAAGAGCTGCGCCCTCCACACCCATTCCAAGTCCGCCTACAAAAACCATATCCAGAGCTACATTCAAAAGCGATGAAAAAATCAGGTAATACAATGGATGACGGCTGTCTCCCACTGCCTGCATAATGCCTACAAAATTGTTATAAAGAACCAGACCCAGGGATCCCATGGCATATACCTGGAAATACAGGGTGGATTTCGGCAAAATATCTGCCGGTGTTTTCATAAGGATCAGAATCTTCGGTGCAAGCACAACACCGCCAGCTGTAAGAAGTATACCGCACAGAATACCAAAAGCCACCGTGGTATGAATCGCCCTGTGAAGCTCCTTCTTCTGCCTTGCGCCAAAATATCTCGCTATGATAACGCCTGCTCCCATAGCAAGACCCTGAAAAAATCCTACCAACAGAAATGTAAGACTGCCGGATGAGCTTACCGCAGCCAATGCATCACTTCCCAGAAAGTTTCCCACGATCAGAGAATCTGCTGTATTGTACAGTTGCTGGAACAAGTTTCCCAGAAAAAGCGGGAACGCAAATCCCATCAGTTTCTTCCAGATAGACCCCTCTGTCAGCAGATTTTTGTTTTGTGAATTATTCATCTTTTTCCCCTCCATCAATCCTTTTTATCCTAACATACCGCACCTGCTTTTTCAATCGTAAGTTGCGATATGCTGTCCACTCCACCCCCTGCAAGCGTGTTTCTCTTCGCTCCATT
Source organism: Ruminococcus sp. 1001713B170207_170306_F1 (assembly GCF_015668065.1). Taxonomy (NCBI): domain Bacteria; kingdom Bacillati; phylum Bacillota; class Clostridia; order Eubacteriales; family Oscillospiraceae; genus Ruminococcus; species Ruminococcus sp. 1001713B170207_170306_F1. The sequence continues at coordinate 80,892 of NZ_JADPEX010000012.1, read as the reverse complement.
CATAGCAACACGTTTCGCGTTACACAAAACTCATGCATCCGCAAGATTTCACGCTCAGATTCTCGTTTTTCTGTGAACTTTGTTCGCAAAAACACCTCGCGGAACATTACCAGTGAACAGTAATGTTGCGGAACGGGTTTTCACAAATCCAATTGCAAACGTCCATATTTCGTGTATAATAAGACATATCATTATAATTATTTTTTCATACTTTTCGTAAATTTAAGGAGGACATATATTTGAAAAATCTGGAAACCATTTGGAGCAAAGCGGCTGCCCGGGGACAGACTCTGAAAGAATATCCTCGTCCGGATATGGTACGCCGTCACTGGATCAATCTGAACGGCATGTGGGACTATCTGATTACTGACAGCCGCATTCTTCCATGGCAATTTTACGAAAGCGAATATTTCCCCTTTGACGGACAGATTTTGGTGCCCTTTTCACCTGAAGCGCCTCTTTCCCAGGTAAAGCGCCAGCTTTTGCCAGATGAAACCTTATGGTATTCCCGTACCATCCAGTTGCCAGAGAACTGCCTGGATACAGAAAGTCAGCGGCTTCTTCTGCATTTTGGAGCTGTAGATCAGATCTGCAGCGTGTACATTAACGGAAAGTTCGTCAGCTATCACAAGGGCGGCTACCTTCCATTTACCACAGATATTACAGACTTTATCACAGAAGATCTCATAGTCTCTATCCTCATAAGTGTCCACGACTTCAGTGACACCTCCTATCATGCCAGAGGCAAACAGCAGCTGAAACGCGGCGGTATGTTCTATACTGCCCAGAGCGGGATATGGCAGACTGTATGGATGGAGATCGTACCGAACGAATACATAAGAGATGTGCGTGTTACCCCGGATTGGGACAATGGTCTGGTCCGGATGCGCATCCGCGTATCCTCCGCATCCTTGACTGAAAATGCATCTCCTTCCCATATAAGTCCCACTGCAGCGGATCAGACAGATTCTCAGGGAACTGTTTTGGCTTTTTCACCTGACAGGCAGAATTCATCCAATGTGATCTGTAAGGTTTATCCACCTGTTTTTCTCGAAGCAGACGGACTTAACGATACATTATGCCAGGATGAAATAACTACCGCCGCAATCCGTCCCGGAAAAGGAGCCACCCTCCCCATCCCGGAAAATATGCAGAAGTCCTGGACTCCCAAGGAGCCGTGGCTTTACCCCTATTCCCTGGAATATGGCAAAGACCGGGTTCTTGGATATTTCGCGCTCCGCAAATGTGACGTACAGATAGCTGACGATGGCTATCCACGCTTTTTCCTGAACGATCAGCCATATTTTCAGAGCGGCGTGCTGGATCAGGGCTACTGGCCAGACGGGCTTTATACAGCACCTTCCGACGAAGCTCTCATCTACGATATTCGTGCAATGAAAGATCTTGGCTTTAACATGCTCCGCAAGCATGGCAAAATCGAAGCAGACCGCTGGTATTTCCACTGTGACCGCATGGGAATGCTGGTATGGCAGGATATGCCTAACGGCGGTTCTTCCTACCATCACTGGTTTGTCACCTATCTGGCCACATTATTAAACTGGATACGCATTCCAGTAAAAGACCTCCACGCCCGCCTGCTCTCCCGCACAGATGAATTCGGCCGTCAGGAATACATTGACGATATCCGGGATATGGTCAGGACACTGTATAATCATCCTTCCATTGTCACATGGGTACCATTTAACGAAGGATGGGGACAATTTTCCACAAAAAAAGTTACAGATTTTATTCACCGGCTGGATCCTTCCCGCCTGGTAGATTCTGCCAGCGGATGGTTTGATCAGGGCTGTGGTGATATTAACAGTCTCCATTATTATTTTCTGGGACTTCCAGTACCAGAATCAGACCGCGTACTTGCTTTATCTGAATTTGGAGGCTACTCTCTTCGCCTTCCAGAGCACAGTGCCTGCAAAAATATTTACGGATATAAGAAATTTACCACCAATGAGGCGCTTACCGACGGCTTCTCCAGATTGATGGAAAACACAATTGTACCCTCTGTAAAAAAAGGATACTCTGCAACTGTTTTCACGCAGCTTTCTGATATTGAAGAAGAAACCAACGGACTGATCACTTACGATCGTAAAAAGATTAAAATGAATCCGTTGATTGTACAGAAATGGAATACGAAGCTGAAGAAATCTTTACACAACTAACTGTTAAACGCATATTTATCTGATGAAACAAAAAAACAGAAGCCATGCAGTCTTTTTCTATATACTGCATAGCTTCTGTTTTGTTTTCTTAAGCGCCAGCTTCAAAATTTATTTCCAGCTGACATTCACGTTTCGCATTTAAATTAGTTATTACTGCTGATTGCATTTATAGCAATTAGTTTGCTGCTTCTTCGTCAGCTGCCGCATCGGTCTCAGCCTCTGCATTTTCCACATTGTCTTCTGTCTTGACCAGAGAAACGAAAAGTGTCTCAGCGATAGGCTGAATGTCATCAGATTTCGGTCCGATCTGAACATTGTACATCATTCCCTCAGCATCCTCCAGGAAAGCGATTCCGTATGTACTTTCAGTCTCGAAGGAAACCGCATAGAGTCCGTTAATGCAAACCTTCTCAACATCTTCATACTCTGTAGCCAACTCATCAGCCATGGAATGCAGATCATACTCTGTTCCAACATCTGTAGCAGTCACTACCATGTTCACGCCTTCTTCAGAATCCGGATCCTGTGCCTGGAACATAACACCGTCTGCAGCATCTTCATCTGAAATTTCCAGAACGTCCCAGTTACTTGGTACATAGAGATCGAAGCCTGGCTCAAAAGATAACCATGTTCCTTCATATGCAGCTTCATCAAGCATGTCCATTGTTAATTCTGTAATCTCATCATCTGCAGCCTCAGTATCTTCTGCTGCATCTGCCTCTGCCCATACAGGAGCAGAAGATCCGGTTACCATTGCTGCGGCACACAACATAGCCATAACTTTTTTCCAGTTTTTCATTTTTCTACCTCACTTTTATCATATTTTGTGATATTATATAGAGGACCTAAAAAGCTTACAATACTTTCTAACGCCTCATCACCTTGAGGTTACTATATCCGATTTATTTTGAAAAAACAATATACATGGGATGAAATGACACTTTCAGTGATATTTTGATGTTACTGTTCACAGCAACATTTTAATTTACTGCAGGTTTTCATTCTTTTGGAGGATTTCAGCATTGAACATTGCAATAATTGATGATGTGCAGCAGGATCTTGATGCACTTGCAGAAGCTGCCCGGGAACATTATGACCAAAGACAGATATCTATCCAATTACATACCTTCTCTTCACCTGAAGACTTCTGGAACAGCTATTCTCCCGGCAGTTATGACCTGATTTTTCTTGATATCTACATAAAGCAGGCCAATGGTATGGACTTGGCCGCCCAGCTTCGGGAAAAAGACGACTCCTGTGCTCTTATTTTTGTTACCAGCAGCGATGCTTTTGCGGTTGCCAGTTACGACGTGCAGGCAGCTTATTATCTTCTGAAGCCTCTTGATACAAACAAGCTCACAAAGGTATTGGACTCCATTCAGATCAAGCGTGCACAGGATACACGATATATAGAGGTGATCTGCGACCGTACCCTTCTACGTGTTCCTGTAAAAAGCATTTTATATGCAGACACCTTTCACAATGCTGTCCAGCTTCACACAGACGCAGGAGTTCTGCGCACATACCTGACTTTCCAGAAATTCGAGGAACTGATTCACGATCTCCCCTGTTTTCTCTCCTGCTACCGCGGCTGTCTTGTGAATATGGACCGCATTTACAAAACACTGGAGGAGGGCTTTCTTCTGGACAACCAGGAAACCGTCCAGATCCGTAAACGGGGAGCTAACGCAATCAAGAAGGAATATCTGAATTATCTTTTCTCGTAATACAAAAGTCTGCACAACTGGTTGCGCAGACTTTTTATGTGGAAGAAAGACCCGGCAAAATTTCTCAGCCTGTCAGCCGGCTTTGTCCGAAAGCCGTAAATCCATATCTTCCAGTGGAATAAACACATTCGCCCGGAATATACCGTTTCTGGCAGAAAAGTCGGCATATCCACCATATTTCTCTGCTGTTTTGGAAACAGAAGCAATTCCAATTCCCTGCCCGCTGTGACTTGTGGAATAAAAAGCTGCCCCATTTCTCTGCACTTCTCCTGCATAGGTGTTTTCAATATTGATCAGAAGTTTTCCCATTTTTACTTTGCAGATGCAATTTACATAAGCCTCATCCGCGTTCTCTTCTTTTTGCACTGCTCTCACCGCATTTTCCATCAGATTCCCAAAAATCCTGCAGATATCCAGATCAGAAATTTTCATTTTCTCTGGAACCTCTACTGAATATCTGTACTTTATACCTTTTTGCTCCAGCTGTGACGCATAGTAATGTAAGATTGCATCCACAGACATGTTCTTGCAATAGCATACTGGTGTCTGCATTTTTTCGGTGCTCTCCTGTGCGAACTGATGAAAATACTCTTTCAGTTCTTCATAATGTTCCTGTTCCAGCAGAATGGAAGCAGTACGGATATACTGTCTGAAGTCATGTCTTGTACGGCTTGCCTCTTCCAGCGCATCAGTTAACTTCTCATAATGCTCCTTTTGCATAAGCAGACGCAATTCCATCTGTCTGGACTGTTCTTCATAGATCAGCCGCATCCGATAGCCTTCTGTCAGTTCTCTCCAGAGAAGCATTCCAAATATACCTGTCAAAATGACGCCGCCCCATTCCGGAAACCAGCCGCCAATAATCGGATCATACAAAGACCATATGCGGTCTGCTGCCAGAGATACTGCGTAAATTACGGTTCCTGCAAGAAGAGAAATGCCCTGCATCCCTTCCGTATAGAAAAACGCAGTTAAAACAAGGCATACAGCGGTAAACCATTTCAGCACCTCTGTTGCCGCTGAAATACCATAAGAAAGAGCTGCGGTCTCCATTCCCCCTGCAAAAATCCCTGCAAGTGTAACCACAAGACCTGCCACAGCTGTAGCAAGAACCCCCCATACCATCCACTTATACTTTTGCCCGGTGATCTCATATTCCAGCAAAAGCATTGCCGGAAAAGCGAGAAAATAGAACAGCATTTCAACAGAGAACCAGGGCTGTACTCTTAGCGCCAGGTATGTATGCAGAAGGGGATAGCAGGTATACCCGAGCACACAAAGGCATACTCCTGCAAAAAGTACATTTGCCCTGCTTCTGGTTTTAAAAAATGCCCATACGGAAAACGCCAGAACCAGAATGATCAAGGTAAATACAGAGGAATTGATAAACACCGAAATTCCCCTTATGGTGTTTATTTTTAAAGGATTTCCAAAAACAGGTACACTCTGGATTCCCGGCGAAGCAGAGCTTTTATCTGTCACTGCAATCAGAATTTCTAATGAAGTATTGGCCCTGAAGGTAAACAATCTGTTCTGAGTCCGTTCCACATAATAATCCGGGTCCGGATTTCCCATCTGTCCGACCAGAACACCATCCACATACAAATTATATGCTGAAAAAATTTCCGGCAGATACAAACCATATGTATGCTGCTCAGCGGGAAGCATGATTTTTAACCGGTATGTACCGCTCCCATACGGACTTCTCCCACTGTTTCCAAGTTCCATTCCACCATATTCCCCAATAGAAATATAACGAAAATAATATTTATCCAGATCGTCCTCCGGCGTAAGAAGTGCATCCGGATAATATTCCCATTCTCTGGACAAATAATAGACAGGAAAGCTCTCATAGGAGCCATCTGCATACAAAAGTCCATGTATGGCCTTTTCCTCTCTTGTCATATATTTGTTATTTGAACAATACAACACGTAAAAAAACATAAAGGATAGAATCATGGTTATGATTACAGTGCCCCACAGCAGCTTCCTTCCTTTTTTATTTGCTTTGTTCTCCTTCACCCCGTTCCCCCTTTCGGAGCTTTTTACCGCGTCTCATTGGTATATTCCATAACAATATTAACAAAATTACAATTATTATAACAATTGAAGCCGTTTTTTTATGTTGACTGTTAAGATTCTCATTTGAATTCGCTTTCTGGCTTTTGACATTTTCCGAAAGAAGTTCCTCACCCTGTTCTGACAGCTTTTCTTCCCCTGAGTCCTCCGCATTTTCCGGACTGTCTCCTTCCAAATCATCCTCTTCTATATTTCCACCATTCTCTGTCTGATTTTGTGGTTGCTCTTCCACTGTATAATCTCCGGTTTTATCAATGGGAATCACTGCAGCATTCTGTGCATCATTTACCGAACCTGTATAGGAGTTACCTTCTTCGTCTGTCAGCATAGTCTGAGAGTCACGGTTCGCATACGGAATCTCCACGGTAGCTCCTGGAATATCTGTAATAGCTTTTCCGTTTTTGGAAATTTTTACAGAAACATCACTTCCCACCCAGGAAATGTCTGTCTCAATCTGATCCTCCGCTTTTATATTCCAGTCTTTTACCACTTGCACAGGAACCCTGACCAGCACTCCGTCTCCTTCAAAAGGAATCAGCTTTACACCATTCTTCATAAGATCCAGCAGCCTGTTTCCTACAAGGATAGCGGAAGTATCCGTTACCCGCTCCGTTTCATCGTCAATATCCGGAAGCTCTTTGCCATCCCTGTCTGCATAATTGCGCTTGTACCAGTGCTCATTAGAAATCAGCTCTTCACCATACACAAAAGTATATACCCCGGTACTTCCACCTGGATAGGTTACGTAAATTCCATATTCCCTGCCAGCTTTAAGAACACTTTTTTTCAGATACAGCCCCTTTCTGTCAAAATAGAAATTACTTTTTCCTATTTCTTTATCTTTATTATTTTCCAGCAGATATACCTGCAGATTGTCCAGCTGTTCATCTGTAAAACAGTCTAATATCATAGGAAAAAACAGAGTATCCACGCCAACCACACAGCACGTCTGTACTTCCGGCTGATCCGGGCGCTGAACGGTAATATAAGCAGACGCCCTCGGAACAGTAAGCTCCTGATCCACCGTGCAGCCCTCTGGGGCTGCAAAAGTTCCCGTCACTTTATAAACGCCAGGAGTATTCACATCAACCTGACTGAAATCCCATACCGAAGGCATGATAACAGCCGGATGGGCCGCAGTATCCTCATATTCTTCACAGGTGCTCCCTAGAATACAAAAAGCCTCCTCCAGCTCGGTCCGTACTTCTGCCAGACTCTGCCCCGCCCGCACCGCATATACCATACAGCGCTGCAGACTTTTTTCGTCTATATCCTCGCAAGAACGGATAACAGTATCTTTTGATACTGTCCCGCCAATCGTTCCAGGCTGATAACTGAGTATCTCCAGGCTTCCATCTGACCGATAGCGGTATTTAAGATTTCTAGTTTTCCCTTCATTATAAACAACTGTCAGTGTATATATATTTTCAGCTATCATACTCTGGCAGGAAAGGTACATCCCATTGGTATCCGCAAATCCATATCCTTCCTTGCTTACATTTACCCAGTCCTCTCCTTCTCTTTGAAGCCATATTTCCATCATATCTGGATTCTGCTCTGTGATCCATGGAAAATAGTAAATACCTGCTGAAATCATTCGGGAATACACCTGAATCTCCGGCTGCCCCGAATCCTGTACAGAAATCCATACTGTCCATTCCGGAAGACCGACATTGCTTGTATATCCTTCCGGAAGTCTCACTGTCCCTGTAATCTTATAGGCTCCCACAGTCTGAATATCAATTCCGGAATAGTCCCAGATTGCATCCAGATAAAGTTCTTCCCCGTCTTCTGTATATGCAATGCAGCTCATGCCGTCATAAATTTCCTGCAGCTTCTGCAGGCTTCCGCCTTTCAAAACTGCTCCGGCAGGTATGTAGAAAATTCTGGAAAAATCCCTTATTACATTTTCTGCTGCCCTTACTTCCTGCACGCTTTTCCAGGCAAATATGCAAAGCAAAAAGAAAAAAACACTTATCAGACCTTTTAACCTTTTTTTCATTGATTTTCTCCCTTGTCCCAAGCATATAAGATTTTATCGTATAATACAAGAAACCTGTGGCGAACCGCAGGTTTCCGTGAAAAATGGGTGTTACTGTTTCCTTTGTCACAACAACATACTTTGCATTGTACCGTAATATATTTTACCTGAATGTCTTACTATCAGAAACAAAACTCCCTGAAAAAATCACATTCTGCATCATTGCACTGGGCAGCATCAATTGTTTTTACATCGCAGTGGAACACGTGACCAAGTTTATTAACCTTATCTCCAAACACACGATATACAAAGGGCACATTGTTCTCCATCAGTTTCTGGACTAATGCAGGTGCCTGTGCTTTCTGATGATCTGCCACGGAAGTCATGCAAAATACAGGAGGATAAACATCTGTAATGCCGTTCAGCACATCAATGCTCTCCAGTTCTTCCTCTGTACCACCTTCCGGGAGAAGTTCCTTCATGATCAGCGTAGTCATATTGTCAGACTCTTCTCTTGGGATCCTGTACACACCGCAATTTAAAGCAATTGCAGTAAGGGCAAAGCCCTCTGGTACAGCAAAATCATATTTGGCAGCATATGCCGGATTCGTGCAGATTGCTGCATAAAGTCCCAGAAGATGAGCTCCTGCAGAATCTCCTACTGCAAAAATACGTTCTGTATCAAAATGGAATCTTCCTGCACGCTTCATCACCCACTTGCATACCAGATTCACATCCTCTAACTGTGCTGGAAATTTGCTCTCAGGAGCCAGACGATATGTAAAGTTTACAACTGCAAATCCTCGCTGTGCAAGACTCATACAATAGTACTGGTACCTTTCTTTGTCTCCATACATCCAGGCTCCTCCATGAACGCTGATAATGACCGGGAGGTCTTCTCCCTGTGCCTGCTTCGGTCTGTATACATCCAGCTTCTGCATCTCCCTGTCATCATGTCCATATACAATATTATCCCAACGTTCGATGTCTTCCGGGGTATTCATAAGAGCATCGCGCTCATCATCTGCCTTTTTAAATTCTGATCTGATCTTATCACTTAATTCAGACATTGTAGTTCCTCCAGGTAATGTATTTTCTGTGAATATTATAAATGAATTATATAGAAAAAACAACAGGAAAGAATCCTGCTTGCTGCATAAAAAAAAGAACACCCAATCAACTCAGGTGTTCTTTAAAGATTCGCTATTAGTCTTCAACTTTAACGATCTCTTTTTTGTTATAGCTTCCGCAAGCCTTGCAAACTCTGTGTGGCATCATAAGTGCGCCGCATTTGCTGCATTTTACAAGGTTCGGAGCGCTCATTTTCCAGTTTGCTCTTCTCTTATCGCGTCTTGCTTTGGAAGATTTATTCTTTGGGCAGATGGACATTTCGGTTACACCTCCTTAAATTTACTGAATATATCACTGATAGCTGCCATACGGGGATCCTTAGGCTCCTCGGCACATCCGCAGGGACCATCATTCAGGTTCTTCCCGCATCTGCTGCAAATCCCTTTGCAGTCTTCTTTACATAAGACTTTCAAAGGCCAGCTCATCAGTACCTCAAGATAGACCAAACGGTCCACATCCAGGTCATAGCCGGTGAGATAGCTGCTCTCATCCAGATCATTCACACGTTCTTCATCCGTAAGCTTCATGTCAAGTTTCCTCTTGAATTCAAAAGGAATCCTGGTCCTAACCTCTTCCAGACATCTGTCACATGGAATTCCAACAGTCACAAGACCGCTTCCCTCCAGTTCCAGAACTCTATCGCCGGTATTCGTAATCGTAAGCTCTACAGGTTCCTTAGCCAGTACTGGAAAGGTTCCCTGCTGGAAGGTGATGGTATCCATCTCAAAAGCAACACTGTAGTGCTGGCTCTTACCCTCGCTGGATGAAATGTCTGATAAATGTATCTGCATAATCGTCTCCCTATTCACACTTAATCAATTATACATACCCTGTCATTATTTGTCAACTTGAATTTTCCCTTATATACAATAATTTTTCAAAAAAATAACAAAAGCTGACGAAATTTCAGGTGGAATATTAAATCAATTTCCTGTTGCATATAAAATCCTGCCAGAGTGTATGATTCTCTGACAGGATTTATGCATTTTTATAAAGTAATGCAGTATTACCGCAAAGCAGCCTGCCTCTCAGCAACTGACTTTGCCCATGTACTGCTGATCACACTGCAGCTAATTATTTTACAAGTGCTACCGTATCACGGCAGATTGCAAGCTCCTCGTTAGTCGGAATAACTGCAACCTTTACCTTAGAGTCAGCACCGGAAATAACAACTTCCTCGCCCATAGCCTCGTTAGCCTCAGCATCAATTGTAACACCAAGGAATCCAAGATAAGAGCAGACTTTCTCACGAATCATGCCAACATTCTCGCCGATACCAGCTGTAAATACGATTGCATCAACACCATTCATAGCTGCTACATATCCACCTACATATTTCGCAATACCATAGCAGAGAACTTCGATTGCATTCTTAGCATCCTCGTTGCCCTCAGCGGCTGCGGCTCTAAGGTCACGCATATCACTGGAAACACCGGACATACCCTGAAGACCGGATTTCTTATTGAGAACATTCATAACACCTGCAAGATCCAGATTCTCTTTCTTTGCAATGTACTCAACGATAGCCGGATCAATGCTTCCGGAACGTGTACCCATTACAACGCCTTCAAGAGGAGTAAGACCCATTGTGGTATCTACACATTTGCCATTCTGAACAGCGCTGATGGAGGAACCGTTTCCAAGGTGGCAAACGATAACTTTAGAGTTGTCTTTGTCAAGACCAAGGAACTCAACAGCACGTTTGGATACAAAGCTGTGGGAAGTTCCGTGGAAACCGTATCTTCTTACCTTGTAGTTCTTGTAGTATTCAATTGGAAGTCCGTACAGATAAGCTTTTGCAGGCATTGTCTGATGGAAAGCAGTATCAAATACACCTACCTGAGGTACATTTGGCATAAGCTCGGAGCATACACGGATACCGATCAGGTTAGCCGGATTGTGAAGTGGTGCAAGGTCATTGCACTCTTCTACTGCTTTGATCATCTCATCTGTAATGATTGCAGAAGAAGCAAATTTCTCGCCGCCATGTACGATACGATGACCAATTGCATTAACCTCTGCAAGACTCTTGATCGCACCTGTTTTCTCATTGGTAAGGGCTTCCAGAACCATCTGGATTGCTTCTTTATGAGTCGGCATGGAAGCTTCTGTGATCTCTTTGTCGTTTCCGGCTTTCTGATATACCAGTCTTCCGTCAATTCCGATTCTCTCGCAAAGTCCCTTTGCAAGAACTGCCTCTGTGTCAGAATCGATCAGCTGGTATTTTAAAGAAGAACTACCGCAGTTAATTACCAATACATTCATTTTTTTACTCTCCTGTTTACATGATTATGTATTACCCGATGCCGGACATTTTATTCTTGGCATCTCTTCAAGGACATGTGCCCTTAATCACAATACGATTCAGCCTTTGGAAACTAATCTGAAATTAGTCCTGAGCCTGGCACTGTACGGATGTGATAGCTACAACACCAACGATATCGTCAGCGGAGCATCCACGGGACAGGTCATTTACAGGTTTTGCGATACCCTGGGTGATAGGTCCGTAAGCTTCTGCTTTTGCAAGACGCTGAGCCAGCTTGTATCCGATGTTTCCTGCATCAAGGTCTGGGAAGATAAGAACGTTAGCCTTACCTGCAACCGGGCTTCCCGGAGCTTTAGAAGCACCTACGCTTGGAACGATAGCCGCATCCAGCTGGAACTCTCCGTCAAGTGCAAGGTCCGGATTCTGCTCTTTCGCAATCTTGGTAGCCTCAACAACTTTATCAACATCTGCATGTTTCGCACTTCCCTTTGTAGAATGGGAAAGCATAGCTACTACAGGCTCTTCCTGTACAAGAAGCTTGAAAGATTCAGCAGAAGAAGCTGCGATTGCTGCAAGCTCTTCTGGATTCGGGTTCTGGTTCAGACCGGAATCACCAAATACAAAGGCGCCGTTAGCGCCATACTCGCAATCTGGAACAATGATCAGGAAGAATGCGGAGACAAGTTTGGTACCTGGTTTTGTCTTCAGGATCTGAAGGCATGGTCTTAAAGTATCAGCTGTGGAGTGGCAGGCTCCGGAAACCATTCCGTCTGCGTCGCCCATCTTAACCATCATAACACCATAATACAGATACTGGTTCAGAAGAATCTCCTTAGCCTGCTCTGGTGTCATACCTTTCTTCTGTCTTAACTCTACTAATTTGTCAATATATCCCTGAGTTTTCTCAGATGTTGCAGGATCTACGATCTGTGCACCGGAAATGTCGAAGCCGCCTTCAGCTGCGCTCTTCTTAACTGCCTCCTCATTACCTACAAGTACAAGCTTAGCAATTCCTTCTTTTAAAATCTTGTCTGCTGCTTCAAGAGTTCTCATGTCCTCTGTCTCTGGCAGTACGATTGTCTTAATGCTGGATTTTGCTCTTTCTTTGATTACATCAATAAATCCCATGATTAAATGGCTCCTTTCATTTGTTACAGTAATCCTCTGGGAACTGGCATAAGTATCCATTCCCCATTCAGTAACTTAACCTCATTATACGCCACCCCGCCTTGTATTTCAAGCTTTTCAATGTTAGAATATGGAAGAACAACGTATTTTTTGAGGTGCAATTTTATGAAAACAGCCGGAATTATTGCAGAATATAATCCATTCCATACAGGACATGAATATCAGATAAACTATATAAAAGAAAAACTAAGGATAGACTATGTAGTTATCGCCATGAGTGGTGATTTCGTACAAAGAGGGACCCCTGCTCTTTTTTCAAAATATGTACGTGCAGAAATGGCTCTTCAAAGCGGCGCAGACCTGGTTCTGGAGCTGCCGGTTTCCATTTCTTCTGCCAGTGCAGAGTTATTTGCCAGAGGAGGCGTACAGCTTCTGGATGGACTTGGGGTTACAGATATACTTTGTTTCGGAAGTGAATGCGGTGATACGGATGCGCTTATGGAGCTGGCCAAAATCCTGGCAGAGGAACCAGAAGCTTTTCAGGACGCCCTTCGCCGGAATCTGAAAGACGGAATGACTTTTCCAAAGGCCAGAAGCATGGCTCTCTCTGCAGTTTTTCCCGAATCAGAAAAATACCAGCAATTGCTCTCTTCCCCCAATAATATTCTGGGAATTGAATACTGTAAAGCTATTCTACGGGAAAACAGCTCTATTTCACCGGTTTCCATTAAGCGGGAAGGAAATGATTATCACGAAAATACTCTGTCTGAAAATCACTTTCCTTCTGCTTCTGCTATTCGAAATGCTATTTTGGATTTCAATGCTCCACCCATAAGGGACTCGTCCGATATCGAGCATTCCCACTGCTTTTTATCTGAATTATCAGAAACCTCAATACAGAATTTTGCGTTTCTTGCTGATATGGCAAAAAAATTTTTACCAGCAAATTCCCTGGAACTATTTTTACAGGCAATTTCCGGAAATCGTTTTCTTCTGGAAAACGATCTGGACACGCTTTATCGTTACTGTCTTCTTCAGGAAACAGAAGAAAGCCTGTGCACATACCTGGACATGTCCCACGCTCTTGCCAGAAGGATTCTCTCCTGCCGGGATCAGTATGAAACCTTTTCCCAGTTTGCCAGCCTTCTGAAAACCAAGGAGATCACACGAACCAGGATCCAGAGAGCACTGCTTCACATGCTTCTTCATATTCAGAGTGTGCCAGCGCAGATTCCCTACGCCCGGGTTCTGGGATTTCGAAAAAACAGTTCTGCGCTTCTGGGCAAAATAAAAAAATGTGGCAGCATTCCCCTGCTTACCAAACTGCCGGATGCTTCCGCAGTGCTTGAAAACGCACCGCAAGCTATGGATTTACTAAATAAAACAACTTTCGCATCCAATCTTTACGAAAGCATTCTGGCACAAAAAAACAGCGCTTCTTATGTTCATGAGTACAGACAACAGATTATTATTGTATAATATTCTCAACCGCATAAAGAGCCCCGGCTACTGCAATTCCGTACAATAGCCAGGGCTCACTTTTGTCCATTTTGTCTTACTCATTAGAAAGAAGAATGCGGTCATTATCCAGTTTCTTTCCTGCTCCAACTTTAAACTTGTCAAGCAGCCCTTCCACAGTAAGGCCTTTTTTCTCCTCTTCCTTGATATCCAGAACAATATCACCGGAATCCATCATCAGAATACGATTTCCAAGTTCCAGTGCAGACTGCATATTGTGGGTGATCATCAGACAGGTCAGATGATGTTCTTCCACGATCCTGCTGGTCAGGTTCAGTACCTTCTCGGCTGTTCCCGGATCAAGAGCTGCTGTATGCTCATCCAGAAGAAGCAGTTTCGGTGGATTCATAGTTGCCATCAAAAGAGTAAGTGCCTGTCTCTGACCGCCTGAAAGAAGTCCCACCGGATGGTTCATGCGGTCTTCAAGACCAATATCCAGAAGTGCAAGCTGTTCACGAAAACGCTGTTTATCACTTTTGGAAATACGGGAAAGCCAGCCTCCCTGACCTGCAGCAAGCGCAAGGTTCTCCAGAATCGTCATTCCAGGAGCAGTTCCCCGCATCGGATCCTGATACAGTCTTCCAATATTTTTTGCCCTGGCATGCTGTGGCAGAAATGTAATATCCTCTCCATCCAGAACAACAGATCCGGAATCTGTGAGAAAATCCCCACAGATGGCATTGAACATAGTAGACTTACCAGCTCCATTGGAACCGATAATTGTTGCAAAATCGCCTTTTTCAAGATGCAGAGACAGATCTCTGATTGCCGCTTTTTCATTTACTGTTCCCGGATTAAAGGTTTTGGAAATATGCGAAAGCTTTAACATGGATCAGATTCCTCCCTTCTTGTGCGTCATTCTTCTTTTCAGCTGCGGCCACTGTCGTTTCAGATAAGGCCCGGAAATTGCCAAAATAACAATCACAGAAGATACCAGTTTCAGCATAAACGCCGGCATATTAAATCTTAAAGCCACCGTATAAACCAGTCGGAAAACAAAAGAACCCAATACCATTCCCACAGCTCTTACAAAAATCCCGCCTTTTCCAAGAATTGTTCCTCCGATCAGAAGGGATGCGAGCGCAATGGTAACCATTCCCTGACCAATGTTAATGTCCACAGATTTCTGGGACTGGGAAAGAAGGCATCCGGACAGTGCTGTAAAAGAGTTTGCAATACAAAGTCCGATAATCGTTGTAAATACCGGGTTGATAGATGACGACTTCACCATATCTGCATTATTTCCTGTAGCACGGATTGCAAGGCCAAGTCGTGTCTTTAAAAATACCACCAGAAAAGCAACCACTGCTGCTACTGCGATCAGCGCAACAATTATATCTGTTCTTCCCTTCAGAGGGGTATCTGCCAGAACATCCTTCATCATGGAAAACACCGTATCTGTACGGTTCATGTTGATTAGGGAAGAGCCTCCCATCACTGCTATGTTAATCGAATACAATCCTGTATTCACAATAATTCCCGCAAGCAGACTGTCTACTCCCATTTTTGTCTGCAAAAATCCGGTTACAAAACCTGAACAGATTCCGGCAAGCATTGCTGCCAGTATTGATAAAAAAGGATGTCCGCTGACCGCCACGGCGGCTCCTACAGCGGCTCCTAATGTAAAGCAGCCGTCTGTAGAAAGGTCGCAGACATTCAGCATGGAATAACTTAAAAACAATGCAAGGACAGTCAGGGAACAGATCAGTCCAAGTTTCAGGGCAGTTTCTCCTAAGGAGAGTGCAGTAGCCAGTGTCACAATCATTTCCTCCGGTTAATCGTTAATTTGCTTCCAGTTCGTCAAAGCTCTCTGCTGTCACGATCTCATTTACCTGTGTGCAGAGCGGCTCCATAGCAGCTTTGACAGTTTCAAAATCAAGACCGAGTGCTTCGCATGTTTCTGTGTTTACAGTAGCAGTACCATTATCAAAGGTTTCTACAGGAGTGGTTGCCGGATCAGCACCATTCAGAAGAATATCTGCAACCATATCTGCTGTTTTTGCTCCAAGATTTGCGTAATCAACACCATACCCTGCGAAAGCGCCATTTAACGCAAAGGAATCAGCTCCTGTGTAATGCGGAATTCCTGCATCAATAAATTTCTCATAAATGGAAAGCTCTGCTGTCATAATGGTATTATCAGTTGGGGTAAACACTGCGTCAACACCATCTGCAACCAGTGCATCTGCTGCAAGCTGAACTTCATCTGTAGTGGTTCCGGTACGCTCAACATATTCGATTCCGTTCTCATCCATGTAAGCTTTTGCTGCCTCGATGGCTGCTGTAGAGGAATCCTGTCCGATATCATATAAAAGTCCGATCTTCTTGGTATCCGGATTAACAGCTTCGATCAGTTTCATAATGGAAGCGGTATCCAGATAATCGCTTGTTCCGGTAAGGTTTGCGCCAGGTGCCTCCAGGGATTCTACAAGACCTGCACCAACCGGATCCGATACTGCGGAGAATACAACCGGCGTGTCGGTTCCTTCTGTGCTTGCCTGCATACGCATAGCTACCGGTGTTGCAACGCCAACCATAAGGTCTACACCGTCTGCCTGGAAATCAGAAATAATCTGCTCCATAACATTGGCATCTGCATTACAGTTGTCATAGGAAATATCGAAGTTTACACCCTTCTCATCGCCGATTTCTTTCAGGCGGCTTTCCAGATTGTCTACGATCTGGTTCAGAGATGCGTCATCTACATAATTGCAGATACCGATCTTGTAGTCCTCTGCAAGAACGGGTGTTGTCATCATCATAGTTGCCATTGTTGCTGCTGCGATTGCGATCATTCTTTTTTTCATAGTGTTTTTCCTCTCTCTCTTAAAATTGGCGGGAGCGTGTTAAAAAAGGCTTTCCGCATAATATGTGTCACACTTTACGGAAATGATTTTCAAACAGGCTCCAGAAGATAACTAAGCCGATCTTCTGCATCTTGTCTGCGAGAAAGAATGAGTGGTAAAATGGATATCAAAAAACCGTCTTCAAAAAACAACATTCCCTGTTGTTCTTTGAGACGGTAATAAAATCTTATTATCGCGGTGCCACTCAAATTGACAAATCGTCCACTTTCTCATGTACAAACATACACTCCTGATTGATAACGGGTTCGGTTCCCGTCGGCGCCTACTCTCCTGAAATATAATTTCGGACCGCCCTCGAAAGTCCATTCCATCAGCCGCTTCATACGAAGATCACACCATCCTCCGCTCTCTGGTAAGTCATTATTCAGTCCATTCATAATGACTAAATGTCACATCTGATTTACTACTCTTTCTCATCGGTTTAACTGATTTATACTTTAGCACAGTGATGTAAGAATGTCAAGTGCAAATTCATCCAGTAACCTTAATTTTTAAAGCTATGGATCGGAGCCGGAATTCTTCCGCCTCTTGCCACAAACGCATCACAGGAGAAATTGTTTACCGGCATAATTGGTGCATAGCCAAGAAGACCGCCGAATTCTACTGTCTCTCCTACTCCTTTTCCGATAACAGGGATCAGACGGACTGCTGTTGTCTTCTGGTTCACCATTCCAATTGCTGCTTCATCTGCAATAATGCCGGAAATGGTGGATGCCTTCGTGTCACCTGGTACTGCGATCATATCAAGCCCCACAGAGCATACGCAGGTCATGGCCTCTAATTTCTCAATAGTAAGTGCACCTGCTGTTACCGCATCAATCATTCCCTGATCCTCGCTGACCGGAATAAATGCACCACTCAAACCTCCAACTGCTGTGGAAGCCATTACACCACCTTTTTTCACCTGGTCATTTAACAGGGCAAGAGCTGCTGTAGTTCCAGGTGCGCCGGCTCTTTCAAGACCGATTTCTTCCAGGATCTCAGCCACACTGTCACCGATTGCAGGAGTAGGCGCAAGGGAAAGATCCACAATTCCAAATGGAACGCCAAGCATCTTGGAAGCCTCCCGGGCAACCAGCTGACCAACACGTGTTACCTTAAATGCAGTTCGTTTGATCATCTCGCAGAGAGTTTCGAAATCCTCTCCTCTTACTTTCTCCAGAGCGGTTTTTACAACGCCCGGACCGCTGACACCAACATTAATAATACTATCAGCTTCTGTAACACCGTGGAAAGCACCTGCCATAAAGGGGTTGTCATCCGGTGCATTGCAGAATACTACCAGCTTGGCACAGCCAAGGGAATCCTGTTCTTTGGTTGCCTGAGCTGTTTCCAGAATAATCTCTCCCATAAGCTTCACGGCATCCATATTGATTCCAGTCTTTGTGGAACCAACATTCACAGAACTGCATACCCGCTCTGTACTGGCAAGCGCCTGCGGAATAGAACGGATCAGAAGCTCCTCTGCTGGTGTCATTCCCTTACTTACAAGAGCTGTATATCCACCGATAAAGTTCACTCCCACCTGCTTGGCAGCTTTGTCCAGAGTCCTGGCTATTGTTACAAAATCATCTGTAGTTTTGCATGCAGCACCTCCAACCAGACCGATTGGTGTAACAGAAATTCGTTTGTTTACAATCGGAATTCCGTACTGTGCTGATATTTTCTCACCAGTTGCCACCAGATCTTTGGCATATGTGGTAATTTTGTTATAAATTTTTTCGTTTAATTTCTCAAGATCGCTGTCAATACAATCCAGCAGGCTGATTCCAAGAGTAATGGTACGTACATCCAGATTCTCCTGCTCGATCATTTTGTTGGTCTCGTTCACCTCGAATATACTAATCATAGCATTCGTATTCCTTTCTATGGATATATCTATCACCTACAGGCGACATTTTTGTTAAATGAAAGTCCGATGGATGGGACTTTCATTTCAAATTCGATGCATTACGTTGAAAATATCCTCATGCTGACAATGGATCACTACGCCGATCTCATCCCCGAGAGCAGCCAGTTCTTTGGAAAGAGTTGCAATTTCCTTGTCTGAAGCGCTGGTATCTGCGACCATCATCATGTTAAAATATCCCTGTACAATCGTCTGGGAGATATCCAGAATGTTAACCTGATTCCGGGCAAGATAAGTACATACCTTAGCAATAATACCAACGGTGTCATTTCCTACTACTGTGATAATTGTTTTTTTCATGATACTCCTCCTGTATTTGGGTCTGCAGCCCATTTTGACTGTCCCAGGGAAAATACAGCTTTAAGTTTTCCCTGAACTGTATATAAAAACTGAACCTGTATTTCAAATATAGTTTTGTTTCTTTACTGTAAATTATCTCTTCTACAATACAACCACATCTGAAATACTGTCCCGTTTCGCAACCTGAATCTGAAAATCTTTTGATCTATATGGATTATCTCCAAGGGTTACCTCTGAGCACACGGTCTCATAGGCAAGAGCCTCATAGTTGTTTTCTTTGCTTAAATGTCCAAGAAAAACAGCTTTCATGTCATCATGCAAAAGCCTGCAAAGCAGCTTTCCTGCATTTTCATTGGAAAGATGTCCCCTGTCGCCTAAGATACGCTGTTTCAGATAATAGGGATAACTTCCCACCTGAAGCATACGGATATCATGATTTGCCTCCAGCAAAAGAGCATCCAGATTTTGTAAATTATCTACTATGTAATCGTTATATTTCCCAAGATCTGTGGCGATTCCAACTGCCTTATCTTCACACTCAACCCGGTATCCTACCGGCTGTGCCGCGTCATGTGGAATGGAAAAAGGATGAATGGTCAGATCCCTGATATGAAAATCCTGATCCTCCACAATCTCATGAAAAGTGTCTTCCGGAAGATTCTTCATATTCTTCATTCTGCTGATCGCATCTGCAGTTCCACCTGTAGTATAAACCGGAATGTGGTATCTGCGTGCCATCACCCCCAGACCGCTGATATGGTCAGAATGCTCATGAGTGACCAGAATCGCATCAATGTCCCTGCCAGTAAGCTCCAGCTGGTTCAGTCCCTGCTCGATCCTTTTGCCGCTTATTCCTGTATCTACAAGAACATGGGTCTCTTCTGATCCCACATAAATACAGTTTCCGCTGCTTCCACTGGCAATGCTACAAAGTCTCATTTCTTCTTACTCCTTCATCTATCTGCTTCCAGGTTTTTTCCACATTTCCGTTATTTTCTACAACGAAATCTGTATGGGCTCGAAAATAATCTTCGCTGGCCTGATTTCCGATAATTCCAAGAGATTTCTCCCTGGTATAGCCTCGGTTTTTCATCAGGCGCTGAATGCGGATTTCCTCATCTGTATGAATATACCATACTTCATCACAAAACTCCTGGTAATGTTCTTCCAGAAAAAGTGCGGCTTCCACAACGCATAGCTTCCGTCCCTCCTTCTTCTGTTCCTCCAGGCTTTTCAGGATATATCTTTTTACAGCCGGATGAATTATCCCATTTAGACGGCTCAAAAAATCCGGTTGCTCAAATACTACATCGGAAACCCTCTTCCGGTCAATAGTTTTATCGTTTTTTATCACATCTTTCCCAAACAGATCGATCACTGGCTGATAACATTCCTGTCCCGGAGCCATCACAATATGTCCCACTTCGTCAGCCTGTATAACAAAAGCATTATATTTTTCCTCAAGATAAGCAAGCACCGTGCTTTTTCCGGCACCAACTCCTCCTGTAATACCAATTGTCTTCATTTTTCCTATTCCTTACTGCTTCGATTTCACCTGGTAATTATGAGGTACAAACTATTTTCTTCCTAAATCTTATTCCAGACATAGTTCTGCTTCTACTTTGCCTCGTACCAGTTATTCCCCTGATGCATATCTACTTCCAGCTCCACTGCCAGATTAGCTGCACCCTTCATTTCCTCTTCCAGAATTCTTGATACTTGAGGGATTTCATCTTTCCAGGTCTCGATCAGCAATTCATCGTGGACCTGAAGCACCAGTCTGGATCTCAGTTTCTCATCCAAAAGACGTTTATACACACGATTCATGGCAATTTTGATTATATCTGCAGCAGTTCCCTGAATTGGCGAGTTCATGGCAACACGCTCGCCAAAGGATCTCTGCATAAAATTGCTGGATTTCAGTTCCGGAACCGGCCTTTTTCTGCCAAACATAGTGGAAACATAGCCTTTTTCTTTTCCCTGCTCCACAAGTCCATCCAGAAATCCCTTTATGCTTGGATAGGTCTCAAAATATTTCTGGATATAAGCAGCAGCCTCTTTTCTTGTAATGCTAAGATCCTGGCTAAGACCAAAAGAGCTGATACCATATACAATACCAAAATTCACCGCCTTGGCATTTCGTCTTTGCAGAGGAGTGACCTCCTCAAGCGGAATATGAAAGACCTGAGACGCTGTCAGTCGGTGAATATCTTCCGCCTCTCTGTAAGCCTTGATCAGCTTCTCATCCCCGGACATGTGAGCAAGAACACGCAGCTCAATCTGTGAGTAATCAGCATCCAGGAAGACAAATCCAGCTTCCGGTACAAACACTTTGCGGATCAGTCTTCCAAGTTCCATGCGGACCGGAATATTCTGAAGGTTTGGCTCTGTACTGCTGATTCTGCCAGTGGCAGTTATGGTCTGGTTAAAAGTGGAATGGATCCTTCCATCCTTCTCGATCACGGCTCCAAGGCCGTCTGCATAAGTGGATTTCAACTTTGTAAGCTGACGATATTCCAAAATATCATTTACGATTGGATTCTCTGATGCCAGTTTCTCTAATATATCTGCGGATGTAGAGTAGCCGGTCTTCGTTTTCTTTCCTCCTGGAATCGCCATTTTTTCAAAAAGGATCACACCCAGCTGTTTCGGAGAATTGATATTAAATTCTTCTCCTGCCTGCTGCCAGATCAGCTTTTCCAGTTCATGAATGCGGACAGTCAGCTTTTCACCATAATTTTTCAATTCTTCTCCTTTTACTTCGATTCCCCATTTTTCCATGGAATCTAACGTAAATACAAGAGGAAGTTCAATCTCTGTATATACCTTCCACATACCTGTTTCCTGAAGCTTCGCTTTCAGGGGGGCTCTGGTGGCAAAAGCGGTATACGCCGTATAACATGCCAGATGTTCCAGTTCCGGCATATCCTCCTCCCAGGCCTTTTTCAGGGATATTTTTCCCAGAAGCTCTTCTTTTCCCGGAAGAAGCTTCCCATCCAGATAATCTTTTGCAAGCTCTTCATAAGTATAAGTACTTTTCAAAGGATTCAGAAGATAAGCTGCAATGCTACAGTCAAATACGTTTGCATCGGGTGTTAGATCAGCACGCTTGAGCATGGTTTTTACGTCCATGGAACAAACTGTGGTATGCTTCCCCAGCCTCCCGATCTTATCACTTAAATAAGCTGCTGTTACCATTCCCTCCACAGGAACATAATACATTTCATTTTCCCCTAATGCCAGACCAGCTCCATAGACACCTTCTTTATCCCAGAGAAGCGCTATTCCCACAGCTTCTGCCTGTCCCGCTTTTTCAAAAAGTGCCTCACAGCCCTCCAGATCATTGCAGATGAAAAAATCCTGTTCTATTGTATTTTCATTCACTTCAGCCGGATCAAATTTCATCAGAAAATTCCGAAAATCCAATTTTCTGCATAGCTCGTAGGCTTCCTTTGTAAAAATATTTCCTAACTGGAATTTCTCCTGTTCAAATTCTATGGGGCTGTTTGTACAAATAGTTGCAAGCTCCTTACTCAGCTGGGCCATCTGGTAATTTTCCCTCAAAGATTCTCTGGCCCGCTTTTGTGAAATCTCTTCCACATGTGAAAAAGCATTTTCTATGGAGCCATATTCTACAAGCAGCCTGATAGCTGTCTTCTCTCCCACACCTAGAATTCCAGGAATATTGTCGGCAGGATCACCCATAAGAGCCTTTAATTCTATGATCTGGGCAGGGGAAACCAGATAACGTTCCTGCACCTGGTCTTCCTTATAGTCTTCTATAACAGTCTGCCCTTTTGCAGTCCTGGGCAGACGGATCATAGTTTTTTTAGTCGCCAGCTGTAAAAGATCACGGTCACCGGAAAGAATGATTACATCCAGGCCTTTTTCTTCACCATTTTTCGCCAGCGTACCAAGAATATCGTCTGCTTCGAAACCAGCAAGGGAAACTGTGGCGATTCCCATCTTTTCAAGCATCTCTTTCAAAAGCGGGATCTGTTCCTTTAGTTCCTGCGGCATGGGCTTACGTGTACCTTTGTATTCCGGATATTTCGCATGGCGAAAAGTCGGCTCACTTCTGTCAAATGCCACTGCCAGATATTCCGGTTTCTCTTCTCCCAGCACTTTAAACAGGATATTTAAAAAGCCATAAACAGCACCTGTATGCAGACCTTCTGAATTAGTCAGATCCGGAAGTCCGTAAAATGCCCTGTTTAAAATACTGTGACCATCTATCAGTAAAATTTTCTCACACATATAAGCCTCCTGTACCGTGTTTCCTATAATACCTGCATAATAATATAAATCAAAAATCCACCCAGTCCGGCAATCAACGCACAGAATCCCATTCCACTCAGCGCGCGGCGGAATCTCATCTTCAGTATATAATGCTTGGATCTACGAATATCTTCTTCCAGAAGCTCCCGGAGATCCAATGTGGAATCTCTGCTCTCCTCATCCAGCTGCTGCATGGCAGCATGAACAATAAAATAAGTTTCCAACTCGTCGTAACAGGACGGACAATTCTCCACATGTTCCAGAAAATTCTCCAGTTCATCTACAGATAAATCATGCTCAATGTATCGGTTTACCATACTCTCTGCTGTCTGACAATTCATGGAAACACTCCTCCCTTTTGCAGCCCATATTTGTTATTATATCCAAATCTCCCTCAAAACACAAGAGACAGCAGATGTTTGACCGGATACTCTTTAAACAGACAAGGGAAATAACCAAAATCTGTTTAAAGGACATCTGATCTTTTCTGCTGTCCCTTATTTTATATATCCGGCAATGTGGTTCTCTTTATTGCCGCAGAATCCAGTCAAATAATACAAAAATGCTTTTTTTACTCTGCACTGGCCGTAAGAGACTTCGACGGATCATTTAAAATCTTCATAAATTCCTCGCCTGTGATTGTTTCATGCTCATACAGATATTTCGCCAGTTCATGAAGCTTCTCAATATTATCCTCAAGAATCTTATAGGCCTTCTCATGCTGTCTTCGTACCAGCTCTACTACCTTTTTGTCCAGAAGTGTCTGTGTTTCAAAGGAGCAGCTAAGACTTGAATCACCACCCAGATACTGATTGCTCATACTTTCCATCGCAACCATATCGAACTCATCGCTCATGCCATAGCGTGAAATCATGCCTCGGGCAATCTTGGTAGCCTGCTCGATATCATTCGACGCGCCAGTTGTAATACTGTGGAAAATCAGTTCTTCAGCAGCACGTCCACCAGTAAATGTAGCAATTTTATTCTCCAATTCTTCCTTTGACATCAGGAAGTGCTCCTGCTCATCCACCTGCATGGTGTATCCAAGAGCGCCTGAGGTACGGGGAATAATGGTAATCTTGTGAACCGGAGCAGAATCCGTCTGTTTCGCCGCCACAAGTGCATGTCCCACCTCATGATAGGATACGATCAACTTCTCCTTATTGGAAAGCACCCGGTTTTTCTTCTGATAACCAGCGATAACTACCTCAATACTCTCCTCAAAGTCAGCCTGGGTAGCAAACTTCCTGCCGTCACGGACAGCACGAAGAGCTGCCTCGTTTACAACATTGGCAAGCTCTGCACCGGAAGCGCCGGCTGCTGCCTTGGCAATTTCATCGAAACGGACACTGTCTGCGATTTTGATCTTTCTGGCATGGACTTTCAGGATTTCCTCACGTCCTTTCAGATCCGGAAGTTCTACCGGAATACGTCTGTCAAAACGACCTGGACGCAGAAGGGCCGGATCCAGGGAATCCGGACGGTTGGTAGCAGCCAGGATCACAACTCCCTTGGAGCCGTCAAATCCATCCATCTCTGTAAGCAGCTGGTTTAATGTCTGCTCACGTTCATCGTTTCCACCTGTGAAACTTCCGCTGTCACGTTTCTTACCAATGGTATCAATCTCATCAATAAATACAATACAAGGTGCCTTCTCATTTGCCTGCTTAAACAGATCACGAACCTTGGCAGCACCCATGCCCACAAACATTTCCACAAATTCTGAACCGGAAATAGAGAAAAACGGTACTTCTGCTTCTCCTGCAACTGCCTTGGCAAGTAGTGTCTTACCTGTACCCGGAGGGCCTACAAGAAGGGCGCCTTTGGGCATGGATGCTCCAATCTCCGTGTATTTCTGCGGATTGTGAAGATAATCTACAATTTCTGTAAGAAGCTCTTTCGCCTCGTCCTCACCTGCCACATCTGTAAATTTAATTCCTGTAGAAGACTTCACATATACTTTGGCATTGCTTTTTCCAAAGGACATTGCTCCGCCAGGGCCACCGCCCATAGAGCTCATCATCTTCTTACTCAGCCATCTTCCAAGGAAAACAAAGATTACGATTGGAATCACATATCCGATCACCAGACTGAGAAAGATGGACTGCTTCTGAGGCTCCACTGCTTCCATACTGGTTCCGGCTTCATAAAGGCGGCTTACAAGGTCTGGATCATCCATACGTACAGTCTTGCACACCACGTCCTCGCCGTTCTTTCTGACTACATAATAGATATAATCGTCCTGCACCTCTGCCTTGGATACATTTCCACGCTCTACATTGCTGAGGAATGTACTATAGTCGGTCTTCTCCACAGAGCGTTCCTGCATGGCAGGAATGGCAAATATGTTCAGGAAAAGGATCACCCCAACCGCTATCAGTGCAAAAATGTACAATGGCCGGTTTTCTGGTTTTTTATGGTCAATATTCATTGGCATTTCCTCCATTTTCTGTCAACTGTTAAATACTTTAGCATTTCCATGTATGAATATCAATATTCTGCCTCAAAAATTTATAAACTTTTCATAATTTCATCTTTACTTTATTTTTATAATGTGCTATTATATCAATTGTTCAACCGCCGGCATGTCGGAATGGCAGACGAGGCAGACTCAAAATCTGTTGTAGGCAACTACGTGTGGGTTCAAGTCCCACTGCCGGCACTTTTTAATATTTCATAAGTTATATAAATCCCGTCAATTGCTTGATTTTACGGGATTTTTTGTTGCTCAGAATTTAAACAAATGTCAAGTGTTGTCAAAAATTTGCCCTGCATTTGCCTCGTGGGTTCATACTTTTGACCATCAATCCCCAACTGTTCCAAAGAAATTCTTTCTATATAGCAAAAGAGGATCCGCCAGCATTTCAGCGGTTCCTCTTTTCATTTACACAGTCTGCAAGCCAAACGCATCAAACTGTTTTTATCTTACTCATAAGTAATTACGCCCGGTCTTCATCCTCCAGCATTTTCTCATAAATCGGGAAGCAGTCGAAAGTTGCAAAGTAATCTCTTGGAGTCTCGGCGCGACGGATCATATCGAAGCTTCCATCTTCGTGAAGAAGGATCTCCGCAGATTTCAATTTACCATTGTAATTATATCCCATGGAAAAACCATGTGCGCCAGTATCATGAATCACCAGATAATCTCCCATATCAATCTTCGGAAGATAACGATCAATTGCAAACTTATCATTATTCTCGCAAAGAGATCCTGTGATATCATACAGGTGATCGCAAACCTGATCCTCTTTTCCAAGAACAGTAATATGATGATAAGCACCGTACATAGCCGGCCGCATAAGGTTTACTGCGCAGGAATCCACACCGATATACTCTTTGTGAGTGTGCTTCTCATGAATCGCTTTTGTTACCAGGCAGCCATAAGGTCCCATCATGAAGCGTCCAAGTTCTGTATAAATAGCTACATCTCCCATTCCTTCCGGAACCAGAACTTCTTCATATACCTTGCGTACACCCTCTCCAATTGCACGAATATCGTTTGGAGTCTGCTCCGGGCGATAAGGAATACCAATACCACCGGAAAGATTGATGAATTTAATATGCGCCCCAGTCTCCTTCTGAAGCTTCACAGCAAGTTCAAACATAACCTTCGCAAGCATCGGGTAGTAATCATTAGTCACTGTATTGCTGGCAAGAAATGCATGAATTCCAAACTCCCTGGCGCCCTTACTCTTCAGGATACGGAATGCATCAAAAATCTGCTCCGTAGTCATGCCATATTTTGCATCCCCGGGATTATCCATAATATCGTTGCTGATTTTGAACACTCCGCCAGGATTATAACGGCAGCTGATGATCTCCGGGATCTTTCCAACAGCTTTCTCTACACTCTCAATATGAGTGATGTCATCAAGATTGATAATTCCACCGATCTCATCTGCATATTTAAACTCTTTATCCGGAGTGTCGTTGGAGGAAAACATAATGTCTCCCTTCTTACATCCGATAGCTTTGGAAAGCATCAGTTCTGTCATGGATGAGCAGTCACATCCGCAGCCATATTCCTGCAGAATCTTGATCAGGAATGGGTTCGGGGTTGCCTTTACTGCAAAAAACTCCTTAAAGCCTTTGTTCCATGCAAAAGCTTCCTTCAAAGCCTGTGCATTCTCCCGGATTCCCTTCTCATCATAAAGATGAAATGGGGTAGGATATTTTCCGGCAATTTCCTGTACCTTCTCCAGTGTTACAAAAGGTGTCTTTTTCATAATAGTTTCTCCTCGTTTGTAAAATACAGCACTCGCTGCTCTTAAAAAGTAATTTTTCTGTTGTCACAAGTCAGAGCCTGTGACAGCTTTATTTGGCTTCAATCACATGCAGCATATTTGTTACAGCACCTTCCCGGGTCATATTGGTAGCAGGATCTCCAACCGTAAATACGATCAGGTCTCCTTTCTTTGCAAGCCGCTTTCTGCGGACAACGCTCATGGCCTGGGAAATAATATGCTCTGTGGAATCCTTCTCGTATCCTTTCAACGGTGTAACGCCCCATACAAGCTGAAGTCTATGCAGAATCGTATCATTGGGAGTAACAGCATAAATAGGAGCTTCCGGCCGGAAATTGGAAATCAGTCTGGCTGTTCTTCCTCCAAAGGTAGGAGTCACAATGGCCTTAGCCTTCAGATCTCTTGCAGTCTGCACTGCTGCCAGTCCCACAGCGCTGGACACTCTGCTCTCACCACACATATTGCGGTTATGGGTATAATCTTCATAATGCAGGTGAGGCTCTGTGGTCTGTGCAATCTCCACCATCATCTTCAGAGCTTCCAGCGGATATTTACCAGCTGCAGTCTCACCGGAAAGCATAATAGCATCTGTACCGTCGTAAATAGCATTGGCAACGTCTGCCACCTCTGCTCTTGTAGGACGTGGATTGCGAATCATGGAATCCAGCATCTGGGTAGCAGTAATAACCGGAACATAGTTCTCATTGCACTTGCGGATGATCATTTTCTGGATATAAGGAACCTCACTCGGAGGAATCTCCACACCAAGATCACCTCTGGCAACCATAATACCATCTGCAGCCTTGATGATCTCATCAATATTTTCAACGCCTTCGGCATTCTCGATTTTGGCAATGATTCCAATATCATGTCCGCCATTTTCATCCAAAAGCTGACGGATTTCTTTAATCGCTTTTGCATCACGGACAAAAGAAGCTGCAATATAGTCAAACTCCTGTGTAATTCCAAACAGAATATCATCTTTATCCTGCTCTGTAATTCCCGGAAGCTTCACTTTCACATAAGGAACATTGATTCCTTTGCGCTCTCCAAGCTCGCCGCCGTTTAAGACACGGCAGACAATATCCCCATTCTTAATATTCTCAATCTCCAGTTCGATCAGACCATCATCAATCAGGATTTTACCGCCTTTTTTCACATCTTTGTAAAGATTTTCATATGTGATGGCGACTCTGGTCTCATCTCCCTCTATATCACCGGTAGTAAGTGTAAATTCGCTTCCAGCCTCCAATGTAATCTTCTTATGATCCTTAAGAAGCTTGGTACGGATCTCCGGTCCCTTTGTATCAAGAAGCAGGGCAACCGGAATATTCAGTTCTTCCCGTAGGTTTTTGACCATGTCTACTCTTCCCCTGTGTTCTTCATGAGAACCATGGGAAAAATTAAAACGTGCAATATCCATTCCGGCACGCATCATAGCTCTTAAAGTATTTTTCTTACTGGATGCTGGTCCCATAGTACAGATAATTTTTGTTCTCTTCATAAGCAGTCTTTCCCTCTGTCTTTTCAGTCATTTGCTGGCTGCTGCCCACATCGTTCACAGCAGCCATGCGATGTTACCGGTTAACAATTACATTAATTTCATTTCACATGTGTATGTGTAAAAAGATGATCCTGGCAATACTCATAATTTCCATTGCATCTGGAACAAAAACGAAATTCCAGATTAGGATCATCAAGCTCAGTACGTCCGCAAATCGCGCATTTGTGCTTGGTCACACTGCCGCTGCCTGATTTCATACGTCCCTGGGGTTCCATTGCTCTGCGGAATTCATTTCTTCTGTGGATCTCCTTCGGGTTATACCGGCTGAAATCCTTTGTTCCAAAGTAAAAAATAATGAAATTCAACAGTGAAGCCACAATCGGGATCACCAGATACCATGCACCTGCCATAACATACTGAATCATTTCATATACAACAATCACCACATAAAAAATTGCCATCCACTTCATCTTCACCGGAATGATAAACATAAGCAGAACCTGCATATCCGGATAACACATTGCATATGCAAGGAATGTGGACAGACTGATATAATAAGTAGAAAATACGTTTCCTACCAGAACATTTCCTCCGAGAAGGAAATACAGAATAAACGCTCCCAAAATTGTAAATATCACGCCCGAAAGAATATACAACGTATATTTAAAAGTTCCAATCGTCCGCTCCAGAGAAGTTCCAATTGGATAATAAAAGAACAGAACTGCAATTGCAAACCATAATACTCCGGAAGTGCTCGGTGGATACAGTACCCAGGTTACCAGTCTCCATACCTGTCCCCGCAGAATATACGCTGGTTCCAGGCTCAGCCAGTTCAGTATGCCTGGATTCACGATCATCAGTGCATAACCGATCACATAGCATACAATCATGTAAATTGTGAGATTGGGAATACCAAATCTTCCAAATTTTCGTTCCAGCTTATCAATAAATTTCATGTAATCCTCCTATTCAGAAAAATTTCTTCTTGGACAGAATCACAGCTGCCACAATACTCACCAGTATGGACAGCAATATCACCACTAAAAATCCCCATTTGTCAGCAGAAAACGGCATTCCCGAAGGGCTCAGGTTCATTCCATATGCACTGAACACAATAGTGGGAATACTCATTACAATCGTGATAACGGACAAAACCTTCATAACCACATTCAGGTTATTAGAAATAACCGAGGCAAAAGTACCCATCATGCTGCTTAAGATACCGCTGTATATATTGGCCATCTCGATTGCCTGTTTATTCTCAATGATAACATCTTCCAGAAGATCCGTATCCTCCGGGTACTGCTTAATGCTCTCTACCTTCAGAAGCTTCTCCAGTACTACCTCGTTCGACCGAAGAGATGTAGTAAAATAAACCAGGGATTTCTCCAGTTCCAACAGTTCCATCAGTTCCTGATTACGGGTGGACATGTGGAGCTTCTCCTCCACCTGTTCACTTTTCTTATCTATAATACGCAGATAATGCAAGTACATAGTGGCATTGCGGTATAGGATCTGCAAAATGAATCTGGTTTTCATATAGGTAAAGAAATTACGTACTCTTCCCTCCATAAACCGGGTAAGCACCTGGGTATCCTCCAGACATACGGTAAAAATCATCTTCTTGGTAACAATAATACCAAGAGGGATAGTGCCATACCAGTCCTTGTCATTGCGTTCCTCGATCATAGGAACATCTACCAGGATCAGTGTATAATTATCTTCCACTTCAATACGAGAACGCTCTTCCTCATCCAGAGGAGCGCGAAGATCATCTACTTCGATTCCGAATCTTTCGGACATCTCAAAGATCTCAGTTGCAGTGGGATTGGTCATTGCAATCCAGCAATCCTCCTGTGGTTCCTGAATCTCATGGATCGCACCCTCTATTGTCTTAAAAATCCTTACCACAAGCTGCACTCCTTCCAATCTCTTGCTTCTGTATAAAAACCAGCTGTCCCACTTTTCTGTCAGACAGGGCTCCTATCCTCAAAAATACACGCTTAATTATAATTTCTACAGGAAATTTTGTCAATTCTAATAGATTCGGTTTACAAATTTTTTGCATTTCGCTATAATGTCTTTAAAGATATATTCGTACATTACTTTGGTACAGTCAGAAACAGAAAGGATTTTACGCCTATGAGTCAGTCAACATTTGGAAGAAAATTTACGGTTACTACCTGGGGGGAATCCCATGGCAAGGCATTAGGAGCCGTTGTAGACGGAGTTCCCGCCGGACTTTTCCTTACAGAAGCAGATATACAGGCTTATCTTGACAGAAGGAAGCCTGGCCAGAGCCGTTACACCACAGCCCGCAGCGAGGGAGATGAAGTAGAAATTCTCTCTGGTGTTTTTGAGGGACAGACTACCGGTACCCCTATTTCCATGATCGTACGTAACAAGGATCAGCGTTCCCGTGATTATGGAAATATCTCCCAGACCTACCGTCCCGGACACGCAGATTTCGGGTTTGACAGCAAATATGGCTTCCGTGATTATCGCGGCGGCGGACGTTCCTCCGGCCGGGAAACCATTGGCAGGGTTGCTGCCGGTGCCATTGCCGCAAAGATTCTAAAAGAACTTGGTATTACCCTACAAGCATACACCAGTTCCATCGGACCAATCTCCTGCCACAGTTACCATCCGGAAATAATCAGGGAAAACGCCTTCTACATGCCCGATATGGTAGCCGCAGAAAAGGCAGCCCAGTATCTGGAACAATGTATGAAAGAGGAGGACAGTGCAGGAGGTGTCATCGAATGCCGCATAAACGGTGTTCCTGCCGGAATCGGCGATCCGGTTTTCGGTAAGCTGGATGCCGCCTTTGCCCAGTCTCTTATGTCTATCGGTGCTGTAAAAGCAGTTGAGATTGGTGACGGAGTCAAAGTGTCCACAATGAAAGGTTCCGAAAACAATGACGGTTTCCACATGGAAAACGGAAAAATTGCGAAAAATTCCAATCATTCAGGAGGTATTTTAGGCGGAATCAGCGACGGCGGCGAAATCTTTCTCCGCGCCCATATCAAACCGACTCCGTCTATTGCCCAGCCTCAGCAGACTGTAACCGCCACAGGGGAAAATATTTCCATTGAGATCAAAGGCCGCCATGATCCGGTAATCGTCCCCCGTGCCGTTGTAGTAGTAGAATCCATGGCCGCCATCACACTGGTAGATGCTATGTTTTCTAATATGAGCGCACGGATGGATTATGTGAAGGATTTTTATCTGTAGATTACGAAAAAAACGTCGTTAAAAATTTTTCCAGCAAGTAATAACAGTCTCCAATGCCATTATCAAAGGTAATTTGGAATTTCATAATGAGGAGGACCAATATGCAAATTGCAGTTTATGGAAAGGGAGGGATTGGGAAATCCACAATAAGTGCGAATCTGACCGCAGCCTTAGCAGTCTGCAACAGTAAAGTACTTCAAATAGGATGTGATCCCAAGCACGACTCAACCCGTCTTCTACACCATGGGCAAAAAATCACAACTATCCTCGATTATCTTCTAAACACTCCTGAAGATGAACAAAACCTGGCAGATGTATTAATACCAGGTTTTCTTGACACTGGTTGCATAGAAGCAGGCGGTCCCAGACCAGGAATGGGCTGTGCAGGCCGGGGAATTCTGACTGCATTTGATTTTTTAAACAAATACCACGCCATAGAAAAATATGACCAGGTCATATATGATGTATTAGGAGATGTTGTCTGTGGCGGTTTTGCGGTTCCTGTCCGCAAACAATATGCCGATGCAGTAGTTCTTGTAACAAGTGGGGAATCTATGTCTATTTATGCTGCAAATAACATTCTGTGCGGAATAAAGAATCTTAATCCCCAGGGCAGACAGATTGCCGGGATCATCTATAACAGCCGCGGAGTCGGTGATGATCGCAAATATGTAGAAGACTTTACCAATGCTGTCAATCTTCCAATTCTTGCAGAAATTCCCAGAAGTAATCTTTTTACCCAGGCAGAAAAAGAAGCAATGACTCTGGTTGAAAAATCCCCCAAAAGTGCCGAAGCTAATATTTTTCTGGAGCTTGCACAAAAATTACAAACGCAACCTGTTCTTTATGCCGCTGCCCCTTTATCTGAAGAGCAGATGGAGCTTTTTATGCGTGGGGAAAGACTATCCCACACTACCACTACAATTTCCAAACATACATCTGCTCCCGTGATTCCTGCTGTTCCCGCACAGCCTTCTGCCACGAAAAAGAGAGCTTTATCTGATCCTTTTAGCAGAGTTCCGCTATATGGCTGTGCTTATCGTGGTGCTATCGATCTGGCGGTTCATATCAAAGATGCCGCAATTCTCGGACATGCTCCCAAAAGCTGCACCTGGTATGCCATTAACGGTTTTACCAGCTACGGACGAAGAGGATTGTATGAACGCGGAATCCTTTACCCGGCCTTTGTTCCAAGACAGTTTGAGAATACTGATATCACCATAAACGAAGCCGTATACGGTGGTGTAGAACAGACACGGCGTAAAGCTTTTCAAATGGTGAAACGCGGAATCCGCAATATTATCACTGTCACTTCCTGTATTCCAGGCATGAGTGGCGATGACCTGGTTCCACTTCAAAAAGAATTAAAAAGTCTTGGTGTCGATATGTATATTATTCATACTGACGGAATCGAAGCCGGTGACTATAACGAAGGAATGGCACTTTGCTACAAAACGCTTGCTCTTCAAGCTGTTGATCCGAACGTAAAGCCAGAACCTGATTGCATCAATCTTGTCTATGAACATACAATTTCTTCTCAGACAGATTGTACTTTTATGAATCTGCAGGAAATATTTAAAAGAATAGGAATCCGAATCAACTGTCGCTTTATCTGCGCAGAATCAATGGAGAACATCCATAATTTTTTAAAAGCGCCTTATTCGATCATGGCACGCTATGATAAACTAGGACATGAACTGCAAAAAATATTTGAAGAAAAATATGGTTGCCGTTTTCTTTGCAACGAGCTTCCCAGGGGATTTTCCCAAACAGCCTCCTGGCTTCGCAAAATAGGAAAACTTTATGGAAAAGAAAAAGAAACAGAACAGGTAATTTTAGAAAACCGCATTCAATACACCCAAACTATTAACAACCTCAAACTTTTGTATAAAGGGAAAAAAGTGATTTTATTCTTAAAGAACAATAGCATTGATTGGATTCTTGAATTGGCTCATGATCTGGATTTGGATGTATTGGATTCTATCCTTATCGGAAGTAAAGAAGACAGCGTTGCAGATTGGAAGCATCAATTCTCAGCGGACTGGGAAAATGCACAAAATACATTATTTACTTCTATTGCAAAACAAAAGCCAGATCTTATTATCCTGAATGATTTTATGGGACAGGCTTTCATACCTGATGAAATCTGCACCGTAAATCTTGCACGGGATATCAGCACAGGTTTCTTTACTGGAACAGATTGTGCTGCAAAATGGATCCGTTTATTTGAAAACACTTTGGAAGGACGATGGAAAAATGACAAATCATTATTTGAGAAACGCTGTCCCTGATCACATTGCGGGTGTTATCTCTGCATGTGAAGGGATCCAAAACAACCTGGTTCTCCTAAATGGTCCTATTGGCTGTAAAACCTACTATACCTTTAGTGGTGTTGATTCTTTGATTCGAAGATCCAATCTATGGACTCTTGGTGATGAGCTTCGACTGGAAGATGCTATGGATGACCGGTTGCTTCGCAGCCAGTTTTGCATCGGCAGTCCTCGCATACCAGCTACCAATCTCCGCTATTCTGATTATATTTTCGGGACCGCCGAACAACTTCATCGCGCATTAAACGATCTGTTTTCAGAAAGAAGTTATGACTTATTCACAGTAATCCAGACTCCCGGTACTTCTCTCCTCGGCGAAGCACTGGAGCCGGAACTGGATGCCATCAGCAAAGAATTTGGAATTCCACACCTTTTTATCGAATCCCCTGGCTTATCAGAAAATTCTATGATCGGATACGACGAAGCAACCGTTCGCCTGATGGAATTGTTATGTGATAAACCTTGCACCAATAAAAAAGCCTCCAAAATTCCATCTATTAACCTTTTTGGTTTTGATGCACATGAGAAATTCCCGGAAGGCGGTTTAAAGGAAATCACCAAATTACTGAAGCTTTGCGGAATCTCTGTTCATGTAGCAGCTGGTATGAATTGTCCCATAACTGATTTTCGTACAATTGCTCAGGCAGACGCCAATATTATACTCTGCCCGGAGCGTTGTAAAAAAACAGCCGAATATCTCCGCAGCCATTTTCCCATACCAGTTTACGAGACCGGAGGAATGCCAATCGGTTTTGACCTCACCGAAGAATTTGTCCGGGGGATTTCCTCTTTGCTTGGAACAAATTGTGAACCTGCATTAGATTATATTGAAGAAAGCCGTTCGCGCGCTTTCTATTTCATTGCACATAATATGGGAAATAAAGGCTTCCCAAAGGATCTTCGCTATGCCGCGGAAGGCGAACCATCCGTTCTAAGAGGATATGTGGATTATCTTTCCGGTTATTTAAGCATTAAGCCCAAAGTCATCCATCCACTTTATTTACAATGCCACACGGAAAATCTGATTCAGGAAAAGCTCCATGAGCTTCATTGTGAAGACGCACTGGAACAGGATATTGCCTCTGTAAATAATGTTATCCTTCTTGCTGGTGCAAACACAATCGTAGAATTGAACACTTACAGCGACAACATTTTTGGCATTGAAACTGCCAATCCAGGTTCCGGATATATCCATGTCATTCCCAAAACTTACATTGGATGTACAGGTGCTCTATATCTTCTGGAACAAATCTTAAATGGTACAAAACTGCTTCGAGCATGGAATTAACTTTATTCCACCTCAAAAAAGCTGCCTGGCATCTACCAGACAGCTTTTGCTGCTCAGAGCAGTATTTTATTTCATAAATTGAAAACAGGCAACCTTATGTCCTGGCTCAATCTCCTGCAAAAGAGGCAGTTCTTCTTTACATTTCTCCCTGCACCAGTTGCAGCGCCCGGCAAAAGCACAGCCCTTTTGCACTTCAAGAGGACTTGGAGGCTCTCCCTTTGCAGCTGCAATTTCCTCATTCTGATCGCAATATACATCAAAAACAGAACCAAGCAGCATTTTCGTATATGGATGTACTGCTTTTGCAGCAAGCGTCTCACTCTCCAGAATTTCCACAATTCTTCCCAGATACATAACTGCGATTCTCTGACTTACACTCCTTACCAGTGCCAGGTCATGCCCAATAAACAGACAGCTGATCTGCTTTTCTTCCACCAGCTTTACCAGCAGCTTCGCAATCTGGTTCTGTATGGAAACATCCAGTGCACCTGTCGCTTCATCACAGATCAGTAGTTTAGGCTGAATAGAAATGGCCCTGGCAATAGCCACACGCTGCAGCTGACCACCCGAAAGCTCATGTGGATAACGATTCACAAAATCTTCCGGAAGACCTACTTCCAGAAGCAGTTTGCGCGCTTCCTTAAGACCATTTTCTTTACTGATCCCATCAAAGTTTCTCCTGGATTCCATAAGATAAGTGCCAACTTTCATTCTTGGACTGAATGAACTTAAAGGATCCTGGAAAACCATCTGAATGTTTCGGCGGAAACGTCTTTTTTCACTGCCCTTTAGGTTCATGTAAGCTTCCCCTTCCAGCAGTACTTCTCCACCCGAAACAGGTATGATACCGGCAATCATTCTCGCCACTGTACTTTTCCCGCATCCACTTTCACCCACAATCCCCAGGCATTCACCTTTTTTGAGGGAAAAACTAACATCACTTACTGCATATAATTTTTCTTTTTTCACTGGAAATGTCTTATTCAGATTTTTCACTTCCAGGAGAATCGTATCATTTTGCAAATCGTTTTCCCTCCAGCCTTGGCACTGCCGCCAGAAGTTTTTTGGTGTATTCGTGCTTCGGATGAAAGATCACATCATCTCTTTTTCCAAATTCCACCAGCTCACCCTTGCACATCACACCGATCTTATCTGAAATGTAAGAAGCAACTCCCATGTTATGTGTCACAAGAATAATTGCAGTTTCATACTGCTCCCGAAGCTTCTTCATTTCTCGTACCACTTCTGCCTGAATTGTCACATCCAATGCAGAAGTAGGCTCATCTGCAAGAAGAAGTCTTGGTCTTGCAGTCATTGACATTGCAATTCCAACACGCTGTTTCATCCCGCCGGAAAGCTCAAAAGGATAAGATACCATTACACGTTCCGGATCTGTCAGATGCATTTTTGCCAGCATTTCTTTTTCCAGTGACCGACAGTCAGCCTTTGCCATTTTCCTGTGCGCCAGAATAGATTCCCGATATTGAGACTCTACAATCCGTATGGGATCCAATGATGCTCCAACATCCTGAAAGATCATTGCAATTTCCGTTCCCCGGAGCTTTTGTAAAGACGTCTCATCTAATTCCAAAATATTTTTTCCCTGAAATAAGATTTTCCCCTCTGTCACTGTCCCGCCAGGAGGTAAAATTCCGAGAATAGCACGAATTAAAGTTGTTTTTCCACTTCCACTTTCACCTACGATACTGACGATTTCCTGCTCTCCTACAGAAAGAGAAACATGCTCTACTGCCGCTTCCTGCTCCTGATAGCGAATCGTACAGTTCTCAATATTCAGAATATCCATAATTATTCAGCTAATGTCCACTTGTTTGTTACAAGATAATAGTCAATTGGGAATACTGTTACATTCTCAAGTTTACTGTTTACAAGAGTCACGTTATCATTTGCATACATCCAGATTGCCGGGGCATCATCTGCCAGGATCTGCTGGGCTTCTACAAATGCGCTTACACGGTCCTCCTGAGTAAATGCAGCATCCAGTTTATCCAGAACAGACTGGAATTCATCACTGTGATATCCGCTGTAATTGTCACTTCCTCCATCAGACCAGCGGTTCATAAGATATTTCTGACCATCACCAGCATTTACAGTCTGCCAGTTTGGAGATACCAGCATATCGAAATCACCAGAAGCACGTTTGTCACTTACATTCTCCAGCATTTCAATCTGTACATCAACTCCGATCTGCTTCCACATATCCTGTAAAGTCTCACTTACTGCTGTTGAAGAACCATTGGCAATAGAAATTGTAAGGGACAGATTCTCTCCATCCTTATCCACAATTCCATCTCCGTCAGAATCGCTGTAGCCTGCTGCCTCAAGGCATTCTTTTGCCTTATCCAGATCATAAACCTGTCCGTTTACATCTTCAGAATCGTATCCTACAGATGGCGGGAATGCTGTGCTGATTGGAGAAGAATAACCATTTCCTGCTACCTGTGCTACAACATCACGATCTACTGCATAGGACAGTGCAAGACGAAGGTTCTTATCAGAAAGGGGATTTCCCTCGCGGCAGTTTAATTCGAAATCATTCTCTCTTGTTCCGGTTACTTTTACAATGTTGATATCGTCATTATTTTCCACACGATTAAGAGCTGTTGCATCCGGTCCCTGTGCAAGGTCAATATCTCCGGAAAGCATTGCATCTACCTTTGTATCACTTCCGATATTCTTTACAGTAATGCTCTTGATTTCCGGTGCTCCATCCCAGTAGTTCTCATTTGCCACAAGGTCAATCTTCTCTTCAGATACATACTCAGACACTGCATAAGGTCCTGTACAGATTGGCATAGTATCATAATTGCTTGTATCAGCTGTGGTGTCTACAATAACTGTCATCGGCTCTGTAAGCTGTGAAACAAAAGCACTGTATGCACCATCTGTAGTAAATACTACATTCTCTCCATCTACTTCGATGTTTGCAATTTTAAGATCTCCTCCACGAGAGTTATTATCAATAGATCTCTGGATAGAATCCTTTACGATCTCTGGTGTCAGCTCGGTACCATTGCTGAATTTTACTCCCTGGCGGATATGAAAACGATAAGTTGTATCATCAACCTGCTCCCACTCATCAGCTAACTGTCCTACAATTTCCATATTTTCATTTACAGTCACAAGAGTTTCTCCTACACCACAGCGTGTAAGATTCCATCCGCACCAGTCTGTTGCAGGATCCATGCCTTCGATGTAGGTGAAAAGTGCCAGATTAATGTGACTGTCATTTTCGGCTGCAAATGTAGTAACACCGCTTCCTATTACGCTGCATGCCATAATTCCTGCAAACAATAAAGATACTAACCGTTTTCTCATTTTTTATTTCTCCTCCTGTTGTTAAACTATAATCTATGTTCAACTCTTTATTTTAAAGAGTAAACATTCTTAATTTTTTCTTTTCGGATTCATCAGATCCTGAATACTGTCTCCAAGTAAATTAAATATGATTACATTTATTAAAATAACAATACCAGGTGCCATAAGCATCCAGGGTGCCGAATACATATAGTCTTTTCCCTCAGACAGCATATATCCCCACTCCGGTGTAGGTGGCTGGGAACCAAGCCCCAGCAGGGAAAGACCTGCAATGGTCAAAAGTTTACTTCCAATATCCTGCGTAATATTTACTAACAGCGAAGGCATGACATTTGGAATAATATAACCTGTCATAATCCGGAAATTATTAGCGCCTCCCAGTCTTGCCTGCTCTATATATGTATTATTTTTTATGGAAAGCACTAATGACCGGCTAATTCTTGCATAATAAGTCCATCCTGTTATGGTCATTGCCAAAATCAGATTTGGAAGTCCTGTACCAAGAAAGCTTACAAGTGCAATTGTAAAAATGGAACCAGGAAAGGCCATCAGCATGTCAGATAAACGCATTAAAACAGCATCAAAAGCGCCTCCCCAGAAGCCTGCTATTGTCCCGATAAGAATTCCTACAACGGAAATGATCGCTGTCACAACAAATGCGATCAAAAGTGATGTTTTTCCTCCGTAAAGAATTCTCGAAAATATATCCCTTCCCATCTGATCAGTTCCCATGAGATACTGTTTGCATGGCGCTTTCAGAAGGTCTGTATAGTGTGTTTCCAACGGATCATAAGGTGCAAATTTTCCCGCGAACAATGCAAATAATAAGAAAAGCACTGCAAATGCCATTATAATCACAAAACGAATCCATAATTTTTTCTTACTCTTCATGTTGCAGGGCTCCTCTTCTAATTCTTGGATCAAGCCACTGGTAAGATATATCTACCAAAAGATTCACCAGTACATAAATACATCCCATCCACATAACATATCCCTGGATCAGCTGGTAATCTCTGCCGGAAATCGCAGCCACTGCTGCGCTGCCGATTCCATTCCAGCTAAAGACCGTTTCAACGATCATTGTTCCACCAAGTAATCCTCCAAATGACATGCCGAGCATTGTCACTACAGTAAGCAGGGAATTTGGCAGCACATGAAAGAAAATTGTACGAAACCTTCCAATTCCCCTTGCTTGACAGCCATTTATATATTCCTCATTCATCTGCTCGACCATTACCGCCCTGATCCGTCTTATGTAGTACGCACTCATGCTTAACGAAAGTGTTACAGACGGCATGATCAGACTTTTAAAAGAATCTGATCCCCCCACAGGCAGCCAGTGCATCTTAACTGCAAAAAAATAGATCATCATCATACCAACCCAGAAGCTAGGCAGTGAAATTCCAATAAAAGACATAAACCGAATAATATAATCAGCCTTTTTATCCTTATATACTGCTGATAAAATTCCTAACGGAAAAGAAATTAATATCATCAGAATAAACGATGCAACTGCCAGTTTAACCGTATTGGGGAGTTTTCTTCCTAATACCTGGGAAACGGGCTGTGCATATTTTACCGACATTCCGAAATCGCCATGTAACGCACCCTTCAGCCAGTTCACATACTGCTCTCCAAAAGATTTGTCTAATCCGTATTTTTCTTCAATCTTTGCGATTACCTCCCGGTCATGACCTGCACCCATAGATTCTGCCAGCTGTTCAGCTGGATTTGACGGCAAAATATATGTAAGTCCAAAGGTCATCAGAGAC
This sequence comes from Ruminococcus sp. 1001713B170207_170306_F1, assembly GCF_015668065.1. Classification (NCBI taxonomy): domain Bacteria; kingdom Bacillati; phylum Bacillota; class Clostridia; order Eubacteriales; family Oscillospiraceae; genus Ruminococcus; species Ruminococcus sp. 1001713B170207_170306_F1. Next base: position 39,820 of record NZ_JADPEX010000012.1, on the reverse strand, counting down.
AGCCCAAACAAAATAATCACAAGTGAAATCAGTCGTTTTATAATCTCTCTTTTCACTTTTTCAGCCTTTCTGTGCTACAATACAAAAACTCATCGGTAAAGGGCTGCCAGCTATTTCCACCTGTATTTTATGAAATCCTGTTTCTACAAGTTTATTAAAATCCCAGGCAGGTCGATCTACCTGACTCATTGGCAATTTCTTTGCAATTTCATCCATAATGGAAAAATCTACATTTTCTTTATTATGTCGCGCATGGCACCCTTGTTCTTCTTTTTCATGTCCCCGCTGAAACTCATCATAGGCTTTCTGATACTTATCACTAAAAAAACGGCGATAATAATTTCCATCTTCCAGAATTAGAATTCCATCTTTTTTTAGAACCCTGTACGCTTCCTCATAAGCTTTATCTGCATGCTCCAGGTTCCAGAATACGTTTCTTGATACCACTGCGTCGAAGGAATTATCAGCAAATTCTAAGCTTTGCACATCCATCTGATGAAGTTCTGCTTTAAGTCCTTCTGTCTCCAGATTTCTTCTGACTTCTTCCAGCATTTTTGTGCTATAATCTACCGCAATCACCTGAAATCCCATCGAAGCAAGCAAAGTGGTAAAAAAGCCAGCGCCACACCCATCATCTAATACATGGCATCCCGTTTTAAGAGAATTTTTGAAAATATTTTCCCATCTCTCTCCAGGTTCTGTTTTTCTTTCTTCCATACTGGCATCTGAAAATCCTCCAGCTCTCATATCCCAATATGACTGAATATTCTTTAACAATTCTGCCATTTGTGTTTATCCTTTCCAATAGCATAAACTTCTGCCAAATCAGGGAATTCATGTAATAAAAGCGTGAAAAAGCCGCTGCTAACGCAGCGGCTTAATGACATAATAATCCTGTTATATAAAACCAACCTATACCGTGCCCCGCAGCAAAAGTTCTTCATTCTGGCCGGTATTCTGGCTCCAGTGTCATCATAATGCTTTCCCTTCCCGATAAAAATTCAGTGGTTTCGAAAGCTTACTCAACTGTTACAGCTACGGCATAGCACAGGATTTTCACCTGTTTCCCGTTTGACCTGCTAGAATTTATTTTAATTTCCACCAGGCACCAAAATGGTCGTTTTATTCAATTCTCAACACAACATCAAAAAAGTATAATACAGCATTTCCTGTTTGTCAATCAGAATTTATCAGGCCTCTATATCCTCAATATCCTCTCCATCCGGTACCGGCCAGATATTGATACAGTTCGGGGTCTCGATCTTACGTGGTTTGCCCTTCATCATAATGATGTTCTTCTCGTAGTCAACCTTGAAGGTTGTAATGCTGTTGCTGGAGTGGTTGGCAACGGCAATGTGCTGATTATCCGGGAAAATAACAAGGTCTTTCGGATAATCACCACTTACAGGAAGAACAAATTTACGATCCAGAAGACCAGTCTCACCATCTACCTCAAACATACCTACTGTATTCTCACCTGCTGTAGTGCAGAATAGATGCTTGCCATCCGGTGCAAGAGCAAGACCTGATGCGGCATTATGAGATACGCTTCCGTCTTCCTTCTTCGCAAGGGTGGAAACACTTTGAAGCAGCTCAAACTCCGGAGTATCACCCTCTCCATTGTAGCTGTACACTTTAATCTCATTGCTCAGCTCAAACAGAACATATGCATAACGTCCATCTGCGCTGAAACGGATAATACGCGGTCCGCTCTCTCTCGGGCAGCGGACAATATCAACAAGCTCCAGCTTATCTGTGCGCTTATTGATCCGGTAAACCTTGATCTGGTCAATTCCATTATCTACTGCGCAGAGATATTTATTATCCGGAGTAGGACGTACACAGTTTACGTGAGGACGGAAGTTACGCTCTGCAACACTTCCAAGACCAGTGTGGAAAACACCGTCCATAACACTTCCAAGACGTCCATCCTTATGAGTGTGTACAACGGTTACCTTTCCATCGTGATAACCTGCTACGTAAAGATATTTGCCATCTACGTCTGTAGCAAGGAAACAACCTCTCATGCCATCAATATCCACGCTGTTGATACGTGCCAAATCGCCATTATGATCACGCTTGAATACCGCAACGCCCTCATCCTCGATAGAATAAAGGTATTTTCCATTCTTGGATACCGCGGTATAAGACGCATTACTTACTTCCACTTCACTTCTCTCTGTGAGAGTACCTTCTTCCAGGTTCACGTCATAAACCTGAATTCCCTTGCTGGTTCCGTGAGTATAGGTTCCTACATAAGCCACATATTTCTTACCCATTTGTCTAGCCTCCTACAGTCTCTTTCTGGAAACCGTCCGTTCACGCTGTTCTTCCGATCTTTTTTACAGCGTAGCGGGTCACTGTGCAGCTCTGAATATTACTGCATTCTCTATATCAGTAAATCCTCTGCCACGGTTCATTTATTACAGCCGCATTTTATTACAGCAACTCGTATTCTGGTTTCTTTTATGTAATTGTGTCTAAATTATACCACACACATTTTCAAAGAACAAGCTTTACTGCATCCAGAGTTTCCATAATAATTTCATCTGTATGAGCCGCTGACAGGAACATGGCTTCAAACTGGGACGGAGCCATATGAATTCCCATATTCAGCATTTTTTTGAAATATTCTGCAAATGCCACTGTGTCAGAAGATTTTGCAGAAACATAATCTACAACAGGCTGTCCCGTAAAGAACAGGCTTCCAAGAGAGCCCACATAATTCATCTGGTAATTCAGACCTTTTTCTTTCACGATTTTTCCCATTCCACCGTAGAGAAGCTCTCCCTTTTTCTCCAGTTCCGTGTAAATTTCCTGATGGTCATACAAATATTTCAGCTGGGTAAGCCCGGCAGCCATAGCTACCGGATTTCCGCTTAAAGTACCTGCCTGATATACTTTTCCTGCCGGAGCAACCAATTCCATCACATCTCTTCTTCCGCCATATGCACCTACCGGCATTCCGGCACCAATGATTTTTCCATAAGTAACCAGATCCGGTGTTACACCAAAATACTGTGCTGCGCCGCCAAATGCAAGTCGGAATCCGGTGATCACCTCATCAAAAATAAGAAGGGCATGGTATTGGTCGCAAAGAGCGCGAAGTCCCTGCAGAAATCCTTCCCTTGGCGGAACTACACCCATGTTGGCTCCAACTGCTTCCACGATCACTGCTGCCACCTGGCCATCTGCCTGCTGAAAAAGAGTCTCCACACTGCCAAGATCGTTGTAAGCTGCCAGCATAGTATCCTCTGTACAGCCTTTTGGAACACCGGCACTGTCCGGCACACCACTTGTCATCACACCGGAACCTGCGCTTACCAGCATGGCATCACTGTGTCCATGATAGCAGCCTGCAAATTTGATGATCTTATTTTTCCCCGTATAACCTCTTGCAACACGGATTGCACTCATAACAGCTTCTGTACCAGAATTGACCATTCGGATCATATCCACATGCGGGATTCTGTCACAGATAAATTCAGCCATTTCCACTTCGATCTCTGTAGCGCATCCAAAGCTCAGACCTTTTTCACAGGCCTTCAGAACACTTTCCCGTATTGCAGGAAAATTGTGTCCCAGGATCATTGGTCCCCAGGAATCTATGTAATCAATATAGCGGTTGCCATCTACATCATAAATATAGCAGCCTTCTGCACGTTCAATAAATCTCGGTGCTTCTCCTATAGCGCCATATGCACGCACCGGACTGTTTACACCGCCGGGGATTCTTTTTACCGCTCTCTCAAAAAGCTTCTCAGACTTTGTCATTATCCGATTCTCCCTTCCTCCATCATTTTTGCAATTTCTTCTGCAAAATAAGTGATATAAATCTGGGCACCTGCACGATAAGCTCCCACCGCCATTTCTCCAATGATCCGCTCTTCGTCGATCCAGCCCATCTTTGCCGCCGCCTTCACCATGGCATACTCACCACTTACACTATAGGCAGCTACCGGAACATTCACAGCCTTGGAGATCTCAGATACCATATCAAGATAAGACATGGCAGGCTTCACCATAATAATATCAGCGCCTTCTTCAATATCCATAAGAGCTTCTTTCATTCCCTCTCTTCTATTGTGGAAATCCATCTGATAGCTCTTGCGGTCTCCAAAAGCAGGAGCACTTCCGGCTGCATCACGGAACGGGCCATAGAACGCAGAAGCGTATTTCACCGCATAAGACATGATTGGAATATTGGTATAACCGCCCAGATCCAGTTCTTTACGGATGGCAGCTACACGTCCGTCCATCATATCGGAAGGCGCGATCATATCAGAGCCAGCCTGCGCATGAGACAGAGCTGTTTTTGCCAGAAGCTCCAATGTCTTGTCGTTGTCAACATCATGGCCGCAAAGAACGCCGCAGTGACCGTGAGAGGTATATTCACACATGCACACATCTGTCACATAATACATCTCTGGAAATCTGCTCTTTGCTTCCCGAAGTGCCTTCTGTACAATACCATTCTGAGCGTAAGCGCCGCTTCCGACTTCATCCTTATGATCCGGGATTCCAAAAAGCATAATGCTGTTTACTCCTGCTTTTTCCAACTGTTCCAGCTTATAGGGAAGACGATCCAGGCTGTAACGGTACTGCCCTTCCATGGAAGGGATCTCTTCCTGGATTCCATTTCCTTCCATTACAAACAGCGGATAGATAAGAGAAGATTTGTCCATTCTGGTCTCTCTCACCATTTTACGCAAATTCGCACCGCCCCTTAATCTTCTAGGTCTCTTAATCAGTTCCATTTTTCTTCACTCCTCTTCAGTGTCTCAACCAGTTCGATCAGACTGTCGATGGTTGCTTTTTCTGACATATATGTCTGCATTCCATAAGAATCCGCCGCTGCACGAGTCTGTTTTCCAATACATGCAGCACGAACCCTGGAATAATCAAGTCCTTTGGTGCTCTCCACAAAGCCTTTCACTGTGGAAGCGCTGGTAAATACAGCCAGGTCAATGGCTCCCTCTTCAAATTCTTTTTTCTCATTAATAAGAGGACAGCTTACATATCCGGTCTCATAAGTCGGAACATCATCCACCTGTGCACCTGTTTTTTTCAGTTCTTCTGCCAGCTCCTTGTTTCCAAGGGAGGCTCTTGGAATCAGAATCTTTTCTGTTCCATTTAAAAGAGCGCCAAGTTCTTTTCCAAGGGTATTTCCATCATAAACAGAAGGCATGAAATCCGGATAGATTCCTCTTTCCAGAAATTTCTTCTTTGTACCCTCACCGATCACCGCGATTTTTGCATTTCCAAGAGAACGCAGGTCGATCTTCTTTTTCTCCATTTGCCTAAAGAAAACTTCCACGCCTGCAGGACTTGTAAATACCAGCCAGTCATAGCTGCGGATATGAGAAAAGGCCTGGTACAGTCTGCTCTGATCCTCCAGAGGGATAATACTGATGGATGGAAGTTCCAGTACTTCTGCACCTTTCTCCCGAAGAAGGGCCGCAGTTCTGGAAATATTCTCCTTTGGCCGGGTGACAAGAATCTTCCAGCCTGCCAGAGGTAATTTCTCATACCAGGCAAAATCATCTGCCAGAGTGCAGACCTTTCCTACTACAATAATGGCCGGTGTTTGGATTTTCGCCTGATCAGAGGCTGTCTTTAATGTAGCGACAGTTGCCACGACTCTTTGCTGACCAGCCGTAGTACCCTTGGATAAAACAGCAGCCGGCATATCCGGATCCATTCCAGCTTTCATAAGGCCACTGCAGATATCCTCCATGGCAGTGATTCCCATGAGAAAAACAAGAGTTCCTTTCGTATGTACCAGCGCCTCAAAATCAATGTCGTACTCCATTCCCTTGCGCTTATGTCCGGTGATAACATGAACAGACGAACAGAAATCCCGATGTGTCACAGGAATTCCATTGTATGCAGGTACGGAAATCGGGGAAGTCACACCAGGAACTACTTCATAAGGAATGCCCTCCTTTGTGAGAAGCTCCAGTTCCTCTCCTCCTCGTCCAAAAAGGAAAGGATCGCCGCCTTTCAGTCGTACTACCCGGTTGCCCTTTTTTGCCTCATCAGCAAGAACCTGGTTAATCTTCTCCTGGGACATAGTATGGTGGCCGGCACGTTTTCCCACATTGATCAGTTTTGCAGAAGCAGGAATTCTGGTCAGGATTCCCTGTCCTACCAGGCTGTCATAAACAACCACATCTGCCTGTTCCAGAACCTGGGCACCTTTCATTGTAAAAAGCCCCACATCTCCAGGACCAGCTCCCACCAGCCAGACTTTTCCCGGTTCTTTTTTGTTGTCTTCCTGCAAGCCAGACTCTTTGTATTCCACTTTGCAGCGCTCCTGCAGTTCTTTTGCAAGAGAAGTTCCCAGTTTTTCTGCATCTGAAGGATTTCCTGTTTTATATCCTTTCAGATAATGTCCAGTCTTTTCTTCATAGTAAAGGCCGGTAAGTTTCAACTGACCATCTTTGATTTCTCCATAGGCAGCTACCGGAGAGGTACATCCGCCATTTAAATATTTTACAAAGGCTCTCTCTGCTGTTGCAGCCTGATGGGCCTGCAGATCATCATACCCTTTCAGAAACTCATAATCCAGACCATCAATTCCCTGAACTGCAAGAATTCCCTGTCCCGCTGCCGGAATCATTTCTTCTGTATCAAAATACCTGCTGATCCTGTTTTCAAGCCCCAGACGTTTCAAACCGGCGGCTGCAAGAACTAACGCAGAATATTCTCCACTATCCAGCTTTTCCAGTCTGGTCTGAAGATTTCCACGAATACTTTTCACCTGCATATCCGGGTAAATTTCTTTCAGCTGCAGCTTTCTGCGAAGGCTGGAACAACCGATAGGCTTCAAAGGATCCAGAACATCACAGCCTTTTGGGAGAACCAGCACATCTCTTACGTCTTCCCTTTTTGAAAAAGCAAGTATGGGGAGCTTCTCCGGGACTTCCATAGGCATATCCTTCAGGCTATGAACAGAAAGCTGACTTCTGCCCTCTAAAAGCGCCCGATCCAGTTCCTTTACAAAAAGGCCTTTTCCTCCAATCTTATCCAGAGTACGGTCCAGTATTTTGTCTCCTGTAGTCTTCATGGTCAGGATTTCCACATCCATTTGCGGATGCCTGCATACAATATAATCCTTCACCATCTGGCTTTGCAGTACGGCAAGCTTGCTTTCCCTGCTTCCGATCACAACTTTTTTATTCATAGCTATCCTCATCTTTTTCCAGTTCTTCCAGAAGTGCCTGCATTTTTTCTCTTACTGCCTTAGCCTTTTTGTGATTGACACCGCTGGCCGTGATTCCCACTACAATATCATCCTTCAGACAAATTCCGGGAAAGTAAAAATCGCACAAATTCTTATCACTTGCAACATTTACATAAATTCCCTCTTCTTTACAGGTACGGTAAATTTCCTCATTTAGCTCACTGTTATTCGTAACAGCCAGCACCATATAAGCCATAGAGAAATCCGATTTTTTCACAGGACGGGGCTGGATCTGAATTTTTCCCAGCTTGCCCAGTTCCCAGAGATCTGCTGTCATCTTCGGCGCAATTACTGTAATATTCCTGGTAAATAATAATAATGCTTTCACTCTTCTTGTGGCAATGGTTCCCCCACCCACTACCACAATGTTCTTATCCGATAGATCCACATACAGTGGGAAATAGCGCTTATTTTTCATATGTTTTCTCCAGTCCTGCTACACATTCCAGAAATGCCTGTTCATTCATGCTGTCCCTGAGTCCAAACAGCATTTTGTTTACTACCTTTTCCATTGCACGGTCCACTGCACTCAACAGCTGCTCTTTTTCCAGCTCTTCCATATGAGTGTTTTTCAGAGGCTTCATAATTCTTAAATTAAAATCATTTACTGCGTTTTCTTTAATTTCCTGTATACGCGGGATCAGATCTTTCCCTTCCAGCCATTTGAAAAATTCATCCATCTGCTCACGGACGATTTTTCCTGCTGCCTCCAGATGTTCCTGAAGCTCGGCAGGCTTCTCATCCGTTTTGAAGCTGTCCATGTCATATAAAGTCACACCTTCAAACCTGCCCACCTCTGGTTCAATATCTCTTGGAACTGCCAGATCAATGAGAACAATACTTTTTTCCAGTTCCAGATTTTCAAACAGTTCCTCACGCAAAGTAAAATTCGGACTTGCCGTAGCACTGACTACAAGATCACACTTAGGCAGATAGTCCATTCTTTCGCCATAATTAATTCGTTTACATCCAAATGGAATATTCACCATTCCGCTGCGATACTGACGCACGGTTACAGTCACATCTGCACCGGCTTCCATAAGAGCCTGGGCTGCAACCTTTCCCATTTCTCCATTTCCGATCACCATGCAGACCTTATCCTGTACGCAATAGCCCTGTCTGTCAAGCATTTCTATCGCCTGATGGATCACAGACGGATTCCCATGAGAAAATGGTACCTCCGTTTTAATCTTTTTTCCTGCTGTTACAGCCATTCGGAAAAGCACTTCAAGGGCTCCATCTGTTGTAAAATGCTCTCTGGCAATTCCCAATGCATCTTTTACCTGAGTAAGAATCTGATCTTCTCCAAGTATCTGGGATTTCAGACCTGATGCAAGGTAAAACAGATGTTCCACAGCAGCATGGCCTTCACGCTTTGTAAAATATATCTCGTACTGATCATCATTAATGTTTTTCAGTTTACAAAGCTCTTTATATAAAGAAAGCTCTGCCCCATCATCCACACTTGTCCATACTTCCAGGCGATTGCATGTAGAAAGAATAATACAGCCGTCTATTCCCGGCTGTTCCTTTAATTTTTCCATAGCCTCCCCTGCATTTTTTCTGGTAAATGCAAACAAGGCTCGTATATCTACGGGAGCCATACTATGGTCTATTCCAATCATAGAAATACTCATCTTATGTAATTCTCCTTAAATATCATTTTCTGCCACTGCTCATTTTACTAATTCCTGCGTATATTGTCAATAAAGCCAGGCAAAACACAGCAATAAAAAAGCTTCCAAACAGACTATTTTCCACAATCTGCCTGGAAGTTTCTCCTATACGATTTCTCTATCCTGTTTCAGGATTCTCTGTGAGTTCCTCTTACCACCTGGATTCCCCTGGATTCTATCATCTCACAGATTTTGGCAATTCTTGGGCACTCTTTTTTCTCCCTGTCCAGACGACAGGCTCCCACATGCATCACCTTAATTTCTTCACTGACCAGCCTGTCTATTTTTTCCAGAATTCCCTCATCCACATCCGGTTCTTTGGGATTTGCACTTTTGCATCCATTACAGGTCATCATTGCTCCCAGAAGTGTGTCTGGAGAATATCCCTCAAAAAAGTCACTGCGATTCTGAAAGGCCTTCAGGCATCCCACTCTGGCACACACATTATTGGAGTGAAGGCAGGTCAGTGTCCCAATTTTAATCATACTGCTTTCCTCGCATGTTCCACAAAGAGTTTTCGAATACTTTCATATTCCCCCAGTCCTTTCAGAACTGTCTGCACTTCATAGCCAGCTTTGCTGATGATATTTTTCCAGGAGTCTTCTTTATCTCCTGCCATGTCATTTTTCGCATGGTCACCGGCAACAATCATAAACGGCGCGATTACCACTTTTTTTGCCCCGCATTTTCCAAGCTGTTTCATGACCTGGTTGATTTCGGGATAACCTTCCACAGTTCCTACGATCACATTTTCATATCCCATATCCTCGAACCTGTAATCCAGTGCGGCATAAACGGCATTTGCGTAGTGCTCGGTTCCATGCCCCATAAGCACAAGTGCCGTTTCCTTATCCTTAATTACAGGGAACTCATCTGCAACCGCTTTCACCACATACTCATTATCTTCTTCTGTTGTAAGCAGAGGAGCTCCGAATTTCACAGACTGAAAATGATCTGCATACGCCAGAACATCCTTTTTCATAAGATCATTTTCCACACCGTTCATTACATGAGTAGGCTGAATGATCACATCTGTAATTCCATCCTTTTTCATACGCTCCATTGCTTCTGCCACATTGTCATAGTGAATATGATCTCTCTTTTCAATTCTGGCGAGAATCATTTTGCTGGTCCATGCGCGATAAATTTTACAATCTGTAAAAGCAGCTCCAATTTCTTTTTCAATCGCATCAATGGTCACTGCTCTGGTATCTTCATGACTGGTACCAAAGCTGACTACAAGAATTCCTTTTTTTGCTGTATCGCTCATTCAGCTTTCCTCCACTTTTCCTTTATTTTTTCACATGCAAAGGATGGTATGTAACATTCAGCATGCCGTATTCATCCTTTTTTACAGTTGCATCTACTTCATACAACATATGTATAAAATCTTCTGTAATGACTTCTTCCGGAGTTCCGCAAGCCACCAGACGACCGTTCTTCATGGCATAGATCCGGTCGCAATATGCTGCTGCAATATTCAGATCATGCAAAGCACCGATTACGGTAATCCCGAGACTTTTTACAATATCCAGAAGCTGAAGCTGGTATTTGATGTCAAGATGGTTGGTAGGCTCATCCAAGATCAGACAGTCAGTTTTTTGCGCCAGAGCTCTTGCCAGAATGATTCGCTGCTGCTCACCGCCAGACAGACTGGAAAAAACACGGTGCCGATAGGGAAGCATTCCCACTTTTTCCAGACACTCTTCCACGATCTTATAATCCTCGGCATTATCCCGTTCCATGGTTTTCTTATGAGGCGCCCTTCCCATCATTACAATTTCCTGTACGGAAAATTCAAAATTATAGTAGTTGTGCTGGGACACCACTGCCAGTGCTTTTGCAGAATCCTTTACCTTATATTCGTTCAGCGGTTTTCCATCCAACATGATCACACCGGTATCTGGCTTCAGTACACGGTAAATACATTTCAGCAATGTACTTTTTCCACTTCCGTTTGGTCCTATGATTCCTACAAATTCCTTTTCCTTTATGGCTGCGTCAATTCCCTTAAGAATCTCATTTCCGCCAAGCTCCACATGGATATCAGAAGCTGTCAGTTTCATGATTTCTCACCTCCGAATCCATAAGATCTGCGTACCAGCAGATAAATAAAGCAAGGTGCTCCGATCATGGATACCAGGATTCCGATTGGGACTTCACTCTTGGGAATAATGATCCTGGAAGCAACATCTGCCCAGATCAGGAAAATGGAACCGCTAAGTGCTGACAGTGGAAGCATTTTCTTGTGATCGGTTCCAAAGAACATTCGTACCACATGAGGAATAATGAGTCCTACAAATCCAATGATACCTGCGGAATATACCACAAAACCGATCAACAGTGCTGTCACTACAAGATACACCTGACGATATCTGTGCAGGTCAGTTCCTAATGTGATGGATACCTCATCTCCAAGCAGCATCATATTGAGAATACGGCTCTGGGTGCAGAAAAACAGGGTTGCTATAAAAACGCAGGGAATAATCACAGCCAGATTTTCCCATTTCGCACCTGCCAGACTTCCCATCAGCCAGAAAGTAACTGTCTGGATTCCATCTCTGTCGCCCGCAATATAGACAACAAAGTTTGAAAATGCACTGCACACACTTCCAAGTGCTGTACCTGCAAGCAGAAGTCGGACCGAATTTGCCCGGCCTCCTATATTTGCAGTGATCTGTACCAGTACAGAAATAAGGAAGGCTCCGATAAATGCGCAGATTCCAATAGAGTTGGAGCCAAATACGGCTCCAACTCCAAGAAAGATTGCCACTGTTGCACCAAGAGATGCACCAGAGGAAATACCCAGAATATACGGATCTGCAATCGGATTTTTCACAATGGCCTGCATTACCACACCTGCAACTGCCAGACCCATGCCAACGGCTGTTGCAAGAAGAATACGGGGAAGGCGGATAAACCATACAATATCGGACATGGCTCCTACACCATAAACCTCCGGATCCCCGATTCCAAATAATTTATACAGAATAACACTATACACATCTTTCACGGAAAGATCTACAGAACCAATGGTAACTGCAGTCAGAATGGATATCACCAGAAACACAGCCAGTAATATCACCGCCAGCACATAAATCGGCTTTCCATGAAAAATTCCATTTTTAAAATCCGGTTTTCTTTTCATTTTATTCGTACAGATCCGGATATAATGCTTTTGCAAATGTCATAATTCCATCATAGGTTCTGACACCGCTGCAGTATACCTCGTTCAGGTTTACAGAGAATACTTTGTTGTTCTTAACTGCAGAAAGGCTTGCATATGCAGGGTTATCTGTAATATCAGCGATTGCCTCATCAGCTGTCATAAATCCATCATAGTTGATCATGAATAATACATCCGGATCAGCTGCAATCAGATCCTCTGCACCAACGTTTTCAGAGTTCTCTGCACCAAGCTTCAGCTCTGCACCAAGTGTCTCCGGAATATTTCCGCCAAGTGTCTCTGTTCCATATACACGGAAGGAATCTCCCTCATCCTCAAGAACTGCTACAGATAACGGGTCTGTTCCTTCTACATGCTCTTTTACTTTATCAATCTCACCCTTCATCTGATCAACGATTTCTTCTGCCTTGTCTTCGCAATCAAAGATCTTGCCAAGGTTCAGGATATCCTCATATTCGTCTTCAATTGTACGTGGGAACTCAGAAGCCGGTCCCTTTGCAGCACTGTTCAGGGACATGTATGTATTTACATCTCTCTCCTGCCAGAAGCTTACATCAGAAAGCCAGTCATCACTGAAAGAAGAATACCATGCCGCAATAAAATCAGGCTCCATTGCAACAACTTCCTCTTTGGATGGCTTGGTATCCATATACTGAATCTTGTCAAATTCATCTTTTAAATCCTCACGCACATCACCGTCCAGACCGCAAGCAGCTACGATCTTATCACCGAGACCAAGTGCCAGAAGCTCTTCGATATTGGAGTTTGCATATGCAAATACTTTCTCCGGAGCTTTCTCAAAAGTCATTTCAACCGGTTCGTTCTCATAATTGTAGGTTGTGATTGTTACGGGATAATGGCTGTCTCCATCCTCCGCAAATACAGTTGTTCCCATTCCCAGGCTGAGAATTCCTGCCAGACATAACATTCCTGCTGCTGTTTTCATGTTTTTCATGCTTTTTCTCCTTATTTTTTCTTTTGTTTTTTTGTTTTTAAAAGAAAAAAGTCCGCTTCCATGAAAAAGCGGGCATCACAAAAAAACATGATACGAAAGACAGCACTTTACACGGAAGTTTCTTTCTATGAACCAAGCAGGTTTCCTGGCTTACAGCTTAAATCCCCATTCCCTTCTCACATAAAAATGCAATGGATATGAATGTGGCATAACTGAATACAGTGACCGGATCGTTCAGGATTCTCACCTGATTCCCTCTTCTGAAAATAGTACAAATTTTATATATTTTTCAGCACTTGGCACATTTATTCTTTTAAGCAGAATTATTATAACTTACGCTTTAAATAAAGTAAAGATATTTCTTTAGCAATGTTTGACACAGCCAAAAAATATCTTAGCAAACCTGTCTCAAAGTATTGACAGATTGGTTCGTTCCAAGTAAAATATGTGTAATAGAACCCGCCACGCTTAGTCTTGTTTCGGCAAGAATGCGCAACCCGGCGGGACTTTTTATATCCAGAGGTGATCTTCGTTTTTTACAGCTTAATTTTTCATTTGCCCTTCCTTTCCGTTTATGGTAAATTTTCTCTGAATCATACAAATTGTTGAAATTTTTAACATGCGTTAGGAGGTATTTTTACATGAATAAAGAAAACCAAGCCAGAATCATAGAGCTGGTCAAACAGGCCAAACCCTTGATTCTCCAGGAAATGACTCACGAAAAGGTTACCGAAAAAGGGGCTGCCGATTACGTTACCAACGTAGATGTTGCCGTACAAAATTACCTGAAGGAAGCCCTTGAAAAAGAATTTCCTGAAATCCGGTTGATTGCCGAAGAGAAAGAGAACCTTGGACTGAATTCCCGGAAATCTTACTGGATTCTGGATCCCATTGACGGAACCACCAATTTAATCCGGGATTATCATTTAAGCGCAGTTTCTCTGGGACTTTATGAAAACGGGGAAATCACTTTCGGAGTGGTCTATAATCCCTTTACAGAGGAACTCTTCTACGGTGCCAAAGGAGAAGGTGCCTATCTGAACGGAACTCCTATCCATGCGTCCGACCAGCCGGAATTCAAAGATGCTGTGGTGTCTTTCGGCTCCTCTCCTTATGAAAAAAACAGGGCAAAGGACCTGTTCCCGGTATTTTACAATATTTTTATGAACTGTGCAGATTTCAGGCGCACCGGCTCTGCTGCCCTTGACCTTTGCTATGTAGCCTGCGGCAGACAACACGCTTATCTGGAACAAAATCTGAAGCCCTGGGATTACAGCGGGGCTACCGTTATTTTAAGAGAAGCAGGCGGTACCATCACGGACTGGGAAAATAAAGAGCCGCCTTATCTTGCGAATTCGGATATACTGGCCTGTGTACCCCAGTTCCGGGAAATTTTACAACACCTTATAAAAAAATAGGTCTGACCCAAGACCTGGCATTTCAAATGCTTTGCAAATGCAGAAAAATAACCTACAGATATCAAAAGACACCAATGCAGATTTTTCCATTTTTCATAAAATCTCATAGATAAATCCAGCGCACATTTGAAAGTGTCTCCAACTGATTTTATGATGCATCTGCATTGATGTCTTTTTTTCCTCAATTTTATTCCGCCGTATACTCCCGTACTCTCAGCGGAATTCCAAGCTTCTCTGCCACTTTACGGCTTTTCTCAACGTTTTCTTCCTCGATACAGTCTACAACCGTGAATTTCACATTTTCTGTATATTTTTTGCAATCCTGCGCAAATTTCAGCATGGCATCAAAGGCTTTCTCGCCGTAAGCCGGGCGTACCACTTCGTTGTAGGACTTGGCATCTGGCATATTTAAACTGATGGAAACAATATCAACTGCCTGACAGACCTCTTTCGCTATAGAGCGCTTATTGATCAGATTTCCAAGACCGTTGGTGTTCAGACGAAGCTTGATTCCCGGACAGGGCTTCCCATCGCGGTCCAAATGTGCCGGATATTTGCTTCTCATATACTCACTGACGGCGATCAGCTTATCCAGCGCCATAGTAGGCTCTCCATAGCCACAGAAAACCGCTTCCTTGTATCCTGAAAAATCAAAAGCATCAATTGCTTTATAAATCTCCTCCATTGTGGTTTCCTTGTCAAACCATAAAGTTTTTGCCTCTCCTACCGAATTCCCATTGTTGCGGATGCAAAAGGTACAGTTGCAAGGACACTTATTTGTCAGATTAAAATATACCTCATCATTATAACAATATACGATATCTGCCATTATTACACTCTCCTTCTCATCTATATTGCGGTTCGCAGACATTACTTTGCGGCACTATAACTTTCTTTTCCGAAATCATTCGCTATCTCAAAGCACCTTGCGTAACATTGCCAGTGGATATTATCCTTTTACAGCAATTGTTATTCTCTTATCAACTTTTACATAATTCCCCAAGATACGCCTCGAAGCAGACTCCGTCATTCCGGTCTGTTCCTTCCTGTACCGTCTGGGCAATTGCCTTGGACAGAAAATTCACCGCCAGTTCTACGCAGTGCATCATGGACATCTCTTTCACCAGACCGGCACTAAGCACCGAGGCAAACAGGTCTCCTGTTCCAGAATAACTGCCGCCTATTTTTGGGGCAAAACACCAGGACAAATGACCATTTTCCACCACAAGGTTTCCCATCTGCGGCAGACTTGTTTCCTTTGAATTTGGTTTTCCTGCCAGATTTTCTGTCTGCTCAGAAGTTCTACTTAACTTCTGAGTTGAAATTACAGATACCTCTTGAAGAACTGCCAAAACATTCCTCTTGGATTCCACGCCTGTAATCACAGCTGCCTGTAAGCCATATTCTTTTTTCAGCTGCTCCCCAATCTTTCCGATCTGTTCCAGCCTTTTCCTTCCATCCAGTTCCAAAAGGCTGGCATATCTTTTTTCCATCCCTTCTTTCCCATATAAAAGAAGCAGCGCTTCCGTAAGATTGGGCGTAATCACATGGGCGTTTCCCACCAGCTGAAGCATCTTTTCCCGCAGACCTTCTGTATAAATTCCATAAGCACTGCCATTATCTCCCATAACCGGATCCACCAGTACCATGGTCTTCTCTTTCCGGAACCTTCTGAGAAAATCCAGGATCTTATCAGCCTGCTCCTCGTCAGCCAGAAATCCTGTATAGATTCCATCCGGGGAAAATCCCCGTTTCTCCCATTCATCCATGATCTGTTCCATGTGCTCTGTATAATTGTCACAGTAATAGGAAGGATAACCAGTCTGGTTGCTGAGTACTGCTGTTGGCAGCGGTACCGCCTGCACGCCCATCACCGAAATCACCGGAATTGCCGCTGTCAGGGAACATTTTCCAAGCCCTGACAGATCCTGAATTACCGCTATTTTTTTCAAATATATCACTCCTGATTTTTATTGTAAATTTTTCGTTTATATTATAAAATATCACCTAAGTGTATGTACAGAAATATCCAAATTCAACTTTTTTAGAGGGGACAGTTTTATGTTAAACATTGAAAAGAATCAAAACCGCACTACACATCTTTATATGGAAGTTTACGAATACTACCGGAAACTGATCCTGGATGGGAAAATGACACCCGGAAGCAAAATGCCTTCTCTTCGCAAGTGTTCCCAGGAGCTGAAACTTTCCCGCACTACTATTGAAACTGCCTATCTTCAGCTTGCCGCAGACGGCTACATTATGGCAAAAGCCCAAAGCGGCTATTATGTCACAGAGATTGCCTCCCACCAGCATAAAAACAACCAGCCGGGTACTCACAAAGAAACTCATTACCGCTATGACCTGGCATCTTCAGGCGTGGATAAAGAAAGCTTTCGTTTTGACCTGTGGAGCCGTTACATGAAAAGCGCCCTCCGACAGAATGAACGCATGCTGACCTACGGCGAACCCCAGGGGGAAGCGGATTTCCGGGAAACTTTGTCCGATTATATCCGTGAGAGGCGGAACATTCTTTGTTCACCGGATGACATTGTAGTAGGTGCCAGTTTCCAAAGCCTGCTGCAGATTCTCTGTCCTCTTATCCATAAAGTATATCCGGAATTTCACCGGGTATCCTTTCCAACCCCTTCTTTCGTTCACGGAAGCACAGTTTTCGGAGACTATGGATATGAGATCCGTTACCGTGACAAAGACTGTGATGTGGTCTATGTTTCGCCTGCGCACATGACAAAGTGGGGCGAAATCATGCCGGTAAAGCGCCGTCTGGAGCTTTTGAAATATGCAGATGAACGCCATCATCTGGTAATCGAAGATGATTTCGAAAACGAATTTGTCTATTTCCAGAAGCCTACCCCTTCCCTTTTCGGACTTTCCGGAGGACAGGGCGTAGTTTACATTGGTTCATTTTCCAGATTGCTTCTGCCTTCTATCCGTATCAGCTTTATGATCCTGCCTCCTGAGCTTCTCAATGCTTATAAAGAGAAAGCCGGATTTTATAACCAGACTGCTTCCAAGGCAGAACAGATTGCACTGTGCCAGTTTATCCGGGACGGTCATCTTGCTGCACAGACCAGAAGGCTGAAACGACTTTATTCCTCCAAATTAAAGCAGCTTCGCAGCTCAGTCCGTCAGGTATTTGGCACTGGCTGTCAGATTCAGGTAGGCGCAGCCGGTACCAGTCTGGCTCTTACTTTGCCTTATGAAAAAAGCGGGGATGAATTAAAAAAACAGGCTTCTGAAAAAAGCCTGAATTTACAAATTTTAAAAGAAAGTGAAAAAGATGTGACGGTACTTATGTCCTGCTCTTCCATGCCAGTACAGGATTTCATCCCGGCCTGTGAACTGCTGAAGTCTGTAGTTTTGGACTAAACGGATATGTCGCCTATTCGGCGACATCACCATATATGAAAGTCAGCTGTTCCGCGCCTATGGCGCTCCCACAGCTGCCGTCCGGGACTTTTATAGTAAAAGCAGCGTATACTTTGCCATTTACCACAGACAGAGTATACGCCGTTTTTTTATCCCCGGTTGTTGTCAATCATATACAGCAAGGCATTACAGATGCACGCTGCGATATTTGATCCACCCTTACGCCCGCGGGCTACAATGTACGGTACCTCTGTATGCATGATCAGTTCCTTGGACTGCACTACATTCACAAACCCCACAGGCACACCGATGATCAGCTCCGGATCCAGCTTTTTCTCCTCGATCAGCTCATAAAGGCGAACCAGTGCTGTAGGTGCATTTCCAATAGCAAAGATCAGCTTTTTATCCAACCCGGCCGCCTTGTCCATGCTGGCTGTGGCACGGGTGGAACCATTTTCTTTCGCAATCTTCGCCACATCCTCATCTGACATAAAACAGTAAACCTCACCGCCATACCTTGCAAGGGCGCGTTTATTGATTCCTGCTTTTGCCATCTGGGTGTCGGTTACAATACAGGCGCCATCTTTAATTGCCTGAATCGCTTTTTCCACTGCGTTTTCGGAAAAACAAAGATTTTTCGCGTAATCAAAATCAGCGCTTGTGTGAATACATCTCTTTACCACCAGCTCTGTTCCCGGGAGCAGAGGAGTATCACCAAGCTCCTCTGTGATGATTTCAAAGCTTCTTTTCTCTATGTCCATTGGTTTTACATTTTCCAGTTCTACCTTCATATTTGTACCCCCTCTTCCAGGATTTCATATATCTTCTTCATATCCAGATGTTTCCGGAGCTCTGCTGCCAGAATATCATACTGGGTTTCCTTAAACGCCTGGAAATCCATACCAGTCATTCCAGATACATCCAGACCTTTCTTTTCTCCAATGATCTGTACGATTGCCTCAGCTACTGCCTCTTTATCAAAAACACCATGTACATAGGTTCCACATACATTGTCAAGATAAGCACCATCCGACTTTCTCTCTCCGGTTACGCTATCCTGAATACTGGTAGATGGCTTTGCATCTCCTTTCAGGGCAGTCTCACCCATATGGATCTCATATCCTTCCAGAGCAGTATCACTAAGCTTTGCAAACGCACCAGTCAGCTGGCCGAAAGAGCCTTCCACTCTGGTTCTGGTCTTTTTCTTTGCAAAAACGGTATCCATTGGAAGAAGACCCATACCTTTGATCGTTCCGCCAGCTTCCACTCCATGAGGATCGCTTAAAGTCTCGCCCATCATCTGATAGCCACCGCAGATTCCAAAAATCAGCTTTCCTTTCGCAGCCTCCTTCAGGATCAACGCTTCCAGACCATTTTCCCTCATCCACAGAAGATCTTCCATTGTATTTTTGGTTCCCGGCAGAATGATCATATCCGGATTACCAAGCTCTGATGGATTTTTCACATAGCGAAGGGAAACCCCCTGGATACTCTCCAACGGATTAAAATCTGTGAAATTAGATATTCTGGGCACTCGGATCACCGCAATGTCAATCAGGTCTACTGTCCGCTTTGTCTCAAAACGTTCCGTAAGGCTGTCCTCATCCTCCACCTGAATATTCAGATAAGGAGCTACGCCTACAACCGGAATGCCGCTTCTTTCCTCCAGCATTTCCACCCCAGGATCCAGAATGGTTTTGTCTCCACGGAATTTATTGATGATCAGACCTTTTACCATCTCCTTCTCGTCTTCTTCCAGAAGCATAACAGTTCCGATCAGCTGGGCAAAAACACCGCCACGGTCAATATCCCCTACCAAAAGCACCGGAGCCTTCGCCATTTTCGCCATACCCATATTTACGATATCATCACTTTTCAGATTGATTTCTGCCGGACTTCCTGCTCCTTCTATAACAATAATATCATTTTCTGCTGCAAGAGCATTGTAAGCCTTCATAATATCCGGCACCAGTTTTTTCTTATATTTGAAATAATCCCTGGCGCTCATGTTTCCCAGAACCTCACCGTTTACGATCACCTGGGAGCCTACATCGTTTGTAGGCTTTAAAAGAACAGGATTCATCAGAACAGAAGGAGCAATTCCGGCTGCTTCTGCCTGCATCACCTGGGCACGTCCCATTTCCAGACCTTCTTTTGTGATAAAAGAATTCAACGCCATATTCTGGGACTTGAAAGGTGCCACACGGTACCCGTCCTGTTTAAAAATTCTGCAAAGGCCTGCTGCCAGAAGGCTTTTTCCGGCATTAGACATTGTCCCCTGCACCATGATTGCTTTTGCCAAAATGTGTTCCTCCTTTTATAAAATCACATTTTCAACTTTGGTTCTATTTATTTCTTTCAATGCCCTGACAAGCTGCTGATTTTCTTCATGTTTCTTCACCGCCACCCTGTAATATCCTTTGGAAAGCCCGGTATAATTACTGCAATCGCGTATCAGGATCTTCTTCTGCTCCAGCTTCTCATACAAATCCGCCGGACCTATAAAAAACACGTAATTCGCCTGAGAAGGATAAACCGGATAGCCAAGCGCCGTCAGTTCTTCTTTCAGATATGCCAGTTCCTGAAAGGTCACCTGTCTTCCCTTTTCTACATATTCTCTTTCCTGCAAAGCCGCCAGACCTGCTGCCTGTGCCATGGAAGAGACATTCCAGGGCTGACATACACCTTCCATTTTCCTCAGAAGTCCTTTATTTCCGCAAAGACCATAGCCAAGTCTCACACCTGCCATAGCATAGCGCTTTGTAAAAGCTTTCAGAAGAAACAGATTGTCATAGGTTTCCAGATATTCTTTTAGCGTATATTTTTCTGGTGATGGAACGAAATCCAGGAAGCATTCATCCACTGCCATAAGAATATTAAGCTCCTGACAACGCTTCAGAATTTTTTCCAGCAACGGTTTTTCCACCAGAAGCCCGGTTGGATTATTGGGATTACACAGGAAAATAATGTCAATCTCTTCTGTCAATGCCTGTAAGAAGTTTTCCTCCAGCACAAACCTCTTTTTCCCATTCAGGAGAAAAAACTCTACCTGGCAATCTACACTATATAATGCCTGCTGGTATTCTGCAAAAGTCGGAGCCGGCACCAGAGCCCGTCTTGGATTCACCGCCCGGCAAAGGGAAAAGATCACCTCTGCAGCGCCGTTTCCGCAGATCACCTGATCCGGCTTCGTATTCTCATATTCTGCAATGGCTTTTTTTAAGGGAGTGCAGCCTACCTGGGGGTAGTCATTTATATGCTCCAGACTTTCAATGATCGCTTTTTTGATTCCCTCCGGGGTACCAAGAGGATTGCAGTTTGCTGAAAAGTCAATGCACCCCTGATGATGATACACATCACCGCCATGTATGTGTTTTTCCATTGTTGTCTCCATTCAAGTAATTACATGATCTAAAGCGTGTTTGAAAAAGGCTTTCTGTAAGATGTGCGTCACAATTTTAAAACATACTTTAATCTTTTATTTGTTGCTGTTTTTTCAGCAAAATCCGCTATAACACAGTTTTCAGAAGAACACTCAGCCCGAAGAATAAAATTGCTCCCACAATACAGGTTGCATAAAGCAGCTTATTCGCTCTTGGAATATCCTCGATTTCAACCGGGCGGATCGGATCCCCGATCGTCGGTTTTTCATATAGCTTACCAAAATAATAAGCATTTCCTGCCAGCTGAACATCCAGTGCTCCTGCCATAGCCGCTTCTGTCTGGGCAGAATTGGGGCTTGCATGATTGCGGCGGTCTCTTCTGTATATTTTTACTGCATTTTTGGTATCCATTCCAACAAATACTGTGGACAATGCCATCAACCAACCGGAAATTCTGGCTGGAATATAATTCGCCACATCGTCAAGTCTGGCTGCACATCTTCCAAAATACAGATATTTATCGTTTTTATATCCAAGCATAGAATCCATAGTGTTGATGCCCTTGTACAAAAACATCAGGGGAATTCCACCGATTGCCATATAAAACATAGGGGCAATAATTCCGTCAGAGGAATTTTCCGCAACCGTTTCCACAGCTGCCTTCGTCACTCCGATTTCTGAAAGTGCCTGTGTATCACGTCCCACGATCATGGAAACGGCATAACGCGCTTCCTCAATGGTTCCGTTTTTCAGGCGGTCATATACTTTCATACTTTCCACTTTCAATGATTTTGTTGCAAGCAGCTGTCCGCACCAGAAAGTCTCCAGTGCAAAGCCCAGCCAGAAATTCCATTTATAAAGCAGATGGATTACAACGTAAGGAATAAAAAAGGTAATAAAACAGACAAGAACAACTTCCAGAATGCCTCCTGCCCGCTCACCCTTATCTGTTTTCGGAAACACCTTTCGTATTCCTTTTTCCAGTATGCTGATCAGATTTCCTATAAGACATACCGGATGATATAGCCATCTTGGATCTCCTATAAGCAGGTCAAGAATAAAACCTGCTGGAAGAGTTAATAATCGTATCATTTTTGTAACTCCTTATACTCCAGACACTTTTTTAAAAATGCCTGTGGGATTTTCGGATTTGCGTAATAATATAAATGAGGAAAGCCAGCTAACAAATGATCAAAGCCGTGCATGCAGTCCCACCCGCGTTTGCTTTCCGGTTTGGAAGCATGAAATGCAGTTCCACAATTATCCGAATCAAAATAATGAAATTCATGGGCCGGACTTACTCCAAGATCTGACTCCCCAAGAATCGCTGTTTCCTGTTTTCCATCGGAAATCCCCTTATTCTGCCTCAAAGTAATATAGCCAAACCGGGTCAGTCTGGGTGTTCGCCATACCTTACCCGGAATAACGCCTGCCATTTCATAGAATTTCCCATCCATTCCCTCCATGCTTTCGTGGAGATACATGAACCCACCGCATTCTGCAAGACAGGGCATTCCATCCTTTATGGCTGCCGCAATTTCCTGCCGCATAGAAAGATTCTCCTCCAATGCTTTTCCATTTAATTCCGGATATCCACCATAGAGAAGAAGTCCGTCCAGATTTTCTGGTAAATGTCCGTCATGTACAGGCGAAAAGGCCACCAGCTCGGCACCCATGGAACGAAGAAGATCCAGATTGTCTTCATAAAAGAAGCAGAATGCCTCATCTTTCGCAAGACCGATCCGAAGCTTCTTTGGGCTTTTCCAGGTACACACCTGACTCATTTCAGTCAATACATCCACTTCTCTTTTCACCTTTTCAGCTATTGCACTGGTTCCAGATGGCTGACATAGGGATCTCTCATCTGTCTTTTCCAACAATGGATATTCCAACACTGGTGCCTCATTGGCCAGTTTTAATATCTCTTCTATTTCCAGACTGTTCTCCAGCACTTCTGCCAACTTCAAAAGCCGTCCCTTCAGTTCCGGGATTTCTTCTGGCAAAATCAGTCCCAGGTGTCGGCTCTCGATCACACAATCTTCCACCCTTGGCACATAGCCCAGTACTTTGATGCCAAGCTCCTCTTCCACCAGTTTCTTCATTCTGGGATAGAGCATAGGGGACATCTGGTTAAAAATCACGCCTTTTATGCGGCTGTCTTTTTTGTATTCCAGAAAGCCTTTTATGTAGGCAGCAAGAGAGACACTCATTCCCTTGCTGTTCACGATCAGAATAACCGGCGTATCCGTAACTCGCGCCAGATCATAAGCACTTGCCAAAGTAGTGGTTCCTGCCACTCCATCGTAAAAACCCATAACGCCTTCCATCACTGCAATTTCACAGTCAGCACTGTTTTTTGCAAGAAGAGATCGGGTAATCTCCTCTCCTGTAAAAAAAGTGTCCAGATTTCGGGATTTTGTACCAATTACCTGGGTATGGAACATGGGATCAATATAATCCGGTCCGCATTTAAAGGAGACTGTCTTTATTCCTCTGTTTACCAGTACCTGCAGCAGACCACAGGTGAGAAGTGTTTTCCCGCTTCCGCTGGCTCCTGCTGCAAGCAAGATCCTGGGTATTCTTTTTTTCATGATAGTCCTCCTCTTCTTTCCGCGCCAACAACCTTTTTCTGCACTCTTAAGAAAACCACACCTGTCATATCTGCGCCCGGGGGCTCTGGCAGGTAATGATATAAATAGGATTTTCTCCCATCATCAGGTGATACCTTCCAAGCTCCTTTGATCTGGAAACTGCAAGCTGCACTACATCCTGTTCCTGGAAATTATATTCTCTTAATACATTCAATGCCTCACTGATTGTTTCCAGAGTAATGCAATTGATCACAATCCGCACTTCCCTGTTTTTATGTAAAAGCAGGGCGACGATTTCCTTCAGATTTCCAGAAGAACCGCCAATAAACGCATGTGTAGGAACCGGCAGTTGCCAAAGCACCTCAGGAGCCTCTCCTTCTATGATTTCCAGATTATCTGCTGCAAACTTCCGTTTATTTTCGTAAAGAAGTTCCACTGCATCCGCTTTTTTCTCAACAGCAAATACCTGTCCCTGATCCGCCCGAAGGGCCATCTCCACCGAAACAGATCCGGTTCCGGCTCCCACATCGTAACAGATGGAATCCTGATGAAGTTTCAATTTGGAAAGGGAAACGCTTCGCACCTCTTCCTTTGTCATAGGCGCTTTTCCCCTGATAAATTCTTCATCTCTGATTCCATGGGTAGAAAATGCAGGCGTGGCGTTTTCATTATAAGCACAGACCACACTCAGAGCCTGTCCTTCATAAGAAGCCAGTTCACTGGCTTTTGCCGCAAATATCCGTTCCTCCGGATAGGATAGATTCTCTCCCACATAAAGAAGAACTTCTCCCATCTGATATTTCACCAGTTTCTGTGCCAGCTCTGCCACCGCACTTCCCGTTCCCAAAATAGAAAAAACCTTTCTGTTGTGCCGGATCAGAGAAGTCAGATTGCAGTTTTTCCCGTGGGCGCTGGTGATCTT
The DNA here is from genome assembly GCF_015668065.1 of Ruminococcus sp. 1001713B170207_170306_F1. NCBI lineage: Bacteria > Bacillati > Bacillota > Clostridia > Eubacteriales > Oscillospiraceae > Ruminococcus > Ruminococcus sp. 1001713B170207_170306_F1. The sequence continues at coordinate 15,052 of NZ_JADPEX010000012.1, read as the reverse complement.
CGCATCATCCCAGGATAAACCGATCTGGGACATAAAATAAACCACAGAAGAAATTCCGCAGATAATCTCAATGGAGACACAGCCATTCTCTTTTTCACTGTGCTCCTGCCCTTCAAAATCATCTGCTAAACCCCCCTCTGGTTTCCTTCCATTCAACACATCCAACAGCTTCTTCGCTCCGCTGTAGAATCCCACATCCCCGGACAAAGCTATCACAATATTCTCATATTCCGGATGGCTCTTAATATAAGCTCCAATCACATCGCTGCGGTATTCATACACCACCGGCTGTCCCGGCTCCCGGATGGAATCTGCCATACGCCTGGCCCCAATGATCAGATCAGCTCTTTGAACTGCCCTTTTTCCCTGAATTGTAAGGGTTTTCTCACTTCCCATCCCAATTCCCAGGAGTGTAACGTGAGGTTTCAGGGTGAGTCCAAAATGTTCCGTTAGCATATGTTTACATTCTGCCACAGAAAGGCCCTCTTCCTGCAACGGTCTTCCAATTATAACAGGAATCACATCGCACATAAGTGCAGCATCAATTTTCTCCTGAAAACCACCTGCTTTTCCTGTATCCTTTGTCACAAGATATCTGCAGTCATACTGTCGAAGCATGGCTGCGTTTAATTCCATGGAAAAGGGTCCCTGCATACCGATCAGATGCTTGCCCTCAAAGCCGTAACCTTTGCAGGTTTCCATCACAGATGGCAAAGACAGAACACGGGCATAAATGCGTTCTCCTGCATCAGATAAAGCTGTAAATTTTCCAAGCTCCTTGCTGCCTGTGGTAAGCAGGATATTTCCTTTTGTACCTTCCAGAAATTCCACTGCTGCCTCTGTATTCTCCACATAAACAGCCTTATCCTGATAAGCACCGGCCTCTCTTAATACTCGCTGGTAAGAAAAACCTGTATTTTGGCAGGCAGCACGAATGTTCTCCGTTACCTCGGCAGCATACGGATGGGTAGCATCCAGCACCAGTCCGGGACTGAGTTTTTTCAGAAGCTTTTCCATCTCCGTCCCATTCAGGCGGCCAGCGTGGATTTTCAGATATTCGTCCTCTTTTAATGATTTGCTTCCGTAATCGGTAGCGACACATGCAAGCACACTTACTTTATTTTTTGCCAGAAAGCTGCAGATTTCACAGCCTTCTGTGGTGCCTGCAAAAACAACAACATCAGACATTTTTATATCCTCTTGGTGTTACCATTTTTCCATCAATATTTCTGGTCTGTGAATTTCCGATAAATACAGTGGTAAACATATCTACCTGTGTTTCTTTCAATTCAGCCAGAGTCATAACCCTGGCAGTTTCACCCTCGCGGTTAATGTTCTGCACGGTACCGCATACTGTTTCCGGAGATTTGTGTTGAAGCATAAGTTCGCAGGCTTTTTTCAGATAATCGTGTCTCTTGTGACTGGACGGATTGTAAAGAACAATCACAAAATCAGCTTCCGAAGCCAGAAGAAGACGCTTCTCGATCTTTTCCCATGGTGTGAGCAGATCACTGAGACTGATCAGACAGAAATCATGGATCAATGGAGCACCAAGCACTGCTGCTCCTCCGGTTGCTGCTGTAACACCTGCAACTACTTCCAGCTCCACCTCCGGATAGTTTGCGCCGATTTCATACATAAGACCAGCCATTCCGTAAACTCCCGCATCACCACTGCAGATCATGGAAACTGTCTGGTCTTTCATAGCCTCATCAAAAGCCATTACACAGCGGTCTACTTCCTTTCTCATAGGTGTAGTGAGAAAAGATTTTCCCGGAAAATGGTCTTTTACAAGATCAATATAAACAGTGTATCCAACGATCACATCACTTTTTTCAAGAGCTGTAGCTGCAGCTCCTGTCATTCCTTCATAAGAACCTGGTCCGATTCCTACCACATAGATTTTCTTTTCTTTACTCAAAACGTATCCTCCAATCTCCAAGGACAAGAGCCGTTGTCACGCCCTCTGCGCCCCGTTTTCTCTGTATAAAATGAATGCCAGTATGATTCTCTGCGGCTTTCACCGCGCTTCGTTCACACACATTATCCACACCTACTGTCTTACTCACAAAAGAGGATGAGGTGAATTCACCCTGCACAGACAGAAGTTCCTCACTGGAAAATGTTTTGAAAGGAACTCCCAGCTTTTCTGAAAGAGCCAGAAGCCCGGGTTCTTCTTTTTTTACATCAATGCTTGCAAGAGCTGCAACTGCCTCCGGATAAATGTCATTTTCTTTCAGGCGGCTGAATGCTGCTTTTTCCACGGCTTCTGATTCTTTATTTTTCCGGCAGCCCATTCCAAGCACGACAGCCGGTGGAACTACGTGCGTCGTTGAGACAAAGGGATGACAGCTTTTATGTACGGTCACGGCAATCCCCACCTCTGGAAGCGGTGTGCCGTCCACAGTCTCATACTGTATTTCTGAAAGTGATATGCCAGTCTTTCGGCACCAGATCAGTCCCTTTGGCAGTTCTCCCTCCCAGGGAAATTCGCTGTAGAATCCAACCTTTTCACCTGCCAGCAGCGCGGCAGAAACCTCTTTCGCCTCTTTCATTCGAAAAATGTGACAGTTGTTTTTCTTTGCAAACACATCCACAGCAAATTTTCCCTCAAGATCTGTGGCTGTTGTGACTACAGGGATTGCCTGTAAAATGTCTGCAGCCAGACAGGCAAGTTCATTTGCCCCGCCAAGATGTCCGGACAACAGGGATATCACGAATTTGCCCAATTCATCTACTACCAGCACAGCCGGGTCTTTCTTTTTGCTCTGTATAAAAGGAGCGATGCTGCGCACTGCAATTCCGGCTGCTCCAATGAAAATGATACTGTCTGCATTTTCGAACTGTTCTCCCGTCCATTTCCCGCAGCTTCCCTTTATAGAATCTGGAATGTATTTGCTCTTTGTGAAAAGAGAAACTATATTTCCTTCTTTTTCCAGTCCCTTTTTTAGTTTCTCTCCTGTCTGCTGCCCTGTCAGGGTGTAGCATATCATGGAAATTTTCATCCGTTTTCCTTTCATCTGGAACAGGCTCTAACCTAAGCTGCCATATCAAATAACCTTATTCTTATTTCGTTGCTTCACGGAACTCTGTTGTAAATCCTGGATCGTATAACTTGGAACGGTCATAATGAGCGGCATTTACGCAGTCTCCAATGATCATAAGTGCAGTCTTCGTAATATGATTCTCCTTCGCAGTCTGCGCCAGGGTTCCTACTGTGCACACAAATTTCTTCTCATCCTCCCAGGTTGCCTTATACACAATCGCAGCAGGAGTATCTGCCGTATAACCGCCTTCGATCAGTCTTCTGCTCAGTTCTTCCAGCATTCCTGTGCTGAGAAAAACAACCATAGTTGCCTGATGAGCAGCAAAGGACTGAATGCTTTCCTTTGGCGGAACCGGAGTTCTGCCTTCCATACGGGTGATGATCACGCTCTGGGAAATATCCGGCAGCGTATATTCCAGATTTAAAGCACTTGCCGCACCGCAGAATGCACTGACACCAGGACAGTAATCATAAGCAATCCCTTTCTCATCCAGCACATCCATCTGCTCACGGATGGCACCATAAATACAGGGATCACCTGTGTGAAGTCTTACTGTTGTCTTGCCGGCCGCTTCTGCCTTTTCCATAACAGAAAGCACCTCTTCCAGTGTCATCTTTGCACTGTTATAAATAGTACAAATATCCTTTGTATACTCCAGAAGTTTGGGATTTACCAGAGATCCTGCATAAATAACTACGTCTGCTTCTTCCAGATATTTCTTTCCCCTTACGGTGATCAGATCCGGTGCTCCGGAACCTGCTCCTACGAAATGAATCATGGCTTTCTCTCCTTTTTCACTATAATTTTTATTGTGCAGCAAAGTTTTATAATTCTTACTTTAATAAATTTTCACTTTGCCTACATTGGTTTTTTATTTACATTATCTTATTTTTCCTTCACAATGATCAACGAATAATAACCTGCATCATCTGGAATTTCTTCCACACTTCTATAAATTTTCTCATCTGGCATTCCGCAATTTTCAATCATCTCGGCCTTATTACCAGATGCTTTGATCTGTGCTTTTACTTCCTGCATTTTTTTGCCGGTTTTCATCAAAACTTTCGTTCCGGGAAGCTTCAATGCTTCTTCTATCTGATAGGAGGCAGGGATTACATGAAGCTGCTGGGATTTTTCCACCAGTCCTTCATTAAATCTGGCACTGACTGCACAAAAGGATGTAATGCCGCTGACGATTTCTGTGGCATATCCCAGCTGTTCCACACGTTTGTGTACATAAATATATGTAGAATATACGGTCGGGTCTCCCAGGGTGAGAAATACTACATTTTTTCCTTTCTCAAGCCATTCTGCAATTATTTTTGCTCCTTCATCATGAACACGTTTCAGTTCTTCTCTGTCTTTGATCATGGGCATTGGCAGGGAAATCATCTGTTTGCTGTCAATTTCCGGGTACGCTCCTTTCATGATCCTGTATGCCACAGATTCTTTTGGGTTTTCCCCTGGAAAAGCCAGTATATCTGCTTCCTTTGTAAGTCTTAAGGCCTTTAAAGTGATCAGCTCCGGATCCCCTGGGCCAACTCCTACGCCATATAATTTTCCTGTCATAGATCTCTCTTTCTGAAATAGTTTTTAAACATAACTACTCTGTTTTTATTTTTTGCTCTCATAAACTGAACATATCTTTATTCGTAAAAATGCCCTACAACATACTGTCCATGCCTGCAATTTGCACACTCTATCATCCCGCTTACATTTGAAGTTTAAGCATTTCATCCTGCTTTTGAATTTCCTGAATCAGTTCACCGGCATCTCTTGTTTTTCCCAGATATCCATATACATTGTTAAAAACAACCGCACCAAGCTTAATTTGTTCATAAGAACGGTGATCCAGATAAAACTGGATTCTTTCCATAATTTCTTGCATTGCAGGCTCTAAAAGGCCTTTTTCGTGCAAAATATCAAGGGCATCATCTGTGGTATTGCAATTCAGGATATCTCTTGCAGTATCTCCATCCGCTCCCACTCTGAGGGCATTGGCTGCAAGCACTTCCATACGGGCATCTGCACTGTGGGAATGGGTGTTCATAATTCCTGCTGCTACCTTTACAAACTTGCCAATATGGGCGACAAACAGGATTCCTTTCACTCCCATATCCACAGCCATATCAATGGTTTCTCCCACATAATTGCTGCACTTAATATTTCGTTCGAAAGGTAAGGTCATGTGCTCACGCAGATAATCTGCCCCATAGTTTCCCGGAGTCACAAGAAGGTACTTCTCGCCCTGGGTAAAGTGCTGCTTCATTTCCACATGAATGCTTTCTACAAGAGCTTTTTCACTCATAGGCTCCACAATTCCGGAGGTTCCAAGAATGGAAATTCCCCCTGTGATTCCCAGCCTGGGATTAAAGGTCTTCTTGCCGATCTCTACACCTTCCGGAACAGAAATCACAACCTTCAGCCCTCCCTCATAGTCATGGGAAACTGCAGCTTCTTCTGCTTCTCGAAGGATCATGGCACGAGGAACAGGATTGATCGCCGCTTCTCCTACTTTCTGGGAGAGCCCGGGTCTTGTAACTCTGCCTACGCCCACTCCGCCATCTATGACGATTCCGGCAGTATCCGTCTTCCACACTGTAGCATACACAAGAATGCCATTTGTTGTGTCTGGATCATCTCCGGCATCTTTTTTCACTGCACAGGTAACCTGATTTTCACTGATCTGAATGTCATGCAGTTCCAGGTCAAGGAGGATTCCCTTGGGAGTCATAAGCGGTACAGATGTTAACTTTTCTTTTCCCAGAAGCATCAGGCAGGCGCCCTTGCAAGCTGCTGCCGCGCAGGAACCTGTGGTATAGCCAAAACGCATTTTCTTCTGTCCGCGGATCACATAATAATCTTCCAATCCTGTCTTATGTTCCATGTTTCTTGCCTCCAAAGCTATGAGGAACCCGCTATGCGGGTTTCCGGGATTGTGACGGCAATCTTCACGTCCGCCCCATCTGTTACGTAAATAAAAGAAGCCCTGTCCTGACAACAAAGCTTCTTTCCTATCAGTCTTATCCCGGTTGCCGCAGGAAATCCTGTTTCTGAAAAAGCAACCAGTATCTGACTGTACAGTAACGGACTTGTGCAGGAATTACACCTGGCTTCCTGATCATGCTTTTCCCTGTTTTTATCCGTTACATTATATAATTTTGCCATTTAAAAGTCAATAAAAGGGGATCGCTTTCCTTATCTTTTGCAGTTACCTTTTACACAACTTTATGTTCCATCCATTTTCCACTCTTAAACCGCAGACTGAACACGATCGCACGTACCGTCCAGTCTGTGAACATTCCGATCCAGACCGCCATCGGTCCCATGCCACATACCCGGATCAGATAAACGCACAGGCAAAAGCGGAAAGTCCACATAGTAATGCAGGAAGTAATCATGGAAAACTTCACATCTCCTGCCGCACGCATGCCGTAAGCCGGAATAAACGCAAACATCCATACGATTGGTTTCACAATGGTGATCCAGAACATCATATCAAGACACATTTCAGCGCTTTTAGCTTCCATTCCACCAATCATGGTAATCGGCCGTGCAAGGACATATACCACTGCACAGCAGGCGATGAGAAAGACTTCGGAAAAGATCATCAGTTTCTTCATATAATAAACTGCCTCGTCTTTTTTTCCGGCTCCAAGACTCTGTCCCACTACTGTCATAAGTCCGATTCCAACACCAATTACAGCTGTTCCATTTAACATCTCCAGCATATTTGTCATAGCCTGGGCTGCAATTGCAGTGGTTCCAAGTGTAGAGACTGTAGACTGGATTGCCAGCTTTCCAAGCTGGAACATGCTGTTCTCTATGCCAGAAGGAATGCCAAGGGCAAGAATCCTGCCAATCATTTTTCCATCCGGACGGATTTTCAGATAATCACGTACCACAATTGGCTGCCTGTCTTTTCTAAGCTGGTACAGCACTACTACTGCACAGAAAATTCTGGATACCAGTGTGGAAATGGCTGCTCCGGCAACTCCCATATGAAATACCCAGATCAGGATTCCATTTCCCACAATATTCATCACATTGGAAATAATGGAAATTACCATCGGTCCTCTGGTGTTTTCCTGTGCACGGAAAATGGATGCTCCGGCATCATAAAGTGCAATAAAAGGATAGGACAGCACAGTATAAAAGAAATACACCATAGAATTCTCCATAACATCCGCGTCTACTTTTCCGAAAATAAAGCTAAGAAGCGGTGCACGGAAAGCAAGTCCAAGCACAACGATGAAGACAGAAATGGCTGTTATGATAAAAAGTGCCTGCCTGGCTGATTTGTTCGCCATCTCGTGATTCTTCTGTCCAAGATACTGGGTACAGATAATGGTACCTCCTGCTGCCAGTGCAGAAAAGGCCTGAATAATCAGTACATTGATAGAGTCCACAAGAGAAACGGCGGAAATGGCCGCAGAACCTACATTGCTGACCATCATAGTATCTACCGTACCCATCAAGGCATTTAATAGCTGCTCCATAATAATGGGAACAAGAAGCGCCCGGAGCATTTTGTTTGTAAAAAGATGTTGCTGTTGTTTCATATGTTTTCTCTTTTTCCTTAAATGTATAAATAGTTCCTGTCGCATGGATGTATATCTCATAAAACTGCTTCAGATACTTCCATGCAAATATTTTCTGTGCTATTATACACCTTGAGCGAAAAAAATACAGTATTTAATTACGCACAATCCTTATGTTTCAACATAATTTTAATACAATTTTAGGAGGAACACCTTGGACAGAATTCTTACATACACTATAAAGCCAGAGCAGGAAGGAATGCAGCTTCTTGATTTTCTCAGGAGCAAGGGCTTTTCCCGGGGAATTTTATCTTCCATGAAGGCAGATAAAAATGCGATTCAGCTAAATAGTGAACGGGGATTTGGGAAATCAATTCTTCAGGCCGGGGATTCTCTTCACATACATATTCCGGAAGCGGACAACACCGAGAATATCCTGCCTGTGAAAATGGATCTTTCTATTCTATATGAAGATGAAGATATTTTAGTCATAAATAAGGCGGCAGACATGCCTGTGCACCCTTCCATTGGAAATTATGATAATACACTGGCGAATGGAGTTGCCTGGTATTTTAAAGAAAAAGGACAGCAGTTCGTCTACCGCTGCATCAACCGTCTGGACAGAGACACCACAGGAGCCCTGATTCTGGCGAAAAACCCTTATAGCGCAGCAGTTCTCTCTGCCCAGATGAAGCAGCGTCAGATCCGGCGTACCTATCTGGCAATTGTACAGGGATTCACACTAGAGCAGGGAACTATTGATGCGCCTATCGGGCGTGTAGCAGATTCCACCATCGAAAGACAGGTGGATTTCGCAAATGGGGAAAGTGCGGTCACACACTATGAGCGATTAGCCACCTATCATTCCTACTCTCTCATCGAGCTCCATCTGGAAACCGGACGCACTCATCAGATCCGTGTGCATATGAAGTACATTGGACATCCGCTGCCAGGAGACTTTCTCTACAATCCAGATTACAGAATTATAAAAAGACAGCCCCTGCACTCCTTTCAGCTGGAATTTGCTCACCCTGTTACAGGAGAAAACATGTGTATTACTGCCCCTGTCCCAGAAGATTTTGCAGATGCCTTTCATCGTTCCTAATGGCAACCGAATTCGTGTAAAATATACCGCAAAACAGGCCAGAACCTCATAACCGTGAAGTTCTGACCTGTCTCATTTTTTCTCAGAAAGCTTATAATTCTTTTCTGTTCTTCTCATATATAATGAGCAAACCTTTTAACAAAAGATCCTCATCCAACAAAATCTCCCGCTTGCAATGTGGGATAATCTTACGTGCAAGACCACCAGTTGCAACAACTGTAATTTTCTGACCAAGCTCTTCTTCAATTCTGTCAACAATTCCGTCAAGGGCTGCTGCATTGCTGTAAATCACACCGCTTTTCATGCATTCAATGGTATTTTTTCCAATGATGCGCTTCGGTGCTTCAATACTGATTCCGCTAAGCTGAGAAGCACGGGCTGTAAGGGCATCCAGGGACACTCCCATTCCGGGAAAAATCATGCCTCCCACATAATGCTTCTTCTCATCTACCACGCTTACCGTACTTGCAGTTCCCATATCAATAATTGCCAGTGGAAGAGAATATTCATGAATTCCTGCAACTGCATTTGCTACAAGATCTGCTCCAAGCTGTCCGGGATTATCCATCAGGATATTCAGACCTGTTTTTACACCTGGTCCCAATACCATAGGTTCTTTTTTCAGAACCTTTTCAGCTGCAAGCTTCACGGCATTGGTAATCTGCGGTACTACAGAGGAAATAATGCAGCCTTCAATATCAATCCGCTTAATATGATATAAATCCAAAACTGTCTTCAGGTCAACTGCGTATTCCAGTTCTGTTTTTGTACGGACAGTGGAAAGTCTCTCAATGAAATAAGTTTGCTTTGAATCAATGCAGCCAACCACAATATTTGTGTTTCCAATATCAATTGCTAAAATCATTTTTTCCTCCATGGTTTCTCTATCATCAGCCGCAATCAGCGGCCATTTTTGCAAACAGTCTGTCTGTTTTCAATTTTCTTAAACTTCTGCTGTTTTTACCACTTTCTCAGATTTCTTCTCTGTTCCCGGAAGAAGCCTTGCCTTGTAAAGGGCTGCTCCTACAGCACCTGTGATAACGGTAGCGGAAAGCATTTCACATACTGCGTTGATTCCTACAAATGTACAGATGAACAGAATCACGTTTTTTCCACCCATAAGTCCCTGTACATACTCGGTATTTCCAAAAAGACCAACTAATAACCCCATAAAAAACAGAGTATTTAAAAATGCAGAAAGAAATCCTGTTACAGCACAGGAAAGATAAATATTTTTTGATTTCCTGCGGACTCCCTGGAAAATATATCCAAGAAGAAGTCCGTCAACCAGTCTTGGAATAAATCTCTGAACAAACGCCAGGAATGGATTAATTCCGAACAAAGTAACACCCATAAGGCTGGTACCGCCAATGCCGATACACTGTCCAAAGCTGGTAAGTCCGAATACGGCTCCTGCAATGGCTCCGCCTACAGGTCCCATTGTAATTGCGCTGATGGCAACCGGAATAATATTAAAGGTGATTGCAAGAGGCCCGATATTCAGGTAGCCAAGAGGTGTGTAAGCCATAAGAAGAAGAATTGCGATCATAAGGCCCAGTAAGGTGATTTGAGATGTTGCAAATTTTTTGTTCATGTTGTCCTCCTTGTTATCGTTCCCTATATTAGAGCCTATTCAGACTCAGGGATACAATACGGTATGGAACAGCGGGCATGTTTTTTTGGTATTTACCCGCCACTCTGAAAAATGTGTTATCCTCTGTCCAGATTTATAAAATACAATCTGCGAATATAACACCAGTGCCACTGCCTGCGGCTTCGCAAAAGATTTATAAATGCTGCCAGAATGACAGCCTGTAAATAACTATCTGCGAACTCTCTCAAGCAGTATTTTATCCAGGATCTTAACGGCTGCATCCTCCTTGCTCATTAGCGGGAGTGATACTTCCTCATCCTGTGTAATCAGAGTCAGAACATTGGTGTCCCCCTGGAATCCGGCGCCTGCCATTTTTACATTGTTGGCAGCTACCATATCCAGATTTTTCCTGGTAAGTTTGACTCTGGAATTACCGATCATATTCTCTGTTTCCATAGAAAAGCCACAGAGAAACTGTCCATCCGGTTTGTGCTCTCCAAGATATTTCAGAATATCATCTGTTCTCTCAAGGGCAATGGACATGTCATCGTCTTTCTTTTTAATTTTTTCATCGCTCACACTGGCCGGACGATAGTCTGCCACTGCTGCTGCTTTAATGATAATATCCTGTTCCTGACTGACAGAGGTTACAGCCTCATACATATCTCTGGCTGTTACCACTGGAACCACTCTCACAAATGGTGGCGGTGCAAGTGCAGTACGTCCACTTACCAGTGTGACATCTGCTCCGCGCAGCATAGCCATTTTTGCAATGGCATAGCCCATCTTGCCGGAAGAATGGTTGGTAATATAACGGACAGGATCAATTGCCTCCTGGGTAGGACCGGCGGTAACCAGCACCTTCAGCCCTTTCATATCCTTCTCACAGGCACACTCTCTCAAAATATAGTTTAAAAGAGTCTCAGGCTCCGGCATTTTTCCCGCTCCGGTATCGCCGCATGCAAGATAGCCTACAGCAGGATCGATTACTTCGTATCCATAATGCTCCAAGGTTTTTAGATTATCCTGGACAATGGGGTTCTCGAACATATTGGTGTTCATCGCCGGAGAAATAAATTTCTTGCATCTGCATGCCATAATGGTGGTTGTAAGCATATCGTCTGCAATTCCATGAGCCAGCTTGCCTATCACATTGGCACTTGCCGGTGCGATCATCACAACGTCAGCCTTTTTCGCAATGGACACATGCTCTACCTGGAACTGAAAATTCCGGTCAAAGGTATCCACAAGGCATTTATTCCCGGTAAGTGTCTCAAAAGTAATGGGATTAATAAAATTAGTGGCATTTCTGGTCATTAGCACATGAACGTCTGCCTGCTGCTTCTTCAGCGTACTTGCAAGATATGCGATCTTATATGCTGCAATACTTCCAGTAACTCCCAGAAGAACTGTCTTTCCCTCTAACATTATCTTCCCTCATCTCTCTTTGAAATCTTTTGGACAAAATTCATCTGTTATTTTATATCTTTGTCCGTACCGCTTATTATAATGCAAAGAGACGTATGAATGCAATGTATTTTTTATATGTTCGGCTTTTCATACATAATTTACCTTTATATGCATCTTTTCTTTGTTTTTTTATCTGTTATAATAGCCTTAGACTTTTAACAGCTATTCCAGAGCATGTTTGAAAATCCTTCCCGCAACCTGCATGCCCCACTTTGCGGGAAATTTTGCCATCTGTTTTCGACTTTCATTATAAGGATACTGCAAAAGAAAGGAACCATTATGAACTACCAGATCACACAGTGGTGCGCCCACTTTATCTCAGAGCATGTAAAAGAAGGAGACCTTTGCATTGATGCCACCATGGGAAACGGAAATGACACTCTGCTTCTTTCCCGTCTTTGTGGGGAAAAAGGGCATGTACTCGCTTTCGATATTCAGGAAATAGCACTTGCCAATACCAGAGAGCGGCTCGAAAAAGAAAATGCCCCCCACAATTATGAACTATTTCTGGATTCCCACGTAAATATGGGAAAATACGCAGAGCCTGTGAGTGTAAGCTGCATTGTATTCAATTTCGGCTATCTGCCGAAGGGCGATCATACTCTTGCCACAAGGGCAGAATCCAGTATTCAGGCACTTACCGTATCCCTGTCCCTTTTGAAAAAGGGCGGGATCCTGATGCTGTGTATCTACAGCGGCGGAGATTCCGGGTTTGAGGAACGGGATGCACTGCTGAAATGGCTGAAGGTGCTGGATTCCAGGAAATTTCTGGTTATTAAAACAGAATATTACAACCGGCCTAATCATCCGCCTATGCCCGTACTTGTAGTCAAACTGTAACTTGTATACAAAAAGCAACAACTTTTTCCCATGTATTTACTCAAAAAACACCCCTTAGACAGACTACAATTATTTGTGTCTGCCAAAGGGGTGTTTTATCTTCGATATTCTCAAACTGTACTTTATCAATCTATAATGGTAACGCTTGTCATCACCGGCTGCTCATCTGCAGAAATAGTTCCATTGTTATCTGTAGGCTTTGCATCCTTGCAGATCTGGTCAACAATGTCCATGCCTTCTGTCACATGTCCGAAAGCGGCATACTGTCCATCCAGATAGGTACTGTCAGACTGTACGATAAAGAACTGGGAGCTTGCACTGTCCGGGTCTGAGGATCTTGCCATGGAGATCACACCTCTCTCATGGGAAATATCGTTCTTTACGCCATTCTCAGAAAACTCGCCCTTAATAGTCTCATCAGAGCCTCCTCTTCCGGTTCCTTCCGGATCTCCGCCCTGGATCATAAATCCATCAATAATACGGTGGAAAGTAAGTCCGTCATAGAAATGCTCCTGTGCCAGTTTCACAAAGTTGGTTACACTGATAGGTGCTGTGTCCGCATCCAGTTCCACCTTAATGGTGCCGTAGTCCTTCACCTCAATCTCTGCATGATGAAGACCGGTAAGATGCTCTGAAGTATCCAGAACAGTGCTGGTATCGTCTGCTGTATCTGTATCTTCTCCATCCCCGGAACCGTCTGTAAAGCCGGAAACTTCTTCCTCCGTTCCTTCTGACTGGTCAGCACTCTCATCTGTACTTTCCTCTTTTGTTTCTTCTGTGTCTTTATTTTCTTCTGTGCTCTCTTTAGTATCTGCTGCTTCTGTGCTCTTGCTTTCCTCTTTCGTATTATCTGAACCACAGCCTGCCAGCATTCCTGCGGAAAGAGCTGCCACCATCAGCATTGCCAGAATTTTTCTTTTTTTCATGATTTTATGCCTCCAATTCTTGATGCCATCTTTTTCTATTATAACGAAAATCACGTAAAAAACAATTGTTTTCACAGATTGTTCAATTTCTTTTTCTTTGTCTTGCCACAGCTTGTATTGTCTGCTAAAATCAAGAAAGAATTTATCAGAAAGCGAGGTCTTTTTTATGGAAAAGATTACCAGTTTCACAATAGATCACATCAAACTTCAGCCAGGCGTTTACGTTTCCCGCAAAGATCCGGTTGGAAATAGTGTGATCACCACTTTTGACATTCGTATGACTTCCCCAAATGAGGAGCCTGTTATGAACACAGCAGAGCTTCACACCATTGAGCATCTTGCTGCTACTTTTCTTCGCAACCACAAGGAATTCGGACCGAAGATGATCTACTGGGGACCAATGGGCTGCCGTACCGGCAATTATCTGCTGCTGAACGGAGATTATGAATCTAAGGATATTGTTCCGCTTATGGTTGAAACCTTTGAGTTTATCCGTGATTTCCAGGGCGAGGTTCCTGGTGCTTCCCCGAAAGACTGTGGAAATTATCTGGATATGAACCTTGGAATGGCGAAATATCTGGCTAAGAAGTTCCTGGATGAAGTGCTGTATGACATCAAGCCAGACAGACTGGTTTATCCGGAATAATTTGATTTGATATATTCAGAAATCTCCCTCTTACCATTTCATGGCAGGAGGGAATTTCTTTAGTACTCAAAAAACGCTATGCAAACGATAATATCATCCATTTACATAGCGTCTTTCATCTCATCATTTCATCGCTTAAATTTCCAGCCTGTCAGCCTGCGACAGCCTCATCAGCTGCAGCATCTGCACTTCCTTCTGTAGCTGCCTGATCAGCAGTTCCATCTGCGGCTGCACCGTCAGCTGCCACTGCACTTACATAATCACCGGACACATAAGCAGTCTGTCCCTCATAGGAAACCTCAATCCAGCCATTGTCGCATACACCTGTACTTGTAAGCTGTGTACCGCTTGTTACACCTGCAATCCAGGTAGCATCTGCACTTGCATCTGCACGAAGGTTAATATCTGCATTCGCAACATATGTACCATCCTGCTTGGTTACATTCACACCGCTTGCAGTCTGCTCTACAACTGGTTCTGGAGTAGGAGTAACTTCTGGTGTAGGAGTTGCCTCAGGGGTTGGTGTTGGAATAGGGGTCGGGGTTGCCTGTATAACTGTAACGCTTGCTCCTGCACCTTCCTCAAATCCACATCCAGGGATGCAAAGTGCTGCGCCCAGAAGCAAAACGGCTAATGCTGCTTTTTTCATAATATAGTTCCTCCTTTACAAAGCAATGGTGCTTTGAATTGATTCATCTTCTTTTCATATAATATTACAAAAACAGACTCATTTCGCGAATCGTTACAATTAATATACAGTATTATTACAAATTATGCAACCCCTAAGTGTATCTTTGCAATAAAGCTATGAACCATTTATGATAATGTCCTAATATACCATAAAGGAAAATGTCCCAATGTAGTATAATGCTTCCATCAACAG
>NZ_JADPEX010000011.1:0-107562 GCF_015668065.1 Ruminococcus sp. 1001713B170207_170306_F1 | reverse complement strand
CTGTTGATGGAAGCATTATACTACATTGGGACATTTTCCTTTATGGTATATTAGGACATTATCATAAATGGTTCATAGATTATTTGCAACGATTCAAATAACACTTTACATCTTATCACAATAATGTTAAAATAGCACTTGCGCAAGCAGGCCAGGTGATCGCGGCTGGACAGACGAAAGGGTTCAGACGAGGAAAGTCCGGGCTTCACAGGGCAGGATGCCGGATAACGTCCGGTGGAGGCGACTCCCAGACCAGTGCAACAGAAATAAACCGCCATGGCTTGCCATGGTAAGGGTGGAAAGGCAGTGTAAGAGACTACCGCCGTCCTGGTAACAGGCCGGGCACATGTAAACTCCATTCGAAGCAAGACCGAGCAGAAAGCGATACGGCGGCCCGTCGTGCTTTCAGGTAGGTCGCTTGAGCCTTTCGGCAACGGAAGGCCTAGACAGATGATCACTCAACGACATAACCCGGCTTATCGGTCTGCTTGCGTATTTAAGAATCGGATTGTATCATACAATGTGATATTTAACCTGAGAAGGTTCAGCACTGCTGGATTTTCCCAGGTTTTTTATATAATAGGAAATTACTCCGTAATGTTCCTATTACATAAAAACGCTCCGATACCAGGACCCAAAGGTCTTTTTCCACTCTCAAACACGCTTTAAGGCAAAAAAGTGGAAGCTGTATTCAGCTTCCACAATAAAATATCAATATTGTTATAAAAAACAATGATTTAGAGAGATAACTTATTTGTTTCTGTGACCAGAGTATTTCTCCTCACAATATTTACATCTGTAAACCTCATTCTCCTCATCAGCCAGAACAAACACCTGATCCAGTCCCTGCTCGATGGAAGTGATGCAGCGGGGATTCTTACATCTGATCACGTTTACAACCTGCTTCGGAAGACGAAGGTCTTTTTTCTCAACGATCTTCTCATCCTTAATAATATTTACGGTGATATTGTGATCAATGAAACCAAGGATATCCAGATCCAGATCTTCAATCGGGCACTCAACCTTGATGATGTCCTTTTTGCCCATCTTATTGCTCTTTGCGTTCTTGATGATCGCAACAGTACAATCAAGCTTGTCAAGCTTCAGGTCATGATAAATAGTCATAGCCTTGCCGGCTTTGATATGGTCTAATACGAAACCTTCACGAAGTGCTCCAACATTTAACATGGCAGTTCCACCTCCAATAATGTAAGAATCAGGGCCATACGAACATATACACCGTACTGGGCCTGTTTAAAGTATGCAGCTCTCGGATCGCTGTCCACTTCAACAGAAATTTCGTTAACACGAGGAAGCGGATGAAGAATGTACATGTCATCCTTTGCAAGGGAAAGCTTCTGCTTGTCCAGTATGTAGAAATCCTTCATACGAACATAATCTTCCTCATTGAAGAAACGCTCCTTCTGAACACGTGTCATGTAAAGAATATCAAGCTCCGGAATAGCATCCTCCAGACGTTCTACTTCTAGGAACTCGATGTTGTTCTTCTTCAGTACGTCTTCGCGGATGTAGCTTGGAATACGAAGCTCTTCCGGAGAAATCAGTACGAATTTAACATTGTTGTAGCGAACCAGTGCCTCGATCAGAGAGTGAACGGTACGTCCGAATTTCAGATCTCCGCACAGACCGATGGTAATGTTGTCAAGACGTCCCTTTAAGGAACGGATGGTAAGTAAGTCTGTAAGAGTCTGGGTTGGATGCTGATGACCACCGTCACCGGCATTGATAACAGGAATATTAGAAACCATAGAAGCTACCAGCGGAGCACCTTCTTTGGGATGACGCATAGCACAGATATCTGCATAGCAGGAAACAACACGAATGGTATCGGCAACAGTTTCCCCTTTCGCTGCGGAACTGGAATCTGCAGATGAGAAACCAAGAACCTTACCGCCAAGGTTCATCATAGCAGCTTCAAAACTGAGACGGGTGCGGGTACTTGGCTCATAGAAAAGTGTGGCAAGTCGTTTATCGTCACAGGTATGTGCGTATTTTTTGGGGTTTTTCTCAATATCGCTGGCAAGATCCAGAAGCTTCTCAAGCTCCGGAACACTAAGGTCCAGCGGACTCATTAAGTGTCTCATGATATACCTCCGTTATGAGTGTGTGGTTTTGGGGTAGAGTGTTACGGTTCACGAAAACTCTTTCAAAAAGGTTCTTCTGTGAGTGGTAACGCAAAATCTCTTCGACCTATCATATACTACTTGGAATGATTTTTCAAGAAGATTTTGTAAGTATTTTTTCGAAAAACAATCCAGTGAGAAACCAGACCGGGAGATAGTCCAGACGGATGACTCCTTTGTACTGATGGGGCACTCCGGAATAGTCCCAGGGGCACATGTGAAAAGCCTTCAGGATAGAACCGCTGGTAAATTCTGCCAGGTAAAATCCGGCAGTATAAAGGGAGCCGCGCAGAAGTGCCGGAAGTTTTTTCAGCTTTTGGTATACAGGCAGAATCAGGGATGCACAGCCATAAATGGGAAACATAAGAAGAGAGGTAGTGCCTTTCATGGAAGCATCTCCCCGGAGCAGGGAATGGAGCCCGGTCCAGAGAATCTCCAGACACAGGCCAGTAAAACCACAGAAGAGAAAAGGGTATTTTTTCATATGCTTGGTCTCCTTGGGTAAAATGATAAAAATAACATTCCCATTCTTGCTAAATTTATGCTGCAAGGTTATAATGGAGAGAAAAAGATATTTGATAAACGAGGAGCTTTTATTATGAACTATCAGGAATGTCGTGCATACATCGATGATTCGGCGAAATACGGTTCCGTGCTGGGGCTTGATAATATGCGTGAAATGCTGGACCGGCTTGGAAATCCACAGGATGCAGTCCCTTATGTTCACGTAGCCGGAACCAATGGAAAGGGTTCAGTGATTGCATATTTATACACCACTCTTACCCGGGCAGGCTATAAAGTGGGCAGATACATATCTCCAACTCTTTATTCTTACAGAGAACGTCTTGAGATTGCCGGTGAGAAGATCTCACAGGAAGCTTTTGCAAAGTATGTGACAGAAATTTCCAGGTCAATTGACCAGATGACAGCGGTTGGCATGAATCATCCTACCCCTTTTGAGATTGAGACTGCAGCAGCGTTTTTGTATTTTAAGGAAGAAAATTGTGATCTGGTCCTTCTGGAGACCGGAATGGGCGGCAATCTGGATGCCACCAATATTGTGAAGAATACCAAACTGGCTGTGCTGGTTTCCATCAGCATGGATCATATGTCATTTCTTGGAAATACCCTTGGAGAAATCGCAGAGAAGAAGGCTGGAATTATCAAACCTGGCTGCCGGGTTGTGACCACAAAGCAGAAGCCGGAAGCGGCACAGGTGATTGCAGATACCTGCAACAAGCTTCATGTACCCTGTGTGGTATCTGACCCTGATGAGGCTGTTTTGGAAAAAGAGAGCGTATTCGGTCAGACCTTTTCTTATAAAGGAGAGGAATTTGCAATTTCCCTTGCCGGTGTTTACCAGAAAGAAAATGCAGTGCTGGCATTAAACGCCCTTGAAGAACTGGACAGACTTGGCTGGACTACTACCATGGAACAGCGGAAGGACGGTCTTCTCCACACAAGCTGGAAGGGAAGATTTACGGTTATCAATAAAAAGCCTCTTTTTATTGTAGACGGCGCCCACAATGCCGGAGCAGCCGACAAGATGGCAGAATCTATCCGACACTATTTTAATGGAAAAAAACTGATCTACATTATGGGTGTTTTTGCAGACAAGGAATATAAGATTGTCCTTGAAAAAACAGCTCATTTTGCGGAAAAAATCTATACCATAGAGACACCGGATAATCCCCGTGCACTGCCGGCAGAGGAACTGGCGAAGGCGGCAAGGGTATATAATTCCAGTGCCGAAAGTACAAAGAGCATAAAAGATGCTGTAGAAAAGGCGTTTTCCTGTGCAGGAGATGACGAGAACAGTGTGATTCTGGCATTTGGTTCACTTTCCTTTATTGGAGCGCTTACAGATGCGGTGGAAGAATATGTCGGATAAGTGTCAGGTACTGAAATGGCAGCGTGTTACTGGTCACGGAGTGAACAGTAATGGCAGTACATTGTGGAAATTGAAGTGTGCAGCAGCTGAATTTGCATGATTAAATACAAAAACTGGAGAGAAAACAATATGACAGATTTGCAGGAATGCAGACGAAAAATAGATGAAATTGACAATCAGATGGTGGAACTTTTTGAGAAGCGGATGAAGGTCTGCGAAGAGGTTGCAGAGTATAAGATCCATACCGGAAAGAAAGTGCTGGATCCGGAGAGAGAGCATGCCAAACTGGAAGAGATCAGGAAAAAAGCGCACGGTGAGTTCAACGAACTTGGAGCCCAGGAGCTTTTTCAGCAGATCATGGCCATCAGCAGAAAGCGTCAGTATCAGCTTCTCACCGAATATGGTCCGAAAGAAAAGGAAGACTTCCAAATGGTGGAGCAGCTTCCCAGAAATAATGTGACTGTTGTTTTCCAGGGGGTAGAGGGCGCCTACAGCTATGGAGCCATGCGCGCCTACTTTCAGGAAGACATTAAGAGCTATCATGTGAAGCTGTTCCGGGATGCCATGGAAGAAGTTGCAGCAGGAAGAGCAGATTACGCAGTCCTTCCTATTGAAAATTCCACAGCTGGGATTGTGACAGATATTTATGACCTTTTGACAGAATATAATCTGTTTATCGTGGGAGAGCAGATCCTGAAGGTTGAGCATGTGCTGCTTGGCCTGCAGGAGGCTGAGCTTTCCGATATTGCCGGGGTATATTCCCATCCTCAGGGGCTCGCCCAGTGTAAGGAATATCTGGAAGAGCATAGAGATTGGAAAACCACAGCAGTAACCAACACCGCCGCAGCGGCCAAAAAGGTCAGCGCAGATCAGGATAAGACTCACGCAGCGATTGCCAGCAGGGCTGCCGGAGAGATTTACAATCTGAAGGTTCTGGCAGAGAATATCTGCAAAAATGACAGCAATGTGACCAGATTTATTATTCTGGCAAAGAAACCGGTTTATGAGAATAACAGCTCCAGGATCAGTGTATGCTTCGAGGCACGTCATGCAAGCGGAACTCTTTACAATGTACTTTCCCATATGATCTATAATGGTCTGAATATGACCAAGATCGAGTCCCGGCCTATTCCGGGAAAAACCTGGGAATACCGTTTCTTCGTGGACTTCGAGGGAAATCTGCGGGACAGCGCGGTAAAGAATGCATTGCGGGGCATGGAAGCAGAGACCAGCTATTTGAAAATTCTGGGCAATTATTAAGATTATAGCTGCGAAGGCAGAGAGTGGCAGCAATTTCATTTATTGTTAAAATTAACCAAAGAATTTAAGAAGATTTTATCTGTTTTTAATATAAGAAAAGTAGAATGAAAAACGGTGCGAGTGCGTGAGCTTGTATATCCGAAAGTGTGCTGTTATGAATTGTGCGGACGGCAAAAAGGAGAAGAGACACGTAAATGCGTCATGGAATTGAGAGGAAACAAAAATGGCAAGAATAGAAGAATGTATCCTTTACCGCAATTTCGACAACGGTGAGGTACTGGACATAATGACATCACTGATGAACAGCTATGAGGCTGGTGAAGAAGGCTTTGAGAATCGGAAAGAGGAATTTTTCCATATGGCAGGAAGCCTGGTGGAAATGGCAGGAATGTATGGGTTTTCCGGGAATCTGTGGCACACTTATCTGACACAGCTTCTGGTCAATCACGAGAATGCATTCAGTACCGCTTCCGAGATCAGAGGGGCAGTGGAGGGAAGCATTAACCATCTGGCTCTTCATGATTTTGGAATTTTCAAAGAACTTTATGACTTTGATCTTGCTGTTTTTGACAGTGCGTTTGGAACAGACTGTGCTGATTTTCTCTGTAATTATGTGAATACAGGATGCAACAGCAAGGTATACAACCAGCGTATCTGCGACAGAATCTGTGATATGAGCAAAACACTGGCAGAGGCTTCTACAGTGGAAGAGTTTATGGCAGATATGGTGCAGTTCTACAAAGATTTCGGCGTAGGTAAGCTGGGATTGAACAAGGCATTTCGTATTGAGCATGGCAAGGATGGCAAGCCGGTGATCGCACCGATTACCAGAATCGCCCATGTGAATCTGGATGATCTGGTTGGATATGAAATACCCAAGCAGAAACTGATCGAGAACACGGAGGCTTTTGTAAGAGGAAGAAAGGCCAACAACTGCCTGCTTTTTGGTGATGCAGGAACTGGTAAATCTTCCAGTATCAAAGGTATCCTGAACCGTTATTATGACGAAGGACTTCGTATTATCGAGGTGTACAAGCACCAGTTCCAGGATCTGAATGATGTGATCGCACAGATCAAAAACCGTAATTACAAATTTATTCTTTATATGGATGATCTTTCCTTTGAGGAATTTGAAATCGAATATAAATATCTGAAAGCAGTGATCGAGGGCGGTCTTGAGAAAAAGCCGGACAACATCCTGATCTATGCAACCAGCAACAGACGTCATCTTGTTCGGGAGAAATCCGGGGATAAGCTGGAGGTGGCAGACGATGAAGATCTGCATTCCTCCGATACTGTGCAGGAGAAGCTTTCTCTGGTTTACCGTTTTGGCGTGCGTATTTATTTTGGTGCACCGAATAAGAAGGAATTCCAGAATATTGTTACTACACTTGCAGAGCGCTATGGTGTTACAATGCCTGCAGAGGAGCTTCTGATGAAGGCAAACGCCTGGGAGCTTTCTCACGGCGGTCTCACTGGAAGAACGGCGCAGCAGTTTATTGATCATGTTCTGGGAACAAGTGAGGAACAGTAAAAGAATACCAGAGATTATCTGAAATTTATGTCTGGAATGATTTAATCCTTGGCAGGAGGGAAAAACGTATGGCAGTGACCACATTTGCGGCAATTGATATCAGTTCCTATGAGATCACCATGAAAATTTTTGAATTTTCCAAAAAGGGTGGTTTCCGGACTGTGGACGATATCCGGTATCGTCTGAATCTTGGAGTAGGGGTATATTCCGGCGGAACCATGGAAGTGGATAAGGTAGATACTATTTGTGAAGTACTTAACGACTTTAAGAGGATCATGGCAGAGTACGGTGTGAAAGACTACCGCGCCTGTACCACAAGTGTTTTCCGTGAGATGAAGAATCCGCTGATTATCATTGAACAGATTTTCAGAAGAACCGGAATTCATGTGGAGGTTTTAAGCAATGCCGAGCAGCATTTTCTGGGCTATAAATCTATTGCGGCCATTGAGAATGGCTTTAAGAAAATGATCCAGAAAGGAACCGCTATTCTGGATGTGGGCGGTGGAAACCTGCAGATTTCCCTGTTTGACAAAGATGCGCTTGTAACCACCCAGAGCCTGAAAATGGGAAGCGTGCGTATCCGCCAACGTCTGAAGGAGCTGGAGAAAACCAATACGAATTATGCACAGCTGGTGGAGGAGTTTATCCGTAATGACCTGACCGGGTTTAAGCGTCTTTATCTGAAAGACCGCGAGATAAAGAATTTGATCCTTATGGGGGATTTTCTTACTGAGACTATTTTCCGTGAGGAGAGACAGGATAACATTATTACACGGGCTGAATTCGAGAAGCGGTATGAGAATACGGTTTATAAGACCGAGACTTCACTGTCAGAGGAAATGGATATTGATCCGGAGTATGCCGCTTTGATCGTGCCAACTATGGTTATCTGTAAAGATTTTATGGATCTTTTCAATGCAGAAGCGCTTTGGATGCCAGGTGTATCTCTTCTTGATGGCATTGCCTATGATTTCGGGGAAAAGAAGAATTTTATTAAGAGCGCACACAATTTTGAAAATGATATTCTGGTGGCAGCCAGAAACATTGCCAAACGTTATTCTACTGGAAAGGATCATATTAAGGGCACTACCGACCTTGCCCTGGCGATTTTTGACAGCATGAAGAAAGTGCACGGAATGGGAGACAGAGAGCGTCTGCTTCTTCAGATCGCAGTGCAGCTTCATGACTGTGGCAAATATATCAGCATGGGAGATGTGGCAGAGTGTTCCTATCAGATCATTATGGCTACGGAGATCATCGGACTTTCCACAGAAGAACGTCAGATCATCGCAAATGCGGTGCGCTACAATACCACAGAATTTGTTTATTACAGCGAGATCGCAGGAGAGGTCGGAATGGATCGTTCCGTATATCTTCTGATCGCCAAGCTGACTGCAATTCTTCGTATTGCAAATGCCATGGATCGCAGTCATTATCAGAAGGTAAAGAATATGAAGGCTATGCTGAAGGACAGAACTCTGCTTCTTACAGTTGATTCTGAGCAGGATATCTCCCTGGAACTTGGACTTCTTATGGATAAAGTTGAATTTTTTGAAGAGGTATTTGGTATCCGTCTGGTATTCAGACGTAAGAGAAAAGTGTGAGGAGGGGCACAATGGATCTGAAAAATTTTGAAAAACCGGAGTATTTTGTGAACAGGGAGTTGAGCTGGCTGAAGTTTGACGACCGTGTTCTTTCAGAAGCAAGAGATAAAAGTCTGCCATTGTTTGAAAGACTGAAATTTACCAGCATTGTATCTTCCAATCTGGATGAGTTTTACATGGTTCGTGTGGCTTCTCTGAAGGACCAGGTTCATGCCGGCTATGAGAAAACAGATATTGCAGGAATGGGACCAAAAGAGCAGCTGAAGGAGATCAGTGTCCAGACACATGAACTCGTCCGTTCCCAGTACAGCACTCTGAACCGTTCCCTTCTTCCGGCGCTGGAGAAGGTAGGACTTCACCTGGTGATGGAGCATGAGAAATTAAACGAAGAACAGCAGGAGTATGTGGACCGTTATTTCGAGGATAATGTTTATCCGGTTCTTACTCCTATGGCAATGGATTCTTCCAGACCTTTCCCGTTGATTCGAAATAAGACATTGAATATTGGCGCCTTGATTTCCAAGAAGGATAAGAAAAAGGGCAAGGATGTACTGGTATTTGCCACTGTCCAGGTGCCGTCTGTACTGCCGCGTGTGGTTGTCATTCCATCCGGGAATAAAGAGGACACTACTGTGATCCTTCTGGAGGAGATTATCGAGCGCAATATTGACAAGCTTTTCCTTGGATATGATGTGGTTTGTGCACATCCTTACCGTATTATGAGAAATGCGGATCTTTCCATAGATGAGGATGGGGCGGAGGATCTTCTGGTGGAAATCCAGAAGCAGCTGAAGAAGCGCCAGTGGGGTGAGGTGATCCGCCTGGAAGTGGAGGATAAAACGGACTCCAGACTTCTTGGCATTCTGAAAAAGGAATTTGACATTAAAGAAGAGGATATTTTCTATATTAACGGACCACTGGATCTTACCATGCTGATGAAGGTTTATGGACAGGATGGCTTTGAGCAGTACAAAGAGCCGAAATATACCCCTGCTGTGGTGCCTGCATTTGCAGATACCAGCAAGGATATTTTTCAGGTGATCCGTGAGGGCGATGTATTCTTACACCACCCATATATGAGCTTTGATCCGGTGGTAAATTTTGTACGCCAGGCGGCGAAGGATCCGGATGTACTTGCGATTAAGCAGACGTTGTACCGTGTCAGCGGAAATTCCCCGATCATTGCAGCACTTGCTCAGGCAGCGGAGAATGGCAAACAGGTTTCGGTTCTGGTAGAGCTGAAGGCACGTTTTGATGAGGAACACAATATTGTGTGGGCAAAAATGCTGGAAAAAGCAGGCTGTCATGTTATTTATGGTCTGGTTGGCCTGAAAACACACAGTAAGATTACTTTGGTGGTTCGCCGTGAGGACACCGGAATCCGCCGTTATGTCCATCTGGCAACTGGTAACTATAACGACTCCACTGCAAAGCTTTATACGGACTGCGGCATTTTTACCTGTGACGAGCGCTTCGGCGAGGATGCAACTGCAGTGTTTAACATGCTTTCCGGATATTCTGAGCCAAAGAACTGGAACCGTCTGATTGTGGCACCAATCTGGATGAAGGATCGTTTCCTGAAGCTGATCGAGAGAGAGGCAGAGCACGCGAAGAAAGGAATGTCGGCTATGATCGTAGCGAAGATGAACTCTCTTTGTGATCCGAAAATCATTGCAGCTCTTTATCATGCATCCTCCTGTGGCGTGCAGATTTACCTGCTGATCCGAGGCATCTGCTGTCTGAGAGTGGGAATCCCGGGTGTGAGCGAGAATATCCATGTACGTTCCATTGTAGGAAACTTCCTGGAGCACAGCCGTATCTTCTATTTCCACAATAATGGCAGCGATGAGATTTATATGGGAAGTGCGGACTGGATGCCTCGTAATCTGGATCGCCGTGTGGAGATCGTTTTCCCGGTTGAGGACGAGCAGATCAAGAATGAGATCAAGCATGTTCTGGATCTGGAATTCCGTGATAATGTGAAAGCCCATATTCTCCAGCCGGATGGAACCTATGAGAAGCAGGACAAGAGGGGCAAGCTTCTGATCAATTCCCAGATGGAATTTTGCAGGGAAGCCACTGAGAAAGCAGAAGCGTTAAAGAAAAAAGAGAAACATGAAAATTCCAGAGTCTTCATCCCGGCAGAACCGGCTGAGGATGTGGAAGTGTAAGAAAGTGAATTAGGAAAAATAAGGAAAGCCGCTGTATTGTGATGTGAGATTACAATATGGCGGCTTCTTTCTTTTGTCTACAAAATTTAACCAAAATGTACTTGAAATAGAAGAAAGAATATTTTATTATTAAATTAGTCCAGTTTATCGCGGTAAACCGGAAAAATATTTTAACGAAGGAGGAGCATTATGAGTAAGAAAATGTGGAAAAAGCTTTCTGCACTTTTGCTTATGGTTGTTATGGTGCTGACTATGAGCCTTTCGGTTCAGGCAGCAGCCGTAAAAATGAATAAGGCAAAAGCAACCCTGTATCCAGGCCAAAAAGTTACACTCAAGGTTACAGGAACCAGCAAAAAAGCAAAATGGTCCAGCTCAAATGCAAAAGTAGCAAAAGTAAGCAAAGGTAAAGTTACCGCAGTGAAAAAAGGTAAGGCTACGATCAAAGCCAAAGTAGGAAAGAAAACCTATACCTGTAAGATTACGGTAAAAGCACCGGCTCTGAGCCAGAAAAAGCTGAATGTAACAGTTGGCTCAAAAGCAACTGTAAAGCTGAATGGAACAAAGATCAAATCTGTATCCAGCAGTAATAAGAAAGTTGCGACTGTTACCAAAAAAGGTGTGATCACAGGTAAAAAGACAGGAAAATGCACCGTTACATTTAAGGGCGCGAATGGAAAAAGCTACAAATGCACAGTAACTGTCAGCGTAGCACCAACTGCAACCCCGGCACCAACCGCAACTCCAGTGCCAACTGCGACTCCGGCACCAACCGCAACTCCGGCGCCAACTGCAACCCCGGCACCGACTGCGACTCCAGTGCCGACTGCGACCCCGGCACCAACTGCAACTCCAACCCCTACTCCAATTACTCAGCAGGTGGTTTCCACTCAGGCTGAACTGAATGCAGCACTCGCTTCACCGAATCCGGATTTGAAAGAAGTAGTAATTGAGCAGAGCGGAGCAAGCAGCTTCGAAATTCCAAAGGAAGACAAGTCTGATTTAACACTTGTAGTAAATGCACCAAACGGCGAAGTTGTCAACAATGGTAATTTCAAAGAAATTGTAATCAAAGCAATTGCATCCAATACCTTTATTGAGAAAGCAACCGGTAACAACATTATATTCCAGGCAGCAACCGGACGTGTGGCAATTGATGAAGGCGCAAGCGCAAACATTGAAGTAAACAAAGGCGAGTCCGAAGCACCAAAGCTTGATCTGGTAAATAACGGAACTGTATCCGAACTTACCCTGTCCACAAAGGCAGATGTAAATGTATCCGGCAAAAACACCGCAGCAGCAATCCCTGTTACCAGTACGGCTTCAGCAGGCGGAAGTACTATTTCCACCAGCCAGAACCTGAACCTGAAAGCAGAGAGCAAGGTTGAACTGACTCTGAACGCAGGTGCAGAAAATACAACTGCGACCGTATCAGATGCAGCCAACATTCCAGATGTAAAGGGGCTTGGAAAAGTACCGGTAAAAGATTCTGATTCTGGTAAGATTCTGGATACTGTAGTGGCAGAGAAAGATGAAACTGTAAAAGTTAATAAGGTTTCTGTAAGTGGTAAAGTAGTAACGTCAGAGGACAAGGCACCGTTTGCTGGTGCTTCTGTATACCTGTTAAACTATGCGGCAGGAATCAACAAAGGAAATGTTTCCCAGTACCTGACAGAAGAAAATAAAGTAGCAGATACCACTGAAGATGGAACATACGCGTTTGAAGCAGAATGGGGAAATTACTGGTTTGTAGTGAAGGCGGAAGGATATCGCACAGTACTTCAGACTGTAGAAATCACAAGTGCTTATGAAAATGCATTCAGCAACGAACAGGTAGAACTTGTTGCAGGTGAAGATGATGCAACTGGTAATATTGAACTTACTCTTGTAGATGCAGCAACCGGAGATGCTATTGATTATGCAGTTGCCCTGGAGATTCGTGAAGGAGCAAATAACGTATCCGGTAACATTTTGAAAGAGATTGCAGTAGAGGCTTCTGCAAACGGAAAATGTGCAATTGAAGAGCTTCCGATTGGCTCCTATACCATTCAGGTAGTATCTGCTGATGCGAAATCTGAAATTGTAGCAGCACCGTTTAGTGTAACTGTAACAGCTGGACAGACTATAACCAAGACTTTCTCTGTTACAAGAATCATCAATGATGACCAGATCCGTTTCGTCTTAAGATGGGGTGATGAAGAGTCTGGTGCACCGTCTGACCTGGATTCCCATCTGGTAGGACCGAGAGCAAAGGGAATCGGAAACTTCCATACTTATTACAGTGATGAGACATACGGAGAATATGATGGCGAAGACAGTTATGTAAAATATGCAGATCTGGATGTAGATGATACGACCTGGGAAGGACCAGAGACAACAACCATTTACAAACAGACCGCAGGAACCTATCGTTTCTACATTTATGATTTTTCAGATCAGTCAGATGAAGAGAGCAAGAATATGTCTGATAAGTCTGGTGCGATTGTTACGGTTTACAGGGGAAGCACCCTTCTGAATACGTTTAGTGTACCGACAGGTCAGTCTGGAAATCTGTGGCATGTATGCGATTATGATTCTGTTACAGGCAGAGTAACCAGTGTTAATACAGTTGGTTACTGGCCAGATGACGGAAGCAGTACTGTTGGTATGTCTGAAGAGGAAGTGTTGAAAGCTTCATTACAGCGGAAAATTGACATGTTAACGGACTATGCAAATGTTCTTGTAGATAATGAATATAAGACAAATATGCTGGCATTGCTTTCTGAGGCTGAGAAATTGAATACTTCAGAAGAAATGAAGGAAATGATTTCAAAATTAGATGACGTGTTAGAGATCATTAATCATTTTGGCTCTATAGAAGAGGTAATGGTTGATGGCGTTTATGCCAATTATTCCAGTCGCAATGAAGGTGAATATGATCTTGAAACAGGCATAACTATATCTGGAAAGAGTGAAACTCTTGGAGAGCTTACTGTTACATTCTGGAGAGGCGACAATGAAAACTTCAATACTCAGATCGAAGATGTAACAGGAGAAGAGTATGTAAAGAGAATTACTGTTACAGATTCTATAAGTGGCGCTGCCAGAATCTGGAAAGTATATTATCAGCTTGATTATAGTGATCTTTTCAGAATTAGTCCGGAAGATATTACAGGTCCTATGGTGACACGTGCAGAGGTTAGTAGTTGGAGTAAAAGTGGAATGATTAACATTTATTTCCTTGAAAATTCCAATCATGACTTTACAATAAAAACTGCTGATAATATTACTTATACGGTAAATACAGATACAGAAGCATATGATTATGATGCAGAAGTCATAATGACATGCGGAGATAAAACGTACAGTTACATTGTAAACTATATTACAGACACAAGGGTTACAACACCTGACCGGATTTACGGTGCAGGAATTCTGCAATATACACTGGACATGGATGAGAAGACGATTACAGTGATGGGAACAGCAGAGAGCTTGCAGGATATGATCGTTGAATCCGATGATGAAAATAAAGTTGCAGAACTTCAAAAAGATGAACAAGGTAACATAATTGGCGTTACAATGACAAATAAGAGGGTTAATGTAACGGAGGTTTATTCTGTTAAGTATCTGAAGTATGAGGCACCTGTTGTTGAGTGCGATAAGGAATACACTGTTTCCCTTGATCGGGATTCCGTTCAGTATTTCACATTTGTACCGGAGAAATCAGGCTATTATGATTTAAGAAATACAAACACTACAAGAGACTCCTGGTATAGTAATGTAGATATTTATGTGTACAGAGATTCAAAGTATGTTGAGCATAATGCTAATGGTTATTTGGAAGATGTTTACCTGGAAGGTGGAGAGACCTATTACTTCGAACTGAGTCAGTATGAAGGTGATAATTTCTCGATTACATTTAAAGTAACATACATATCTGATTATGATGAGGATGAACTTTCCTTACCAGAATCCGATGGCTTCGCCGACGAAACCACAGCAGCCGACACCGAAGCAGCCACATTTGGTGACGAAAGCTTCGTAGAAGAAAGCGAAACTGCTCCAGAAGCGGATGGCTTCACAGCAGAGGGTGGCTTCGAGGAAAGCACAGAAGAAAATGCAGAAGCTGACGCCGATGCACTTGCGTTCGAGGATTTTCAGTAAAAAATTAAGATTCTGACTGCCTAAGGTCTGAATCCAGACGCCGCAAGGTTGACGAAAAAAGTCGCTTTGCGGCGTCTTTTTGCACAAAAAGAGAAGGCATAACCCAGGCAGGAATATATTCAAACAACAAAAAAAACTTCCGAATCACTTCGGAAGTTTCTAGCAGCCAGTACGAGAATCGAACTCGTGTTTTCGCCGTGAGAGGGCGACGTCTTAACCCCTTGACCAACTGGCCATGTAAGCGGTATGCTTAACATATATATTCAATTTGTAGAAAACAGAGCAGCCAGTACGAGAATCGAACTCGTGTTTTCGCCGTGAGAGGGCGACGTCTTAACCCCTTGACCAACTGGCCATGTAAGCGGTTCGCTTAACATATGTATTCAATTTGTCGAAAATAAAGCAGCCAGTACGAGAATCGAACTCGTGTTTTCGCCGTGAGAGGGCGACGTCTTAACCCCTTGACCAACTGGCCTTGTCAACCGACTCGCTTAGTATATCTTACTTTGCAGGAGAATGCAAGCACTTTTTTTATTTTTTTTGCGAAAAATTGAAAAACTCCGAAAAAAGCCAGGAAATAAGCGGGTTCGCGGTGTCAAAAAAATTTTGAACAAAATAGAAAAACCAAATTTTACTTGCAAAAATACCATAAACTGGGGTATGATATAGAACGAATGTTTGAACAGAAGATAAGAATGGAAAAGAAGCGGACGTATTGTCCGCTTTTCACAACCATTGGAATAAATGCTGAAGCCCAGACAGTGCATCATGAAATGTAGAGCTGTAAATGAAATGAGCAGTTGTTTCGTGCACTTACAAGTTGATTCCTCGAACAATCCTGTCGGTACACTGGATGCATAAAAGAAGAATATGGGACAGCAGAGCCTGAAGTTACTGTTCACTGGTAACAGTCTGAATGATAGTAAGAAAGGAATTAACACCATGGCAAAGAAAGACACTTACGACGCGGGTAGTATTTCTGTCCTGGAAGGATTAGAAGCTGTTCGGAAACGTCCGGGAATGTACATCGGAAGCGTATCCAGAAAAGGTCTGAACCACCTGATCTATGAGATCGTGGACAATGCGGTAGATGAGCATCTGGCCGGTTACTGTTCTGATATTGAAGTAACATTGGAGAAAGACGGCTCCTGTACGGTCACTGATAATGGACGCGGTATTCCGGTAGATATGCATGCGAAAGGGGTATCTGCAGAGCGTCTTGTATTTACCACCCTCCATGCAGGCGGTAAATTTGACAACTCTGCTTATAAGACAAGCGGTGGACTTCATGGCGTTGGTTCTTCCGTTGTAAATGCCCTGTCCACATATCTGGATATTAAGATCAGCCGTGACGGATTTGTACATCACGATCATTATGAGAGAGGTATTCCCACGATTGAACTGGAAGAGGGACTTCTCCCCAGACTTGGCAAGACCAGACAGACCGGAACCTGCGTAAATTTTCTTCCAGACCCGGAGATTTTTGAGAAAACAAGATTTTCATCCACAGAAGTAAAGAGCCGTCTCCATGAGACTGCATACCTGAATCCCAACCTTACCATTCATTTCATGGATCTTCGTGGTGATACGCCTGAAGATATCACTTATCATGAGCCAGATGGAATCGTGGGATATATCAAAGACCTGAATCACAATTCCGAAGCTCTCCACGAACCGATTTATCTGAAAGGAGAAGCCGACGGAATCCAGGTAGAAGCAGCATTTCAGTACACCAACGAATTCCGTGAGAACGTACTTGGCTTCTGCAATAATATTTACAATGCAGAAGGCGGCACTCATCTTACCGGATTTAAAACAACCTTTACAACGGTGATGAATACTTACGCTCGTGAGATCGGTATTCTGAAGGAAAAAGATGCTAATTTCACAGGAGCGGATATCCGTAATGGAATGACAGCGGTTGTTTCCATCAAGCACCCGGAGCCACGCTTTGAGGGGCAGACCAAGACCAAACTGGACAATCAGGATGCAGCCCGCGCCACGGGAAAAGTAATGTCTGAGCAGCTGGTACTCTATTTTGACCGAAACCTGGAAACCTTGAAGACCATTTTGTCCTGTGCGGAAAAAGCTGCCAAGATCCGTAAGACAGAGGAGCGTGCCAAGACCAACCTTCTCACCAAGCAGAAATATTCCTTCGATTCCAATGGAAAGCTTGCCAACTGCGAGAAAAAAGATCCTTCACTTTGTGAAATCTTTATCGTAGAGGGAGATTCCGCTGGTGGCTCTGCAAAGACTGCCAGAGATCGTAATTACCAGGCAATCCTTCCGATCCGCGGTAAGATTCTGAATGTGGAGAAAGCCACCATTGACAAGGTGCTTGCAAACGCAGAAATCAAGACTATGATCAATGCATTTGGATGCGGATTTTCCGAAGGCTATGGAAATGACTTTGATATCACTAAACTTCGTTACGACAAGATTGTGATTATGGCCGATGCGGATGTGGATGGTGCTCATATTTCCACACTTTTGCTTACTTTATTCTATCGTTTTATGCCAGAACTGATCTACGAGGGACATGTTTATATTGCCATGCCCCCTCTTTACAAAGTAATGCCGAAGAAAGGTGCCGAAGAGTACCTGTATGATGATAAGGCACTGGAGAAATACCGTCGCAGTCACAAGCCGGGAAGCTTTACCCTCCAGAGATACAAAGGTCTTGGAGAGATGGATGCCCAGCAGCTTTGGGAGACAACCTTAAATCCGGAAACCCGGAGAATGAAGCGGGTGGAAATCGAGGATGCCCGTATGGCTTCCAGCGTGACAGAGATCCTGATGGGAAGCGACGTGCCGCCAAGAAAGGCATTTATTTACGAGCATGCAACTGATGCAGAACTGGATATTTAAGAAGGCTGAAATCCGAAAGAGCAGGATTTTTCGGACGAAAAAGCAGAATATGGTCTGAACGTAATATAGAAGAGTATTTTGCAAGAAGAGAACCTCAGATTTTAGCTTAGAGCGTGTTTGAAAGGAAAACAGATTATGGAAACAAAGCAGGAGAATGTAATTGCCACGGACTATGCGGACGTGATGCAAAAATCCTATATAGATTATGCCATGAGCGTTATCATTTCCAGGGCACTTCCGGATGTCCGCGATGGCCTGAAGCCGGTACAGCGAAGAACCCTGTATGATATGTACGAGCTTGGGATCCGTTACGACCGTCCATATCGTAAGTGCGCCCGTATCGTTGGAGATACCATGGGTAAATACCACCCTCACGGGGACAGCTCTATTTATGAAGCACTGGTTGTAATGGCACAGGATTTCAAGAAGGGCAAAACCCTGGTAGACGGCCACGGAAACTTCGGCTCCATTGAGGGAGACGGCGCCGCTGCCATGCGATATACAGAGGCAAGACTGGAGAAACTGACCCAGGAGGTTTTTCTGGCAGATCTTGACAAAAATGTAGTAGACTTTATGCCAAACTTCGACGAGACAGAGAAGGAGCCTCAGGTGCTTCCGGTGAAGATTCCCAACCTTCTGGTAAACGGTGCAGATGGTATCGCCGTAGGTATGGCCACCAGCATTCCGCCTCATAACCTTGGGGAGGTTGTGGATGCGGTGAAAGCTTATATAAAGAACAACGACATCAGTGTGAAAGGCCTGATGCGTTATCTGAAAGGACCGGATTTTCCTACAGGCGGTCTGGTTGTAAATAAAGATGATCTTCTGAATATTTATGAGACCGGAAGCGGCAAGCTTCGTCTCCGCGGTAAAGTGGAAGTGGAAAAAGTAAAAGGCGGCCGCCAGCAGCTGGTGATCACCGAGATTCCGTACACCATGATCGGTGCCAATATTGGAAAATTCCTTAACGACGTAGCCTCCCTTGTAGAAACCAAGAAAACCACAGATATTGTGGATATTTCCAACCAGTCCTCCAAGGAAGGAATCCGTATTGTACTGGAACTGAAAAAGGATGCAGATGTAGAGAATCTCACCAACATGCTCTACAAGAAAACCAGACTGGAAGACACTTTCGGAGTCAATATGCTGGCTGTTGCAGACGGACGTCCGGAAACCTTAAGCCTGAAGCAGGTGATAGAGCACCATGTGGATTTTGTGTTCGAGGTGACTACCCGCAAGTACAAGACTCTTCTGGGAAAAGAGCTTGAGAAAAAGGAAATCCAGGAAGGCCTTATCAAAGCCTGTGATGTAATCGATCTGATCATTGAGATCCTTCGAGGCAGCAAGAGCCGTGACCAGGTTAAGAAGTGTCTGGTAGAGGGTATCACAGAGGGAATCAAATTCAAGTCAAAAGCCAGTGAGAAAGCTGCAAAGAATCTGAAATTTACGGAGAATCAGGCTACAGCCATTCTGGAAATGCGTCTGTACCGTCTGATCGGACTGGAAATTGAGGCTCTTCAGGCAGAGTATGACCAGACTATGAAAAATATTGCTTCTTATGAAGATATTCTGAACAACTATGATTCCATGTGTGAAGTGATTATTGAAGAACTTGATGGAATCAAAAAAGAATACAGCACCAAGAGAAGAACTGTGATCGAGAACGCAGAAGAGGCAGTTTACGAAGAAAAGAAGATGGAAGAGACAGAGGTCTGCTTCCTTATGGATCGCTTCGGCTATATGCGCCTTATTGATAAGAATGCTTATGAGAGAAACAAAGAGGCTGCCCATGCAGAGAATAAATTTATTTTTACCTGTATGAATACAGATAAGATCTGCATTTTCACAGATATGGGACGCATGCATTCCATCAAAGTGGCAGACATTCCACTGGTGCGTTTCCGTGACAAGGGAACTCCGGCTGATAATCTGAGTAACTACGACAGCAGCCAGGAGCAGATCCTTTATGTGGCACCTGCAGGGCAGGTGAAATTATCTACTCTGTTGTTCGTGACTAAGACCTCCATGTGCAAGCTTGTTGCAGGTGAGGAATTCGATGTGGCAAAGAGAACGATTGCATCTACCAAGCTTGGAGAAGAGGATCAGTTGATCTTTGTAGGTCCGGCAGATGAAATGGAACAGATAGTATTTCAGAGTCAGAATGGCTATTTCCTACGTATTCTGAAAACGGATGTTTCTACTATGAAGAAGACCTCTGTTGGTGTAAGAGGAATGAAGCTGGGGGACGGGGATGTTCTTGAACATGCCTATCTGGTGGAACCGAGACAGGAGTACACTATCCAGTATCACGACAAGCCGTATGCATTGAACAAGGTAAAGTTGGCCAAACGTGATACCAAGGGTATGAAGCCCAGAATTTAAGCAGCAGATTATGAAGAAAAGGCTGTTATACAGGTTGTGCAGCAGAAGCTCAAAAGAGCTGAAAGTAAAAGCTGTTATTGGTGAAATAAGCTTAACAATACTGTCAAAATGGGTTAAAACCCTGTAAAATGGGCATTTATAAGAAAAAGCCCTTGCAATTTGGATTTAAAGGTGTTAGAATGATACAAGAAATTAGAACTTGTTGACAAAGGAGTGGGCGTGAGCCCACTCTTTTTGATGATAAGGACCAGAGTGTGTTTGAGAAAGGCAGGTGGGAAAAATGAGCAGAAAAGAAGAGTATGAACAGAAAGCAGAAGCATTGTTATCTCCGATCGTAGAAAGCAATGGATTCGAACTGGTAGATGTGGAATATGTCAAGGAGGCAGGAAACTGGTATCTTCGCGGCTACATTGACAAACCAGGCGGAATCACAGTGAATGACTGCGAGACAGTAAGCAGGGCTTTCAGCGACAGGCTTGACGAAGATGATTTCATCGAGGACAGTTACATCATGGAGATCAGTTCTCCGGGACTTGACAGACCTCTGAAGAAAGAAAAAGATTTTGCCAGAAGCATTGGCAAACTGGTAGAAATCAGAACCTACCGGCCAATCGAGAAACAGAAAGAATTTTGTGGTGAACTGACAGCATATGATAATAACAGTGTGACCATTGATGAGGAGGGAACTCCTCGCACTTTCGATAAGAAAGACATTGCACTGGTGCGTCTGGCGATTGATTTTTGAGTTACCATGAAAGTCCGGACCGGCAGCTGTGGGAGTACCACAGGCGCGGAACAGCTGACTTTCATATAGGAAGATGCTGCCAGTAGGCGG
The DNA here is from genome assembly GCF_015668065.1 of Ruminococcus sp. 1001713B170207_170306_F1. Taxonomy (NCBI): domain Bacteria; kingdom Bacillati; phylum Bacillota; class Clostridia; order Eubacteriales; family Oscillospiraceae; genus Ruminococcus; species Ruminococcus sp. 1001713B170207_170306_F1. Next base: position 86,730 of record NZ_JADPEX010000011.1, on the reverse strand, counting down.
CATGTCCGATTTAAGAAATAAGCGATTATGCTGGAAAGCAAAAAGGAGGAAATAAGAAAAATGAACAAGGAGTTAATGGGTGCTCTGGACGAACTGGAACGCGAGAAAAATATCAGCAAGGAAACTTTGCTGGATGCCATTGAGCAGTCCCTGATCCAGGCATACAAGAATCATTTTGGAAAAGCTGACAATGTACATGTTACCATTAACAGAGAAACAGGCGATTTCAGTGTATATGCAGACCGCAGGGTTGTAGAATTCGTAGAAGATCCTGCTGAGGAGGTTTCTCTTGTAGAAGCACAGAAGCAGAATACCAATGCAGAGGTTGGCGATATCTTGAAGGTACCGGTTCACTCTGACAAATTTGGCCGTATTGCAACACAGAATGCAAAGAACGTAATCCTTCAGAAAATCCGTGAGGAAGAGCGTAAAGTTCTGTTTGACCAGTATCACGGCAATGAGAAAGAGGTTGTTACCGGCATTGTACAGCGTGTGGTAGGACATAATGTAAGCGTAAATCTTGGCAAGGCAGATGCAATCCTTGCTGAGAATGAGCAGGTGAAGGGTGAGACCTTCAAGCCTACTGAGAGAATCAAAGTGTATATTCTTGAGGTAAAGGATACACCGAAGGGACCTCGTATCCTTGTTTCCAGAACACATCCTGGCCTTGTAAAACGTCTCTTTGAGTCTGAGGTTGCTGAGGTGAAGGACGGAACTGTTGAGATCAAGAGCATTGCCCGTGAGGCAGGTTCCCGTACCAAGCTGGCAGTATGGAGCAACGATCCTGATGTAGATCCGGTTGGAGCATGTGTTGGTGTAAATGGTGCCCGTGTAAGTGCGATTGTAAATGAGCTTCGCGGTGAGAAGATTGATATCATCAACTGGGATGAGAATCCTGCAATCCTGATCGAGAATGCATTAAGTCCGGCGAAGGTAATCGCTGTTATGGCAGATCCGGATGAGAAGACTGCACTTGTTGTGGTTCCGGATTACCAGCTTTCTCTTGCAATCGGTAAAGAAGGACAGAATGCACGTCTTGCAGCACGTCTGACTGGATTTAAGATTGATATCAAGAGTGAAACCCAGGCAAGAGAGTCCGGCGACTTCTATGATTATGACGAGGATGACGATGAGTACTATGAGGATGACGAGTACGAAGAGTCTGAGGAGTCCGCTACAGAAGAAATTTCTCAGGATAGCGAAGAAACAGCTGCCGGTGAAGAGTCTGAAGAGACTGAGGATGCGGTAGAGAATGAAGACGAAGAATAAAATTCCCATGCGCCAGTGTACTGGCTGCAGAGAAATGAAGAATAAAAAAGAAATGATCAGGGTGTTGAAAACCGCAGAGGATGAGATCATTCTGGATGCTACAGGCAGGAAAAACGGTCGCGGAGCTTACATCTGCAAGAGCCGTGAGTGCCTGGAGAAAGCCAGAAAGAATCACGGACTGGAGCGTTCTTTGAAAGCAGCTATCCCGGATGAGGTTTATGATAGCCTTGAGAAGGAGTTTGATAGTATTGAAGAATAATAAAGCGCTGTCCCTGATCGGACTTGCAACAAAGGCCGGAAAGACAGTCAGCGGAGAGTTTTCCACTGAGAAATCCATTAAGACCGGCAAAGGATATCTGGCAATTGTAGCCGGGGATTCTTCGGATAACACCAAGAAGAAATTCCGGAACATGTGTGAATTTTACGAAGTGCCCTTGTATATCCTTTCAGATAAAGAAACGTTAGGGCATGCCATGGGCAAGGAATTCCGTGCCAGCCTGGCTGTACAGGACTGGAATTTTGCAGAAGCTATTAGGAAGGTGCTGCAGGATGAGGAGAAGGAGCTCTAGAGCATACCACTGTTGTCTGAGAAAACGACCTGAACCAAAGAGGAAAAAGCGTTCCGGGGAATGCTTTTAAATGTTCCCGGGAAATGATTTTTGATAATACGAGCTGCGGAAAACTTGTGAAAGCGTATCCTGACTCGTACTGGTGAAGGGAGAATGGCATATGGTGATAAATTCACATGAGCCTGCCAAAGACAGAAATAAGCAAAACAGAGAGAATAAAAACAGAGTGAAAAAAGTTATAGATACGGGAAAGGAGAAAGGAATAACATTGGAGACTCCTAAGACAGAAGAGCAGAAAGTGTCAGTAAAGAAAGAAGGCGACGGTGCAGAGGCACCGAAGAAGAAAAAAAATATTATCCGCGTATATCATGCACAGAATGCAAGTGACGGCGGGAAGAACAGAAAGAAACCAGCTGGAGAGAGAAAGCCACGTCCACAGGGCACACGTCCTGCAGCACAGGCACAGCCGGCAGCGAAAGCAGAGGCACCTGTAAAGGCAGCACCGAAGCCAGAAGCTCCTAAGACAGAAGCACCGAAGCCGGTAAGTGCACCGAAGGCTGAAGCTCCTAAGACAGAAGCACCAAAGGCAGAAGCACCAAAAGCTGAGACAGCACCAAAGAGCGCACCGGTAAGTGCACCGAAGACAGAGCCTGCAAAACCGGTTCAGGCTGCACCGAAAGCAGAAGCTCCAAGGACAGAATCCCAGAGACCAGCTGCACAGCAGAACAGAAACGACGGCCAGCAGCGTCAGGGAAATGGCCAGGGCAACCGTAATTTCCGTCAGGGCGAAGGCCGCGACAATAATCGCGGGGACAGAAATGGAAACGGAGGCAGATTTGGCCAGGGAAGACCACAGGGCGGCAATGGCGGCCAGGGCGGATTCCGCGGAAACAGAAATAATGATGGTCAGGGAAGACCTGTAAGACAGGGAGACTCCCAGAACAGAGGACCGCGCCAGGGTGATGGAAACGGACGTGGATTCCGTCAGGGCGGTGACAACAGAGACAATAGAAATGGAAACGGAAATGGCAGCAGATTTGGCCAGGGAAGACCACAGGGCGGTCAGGGACGTTTCGGAGGAAAAGACGGAGATAACCGTAGTGAAGGACGCTTTGGCGGACAGAACCACCAGGGTGGACAGCGCTCCGGCGGTGCAAGAAGAAGCGGCGGCGGATCTGACGCAATCTTTACACCAGAGCTGACCAAGACATCCAAGGACAGCAAGCGTGAGCGTGACAGAGAGAACAAGAATAAAAAGAAAGATTTCGATAAGACATCAGGTGGCGGACACAGACCAAACCAGGGCGGCAGAAACCAGATGTCCAGAATCCCGAAAGCACTTCAGAAGCCTGCTCCGCAGCAGAAACAGGAAGAGAAGAAACCGGAGATCAAGGAGATCACAATTCCGGAGAAGCTTACCATCCGCGAGCTTGCAGAAGCGATGAAGATGCAGCCATCTGCAATTGTTAAGAAGCTGTTCATGGAAGGTCAGATGGTAACGGTAAACCACGAGATCGATTTCGAGCAGGCAGAAGAGATTGCTCTTGGATTTGACATTATTGCAGAAAAAGAAGAAAAAGTAGATGTAATTGAGGAGCTTCTGAAAGAGGAAGAGGAAGACGAATCCACAATGGTTTCAAGACCACCGGTAGTCTGTGTAATGGGACACGTTGACCATGGTAAAACTTCTCTTCTGGATGCAATCCGTAAGACAAACGTAACAAGAGGCGAGGCTGGTGGAATCACACAGCATATCGGTGCTTATGTAGTTGATATTAACGGGCAGAAGATCACTTTCCTTGATACACCGGGACATGAGGCATTCACTGCCATGCGTATGCGTGGAGCAAACTCCACAGATATCGCTGTTCTTGTAGTTGCAGCTGACGATGGTGTTATGCCGCAGACAGTAGAAGCTATCAGCCATGCAAAGGCTGCTGGCGTTGAGATCATCGTTGCCATCAACAAGATCGATAAGCCAAGTGCAAACATTGAACGTGTAAAACAGGAGCTTTCCGAGTATGAGCTGATTCCTGAGGACTGGGGCGGTACAACTCCGTTCGTTCCGGTATCTGCCAAGACAGGAGAGGGCATTGATGATCTTCTTGAAATGATCCTTTTAACCGCAGAGGTTTCTGAGCTGAAGGCAAACCCGAACCGTGCAGCAAGAGGTCTTGTGATCGAGGCTCAGCTGGATAAAGGCAAAGGACCGGTTGCTACGATCCTTGTACAGAAGGGTACTCTTCATGTTGGAGATTTTATCGCAGCCGGAGCATGCAATGGTAAAGTACGTGCCATGATGGATGATAAGGGACGCCGTGTAAAACAGGCTGGTCCGTCTACTCCTGTAGAGATCCTTGGTCTTGGCGATGTTCCGAATGCCGGAGAGGTTCTTATGTCCTTTGAGAATGATAAAGAGGCTAAGAATTTTGCAGCAGCATTTGTTTCCGAGAATAAGAACCGTCTTCTTGAGGAAACTAAGGGTAAACTTTCCCTGGATAATCTGTTTGACCAGATTCAGGCAAGCGACCTTAAGGAGCTCCCGATTATTGTCAAAGCCGATGTGCAGGGTTCTGTAGAGGCTGTAAAACAGAGTCTTGTAAAACTTTCCAATGATGAGGTTGTTGTAAGAGTGATCCATGGCGGCGTTGGTGCTGTCAATGAGTCTGATGTCAGCCTTGCTGCTACATCAAATGCGATCATCATCGGATTTAACGTTCGTCCTGATACCACAGCGAAACAGCTGGCAGAGCAGGAAGGCGTTGACCTTCGTCTGTACCGTGTTATCTACCAGGCAATTGAGGACGTGGAAGCTGCCATGAAGGGTATGCTGGATCCGGTATTTGAGGAGAAGGTAATCGGTCATGCAGAGGTTCGTCAGCTGTTCAAGGCTTCCGGTATCGGTACTATCGCAGGAAGCTATGTGCTTGACGGTACCTTCCAGAGAGGATGCAAGGTACGCATCACCAGAGACGAGGAGCAGATCTACGAAGGTGAGCTGGCTTCCCTTAAGAGATTTAAAGATGATGTCAAAGAAGTTCGTGCAGGCTATGAGTGTGGTCTTGTATTCCAGGATTTCAATGACGTTAAAGAAGAAGATAAAGTTGAAGCATATATTATGGTTGAGGTGCCGCGCTAGAGCGTAGTAATCGCAGGTGTCAGTTGGGGGCAAGCTCATTGCCCCCAATTTTCCGTTGTCCAGAGCCTGCACTCATATAGGAGACCAAAAAATGAGAAAAAACAGCATTAAAAATACAAGGATCAATGCAGAAGTTCAGAAAGAACTGAGCAACATTATCCGCGGTGAGATCAAGGATCCCCGCATCCATCCCATGACATCTGTCATGGCTGTGGAGGTTGCACCGGATCTTAAGACCTGCAAGGCATTTATCAGTGTCCTTGGCAGCGAGGAATCCAAGCAGTCCACAATTAAAGGGCTGAAAAGTGCAGAAGGCTATATCCGCCGTCAGCTTGCGAAGAACCTAAATCTTCGCAATACGCCGGAAATCCGCTTCATTCTGGATGAGTCCATTGAATATGGCGTAAATATGTCCAGACTCATTGATGACGTGATCGAACACGACCATTCGAAGGGCACTGAGAGTGAGGACGGGGAAAAACAGGATACAGTAGAAACTGAAGACGAAGAGTAAAAATCGAGGTGAAGGGAATGGAGAGAATCGAAGAAATTCTGGATGGCGTAAAGACCATGGGAATTGGGGGACATGTTCGCCCGGATGGTGACTGTGTAGGTTCCTGCATGGCACTTTATCTGTATATAAAGAAATGGTATCCTGAAATCAAGACAGATATCTATCTGGAGAAGCCGAAACCGGTATTCGGACATATTGCATGCATGGACGAGGTGCATTATGAAGCAGGCGAGCCCAGAGAGTATGATCTTTTTGTAACCTGTGATGTAAGCGCTCCTGACCGTCTGGCAGTAGCGTCTGATTATTTCGCTTCTGCGAAAAAGACCGTCTGCATTGACCATCATGTGAGCAATCCGGGATTTGCAGATGTGAACCACGTACATGGTGAGATCAGCTCTGCCAGCGAGGTTCTGTATAAGCTTCTTGACAAAGAAAAAATCAATCTGGATATTGCAACTGCTATTTATACCGGAATGATCCACGATACAGGTGTATTCCAGTATTCCTCCACATCTCCGGACACCATGCGTATTGCCGGTGACCTGATGGAAAAAGGCGTTGATTTTTCCAATATTATTGACGAATCCTTCTATCAGAAAAGCTACATTCAGAATCAGGTCATGGGACGTGTTCTGGCAGAGAGCATTATGCTTCTGGATGGCAAATGTATCGTTGGCTACATGAAGCTGAGAGACATGGATTTCTATGGGGTAAAGCCGTCAGACCTGGATGGAATCGTAAGCCAGCTCCGTCTTACGAAAGGTGTGGAAGTGGCAATGTTTATTTACGAGCATGAAAGCCAGGTATTCAAGGTATCACTCCGTTCCAACGGTTCTGTAGATGTAAGCAAGATCGCTTCCTATTTCGGAGGAGGCGGACATGTGAAAGCAGCAGGCTGCGATCTGGCCGGTTCCATGTACGACGTTATCAATAATATTTCAGAGCAGATCGAAAAACAGCTTTTAGGACAGGATAAGTAATGGCAGATTTTCAGGGAATCATTGTAATTCACAAGGAAAAAGGCTTTACCTCCCATGATGTGGTAGCCAAGCTTCGGGGAATTCTCCATATGAAAAAAATAGGGCACACAGGTACTCTTGACCCGGATGCTACCGGTGTTTTGCCGGTAGCTCTTGGAAAAGGCACCAAGCTGGTGGATCTTCTTACAGATAAGGAAAAAACGTATGAGGCAGTGCTTCATCTGGGAATCGACACGGATACCCAGGATATGTCTGGAACAGTTCTGGAAGAGAAGCCGGTGAATGTGACCGAGGAGGAAGTGCGAAAGGTACTGAAAAGCTTTGTAGGGGAGCAGCTTCAGGTTCCGCCTATGTATTCTGCTCTGAAGGTAAATGGAAAGAAACTTTACGAGCTGGCTAGAGAGGGCAAAACGGTTGAGCGAAAAGCCAGGCCAGTGTGTTTCTACGAGATAGAGCCTCTGGAATTTCATCTTCCGCTGGTGAAAATAAGAGTGACCTGCAGTAAGGGAACCTATATCCGCACCTTGTGCCATGATATTGGCGAGAAGCTTGGCTGTGGCGGCTGTATGGAAGAACTGCTCCGGTCAAGGGTAGGCCGGTATTCTCTCTCTGAGAGTCATACACTTGCCCAGGTGGAAGCTGCTGTGGCAGATGGAACCGTCCAGGATATGATCGATCCGGTGGAGAAGGTTCTGGCTGATTATCCCGCTCTTTATGCGGATTCTTACGGGGACAGGCTTCTGGCAAATGGAAATCCGCTGTCCGACAATCTGGTTCGTCCCCAGCACAAAGAGGGCTGGGTGCGCATGTACGCCAGTGACGGAACTTTTACAGGTATTTTTCAGTGGGATGCAGGGAAGAAGAAATATTATCCGGTGAAAATGTTCTGAATAATAAAGTGACGATTCAGCAGGTGCTGAACAGTTACCAATCAGGCATAAACTGGTTTGACAGGAGAGATTATGGAATACCTGAAGATAGAGGGTGAGTTTCCAAAACTTGCCAACTGTGCAGTAACAATGGGAAAATTTGACGGGATCCACCGTGGCCACAGGAAACTGGTTGAGAAGATCAGGGAGCGGAAGACACTTGGAGAACAGGCTGTCCTTTTTGCCATTGATGCTTCCAGCAATATGATCCTTACCAGCCAGGAACGGGCTTCCCTTCTTGAAAAGCTTGGCGTGGATGTGCTGGTAGAATGCCAGTTAAATGACAGGATCCGGCATATGAAGGCTGAGAATTTTATAAAAGAGATTCTTATGGGAGATCTTGGGGCATCCTACGTAGTAGTGGGAGAGGACAACCGGTTTGGCTTCGAGCGGAAGGGTACGCCCCGGCTTCTTATGGAATTTGGAGAAAAGTATGGCTTTGATGTGGAAATCCTTTCCAAAGAAATGGATGGGCATAGGAAGATCAGCAGTACCTATATCAGAGAAGAACTGAAAAAAGGAAATATGGAGAAAGTCACTTCCCTTATGGGAAGGGATTATTTTGTGGAAGGCCAGGTGGTACATGGCAGGGGAATGGGACATAAGGTTCTGCTTCCCACTACCAATCTCGTGCCTCCCAGGACCAAGATCCTGCCGCCAAACGGTGTGTATGTGACAAGCTCTTATTTCGGGGATAAGATATACCACGGAATTACCAACATTGGCTGTAAGCCTACGGTTGGTGAGAGCTTTATAGGGGTGGAAACCTATCTTTTTGACTGTAAGGAAGATCTCTACGGAGAGGAATGCCGGGTGGATTTCAAAAAGTTTTTGAGGCCGGAACGGAAATTTCCCTCTCTTGAGGCGCTGAAGAGCAGACTTCTGGCGGATGCAGAGGATGGCCGGAGATATTTTGAGAAAACTGAGAAATAATATCGGGAAGAAAAACGAAAAAAACAGTTTACAGAATTTGGCGGGTATGCTATACTAGGCAAGGTGTGAGCAGGTTTAGTCCTTGCGTTCACATATCAGACAGCCCATATTCAGGGGTTGGACACTCCGACCGTCTCTTAATATGCGGCGATTACGTCCCCACAGGAATACCTGCATGGGAGACCATTAAGAATAATAAGGAGGAAATCAAGATGATTTCAAAAGAAAAGAAAACAGCAATTATGAAAGAGTATGCAAGATGTGAGGGAGATACTGGTTCACCAGAGGTACAGGTAGCTGTTCTTACTGCAAGAATCCAGGAGCTTACTGAGCATTTACAGAACAACCACAAGGATCATCATTCCAGACGTGGTCTGCTGAAAATGGTAGGTCAGAGACGTGGACTGTTAGCTTACTTAAAGAAAACAGACATCGAAAGATACCGTGCACTGATTGAGAAATTAGGTTTAAGAAAATAATTAGTATGCGGAAGGGGCGGATATCCATCCGCCCTATTTTAAGATGTAAGGAAAGCTATGATTGTTCACAGACAAGCTCCGCACCGGAGCTTTTGTGGATAGTGACAAGTGTCACAATAGAGGCACTATTGTCTGTAAGGGCGACCTGACAGATAAAGATTTCCGAGACTTCTGAAAAGGACATTTGAAGAAACCTGTCTACAGCAATATCAAATGTGTTTTTCAGTCGTTTCGGACTTCTGTTGTGACAGAGACAAAGAGAGCTGCAATATACGTTGGTCAGAACTGGTTTTCGCAGTTTCTGCAGAAGTGTAAGGTGGCTTCAGATCAATATTTTATATGAAAAAGGAGAGAAGACATGTACAAAAGTTATTCCATGGAATTAGCTGGAAGAACACTTACCGTAGATATCGGACGTGTTGCGAAACAGGCCAATGGCGCAGCACTTATGCATTATGGTGATACCACTGTACTTGCTACAGCAACTGCATCCAAGGAGCCAAGAGAGGGAATCGACTTTTTCCCGTTAAGCGTTGAATATGAAGAGAAAATGTACGCCGTAGGAAAGATCCCGGGCGGTTTCAATAAGAGAGAGGGAAAGGCAAGCGAGCACGCAATCCTTACCTCCCGTGTTATCGACAGACCTATGCGTCCTCTGTTCCCGAAGGACTACAGAAATGACGTAACACTGGTAGACATGGTTATGTCTGTAGATCCGGAGTGCAACCCGGAAATCCCGGCTATGCTTGGTTCTTCCCTTGCTACCTGTATTTCTGATATTCCATTTGATGGTCCATGTGCAACGACACAGATTGGTCTGATCAATGGAGAGTATGTTGTGAACCCTACACTGGCTCAGAAGGATATTTCTGACCTTCAGCTGACAGTAGCTTCCACAAGAGATAAGGTTATCATGATCGAGGCTGGTGCCAACGAGGTTCCGGAGGATCAGATGATCGAGGCTATTTATAAAGCACATGAAGTAAACCAGGAGATCATCAGATTCTTTGATCAGATCATCGCTGAGTGCGGGAAAGAGAAACACAGCTATGAGTCCTGTGCAGTTCCGCAGGAGCTGTTTGATGCCATTAAGGAGATCGTTCCTCCGGAAGAAATGGAAGTTGCCGTATTCTCTGATGACAAGCAGACAAGAGAGAATAATATTGCCCAGATAACAGACAAGCTGAAAGAAGCTTTTGCAGAGAAGGAAGAGTGGCTTGCTGTTCTTGGTGAGGCTGTTTACCAGTATCAGAAGAAAACCGTTCGTAAGATGATCCTGAAAGATCACAAACGTCCGGACGGCCGTGCGATCACACAGATCCGTCCTCTGGCAGCAGAGGTTGATATCATCCCGAGAGTACATGGCTCCGCTATGTTCACCCGTGGACAGACTCAGATCTGTACGATTACTACTCTGGCACCTCTTGCAGAGGCACAGAGAATTGACGGACTTGACGAGTTTGAGACAAGCAAGAGATATATGCATCACTACAATTTCCCGTCCTATTCTGTAGGTGAGACAAAGCCATCCAGAGGACCGGGACGCCGTGAGATCGGTCATGGAGCACTTGCTGAGAGAGCACTTGTACCGGTTCTTCCAAGCGTAGAAGAATTCCCATATGCAATCCGTACTGTATCTGAGACCTTTGAGTCAAACGGATCTACCTCCCAGGCAAGTATCTGTGCATCCACCATGTCTCTTGAGGCTGCCGGTGTACCGATTAAGAAGCCGGTTGCAGGTATTTCCTGTGGTCTTGTAACAGGTGACACAGATGATGATTATATCGTTCTTACTGATATCCAGGGTCTTGAGGACTTCTTTGGCGACATGGACTTCAAGGTAGCCGGAACTCATGACGGTATCACAGCGATTCAGATGGATATTAAGATCCACGGTCTTACAAGACAGATCGTAGAAGAAGCAATCAGACGTACTAAGGAAGCAAGAGAGTACATCCTTAACGAAGTTATTGAGAAATGTATCCCTGCACCTCGTACAACTGTTGGAAAATATGCTCCGAAGATCATCCAGATCCAGATCGATCCTCAGAAGATCGGTGATGTTGTTGGCCAGAGAGGTAAGACCATCAACACCATCATCGAGCGCACAGGCGTTAAAATCGATATCACAGATGAGGGTGCTGTATCTATCTGCGGCGTAGATGACAAGAACATGCAGGAAGCAAAGCGCATGGTTGAGATCATTGCTTCTGACTTCGAGCAGGGACAGATCCTTACCGGACAGGTTGTAAGCATCAAGGAGTTTGGCGCATTTGTTGAGTTCGCACCTGGCAAAGAGGGAATGGTTCACATTTCCAAGATCTGCAAGGAGAGAATCAACCGCGTAGAGGATGTTCTTACACTTGGAGATAAGGTAACTGTTGTATGCCTTGGAAAAGACAAGATGGGAAGAATGAGCTTCAGCATCAAGGATGTTCCGGCAGAGGCAAAATAAGAATAAAATGCAAGGCCACTGTGTATGAAAAGCACAGTGACAGCTTGGGGGATGCCGGACAGATGTGCCCGGCATTCTTTATATCTGCTGCAGAGTCGGAGCTTTGGAAAAGGCGTCTGCACGGGACAAACAGGAGGAAACATGAAAAGAATTGCAAAATTTCATAAAGTAAGTAAAGAGCGCTTTGTGGCAGACTGGATGGATACTTTTGAGGGCGTGTCTGCTGATGAGGCAGAGAAGATTTATGAGGGAATCCGTCTTCCAAGACGAGCTACTGCCGGAAGCGCAGGCTATGATTTCTTTTCCCCGGCTGATTTTACCATTAAGCCAGGAGAGACCATCAAGATTCCGACCGGGATCCGTGTGGAGATGGATCAGGAGTGGGTGCTGAAATGCTATCCAAGAAGCGGCCTGGGATTTAAATTCCGTCTGCAGCTGAATAATACGGTGGGGATTATTGACAGCGATTATTTTTATTCTGACAATGAAGGTCATATTTTTGCCAAGCTGACAAATGACACCAATGAGAACAAAGTGGTAGAATTGAAGGCAGATACAGGCTTTATGCAGGGAATCTTCGTTGAGTATGGGATTACCGTAGACGATGATGTGACAGATGTGAGAAATGGCGGGTTTGGAAGTACGACGAAGTAACCCGCTGCGGCACCCTCGCAGTTTTATGGGAAATACAAAAGCAGGTAAATGTGATGAATTTATCAATCACAGATACCTGCTTTTATTGTTCTTAAGCTTTTTTCAAATTTTGCAGAAAGCCTTTTTCAAACAGGCTCCCGCAGGAAATCTCTTTAAAGACCACCGGGAAGATTACTTTGATGCTCCCGCAGGAAATTTCTTTAAAGATCACCGGAGAGATTACTCTAAAGGTGTTCCGGCAGCTTCTGCTTCCCGCGCATTCTGTAAAACAGTGTCAAATGCGATAGCAGCCTTATTGTACTCTTCGTCGCTTTCAATATTGGAAAGCATGGGAGCACCCTCTGCAGTGCGGGTGAAGGAATACAGATAAACTTCACCGTCATGATTCTGGCCCTCTTCGTCAAGAGGAAGAAGCGCAATATACTCCTTTGCATCTACCGGGAAAATGGTAAGGATGGCGCATTCTACCTCAGTATCATCCTCCATGGTAAGAGTAATGGTGCTGTGCTGGTTTGCGTCAGTGCTGCATCCGCCGCATGTGGAACAGTCGGAACCGCCGCAGGATGAGCTGCTTCCACAGCTGCTGCAGGAGTTTGTCATATCTGAATCACTCATTAAAAATACCTCACTTTATAAAAAATTTGTATTTATATGTTACCTGTGAAAAAGCATGTTCATGCTGTAAAACAAGGTAACACCGGGACTTCTTTAGCTTCATTTTCACTGGTAACGGTATGCCCGGACAATATTTAGATTGTACCAGAAAAATAGGGTTTTGTGAATAGGGAAATCTGTGTTATAATGAAGAAAGTGTTAGAATATATTGAATATTCACAGGCAATATCCTATGAGAGGTTTTGGGTGAATGAAGTTCACTGGAAACTTTGAAAAAATGGGCAAAATCATGTACAGAAGGATTTTTGTACATCATATAAATTTTACAGATTGGAGAACAACATGAAGCTTGTATCATGGAACGTAAATGGAATCCGTGCCTGTATTACCAAGGGCTTTGAAGAAAGCTTTGCGAAGCTGGACGCAGACATTTTCTGCCTTCAGGAGACCAAATGTCAGGAGAACCAGGTGAAGCTGGAACTTCCAGGTTATTATCAATATTGGAATTACGCGAACCGCAAGGGATACTCCGGAACAGCGGTTTTTACGAAAAAAGAGCCGTTGTCCGTGACCTACGGACTTGGAATAGAGGAACACGATAAGGAAGGCCGTGTGATCACTGCAGAGATGGATGATTTTTATCTGGTTACCGTATATACGCCCAATTCCCAGTCAGAGCTTCGAAGACTGGAATACCGCATGGAATGGGAAAGAGATTTCCTGACTTATCTTCTGAAGCTTCAGGAGAAAAAGCCTGTGATCTGCTGTGGAGACATGAATGTGGCACATCAGGAAATTGACCTGAAGAATCCTAAGACCAACCGGATGAACGCAGGCTTCACAGATGAAGAGAGAGCCTGCTTTACCAGAACTCTGGAAGCTGGATTTATTGATACATTTCGTTACTTTTATCCGGAACTTGAGGGTGCCTACTCCTGGTGGTCTTACCGATTTAAGGCAAGAGAGAAGAATGCCGGATGGAGAATTGATTATTTCATCACCTCTCCGTCCTTGAAAGAGAATCTGGAGGATGTGAAGATTCACAGCGAGATAATGGGGTCCGACCATTGTCCTGTAGAACTGGATCTGAAATTTTAGACCATAGGGAGTCATGTATGGCAGGATCTGGGGATAAACAGATATCATCGGATGATTTTATTTCATGAGAAAGATTGCATTGTGCAGATTCCCTTTGGGAAACGTGCTCTGTGTACAAAAATGGCTACAGACGAGACAGCAGACAAAGACAGGAGGGCTTATAAAGTGCCAATACCGGGAAATAAGAGCGTGGTTGTGACATACGGTTATCCTCTTTTACTTGGGGTAACCCAGATGGCAGATGGATATAATTTTGCAGTGGAAGCGGAAGAGGATTCTGAGGTTTACCTGCTCCTTTACAGGAAGAGGGGAAGAGAGCCCTTTTATGAGCTTCTTCTGGATGAAAAATATCGTACAGGACGGATTTTTTCTGTCTTTATGAAAAAATTAAATGTAACCAATCTGGAATACAATTTTAAGATAAACGGGGAAATCTATCTGGATCCCTGTGCCAGCAGGATCAGCGGAAGAGAGCACTTTGGGGCAGCGTGGGAGGAGGATCCCCACAAGGTGCGCTGCGGCTTCTGGTCCGGAAATGGTTATGACTGGGGGGATGAGAAAGCACCGGAAACAGACTTTGGAGATATGATCCTCTATAAAGTACATGTTCGGGGATACACCAGGCAGGCTAAGCTGCCGGCAGGTCTCCGGGGCACTTTTTCCGGTTTGGTACAGATGATCCCATACTGGCAGGAGCTTGGCATTAATACAGTAGAGCTTATGCCGGCCTATGAATTTATGGAGGTGGTTCCGCCAAAGGAGCCAGACGGTTTGGTTTCCCAGAAGGGGAAAAAAGACGAGGTAAATTACTGGGGATATGGAAATGGTCTTTATTTCGCGCCAAAGAGTGCTTATTGCGCTACCCGGGATCCCCACAGGGAATTTTGCGACATGATCAGGGCTTTTCACAAAGCAGGGATTGGCTGTATCATGGAAATGTATTTTCCGGCAGAAGTTAATCCTTTAATGGCACTTCGTGCAGTGCAGTTCTGGAAACAGAATTATCATGTGGATGGCTTTCATATTCTGGGAGAAGGGGCACCTCTTGACCTGATCATGAAGGACGGCCTGCTTGCAGGGACGAAGATCATGGCAGAAGGAATGGATACGGCTGCTCTTTATAAGAATCGCAGACCAGGAAAGCGCTGCTTTGCGGAATATAATCTGGGATTTTTGCAGGATATGCGCAGATTCCTGAAAAGTGATGAGGATATGGTTCCGGCTGTGCAGTACCGCATCCGTCATAACCCGGATGACCATGGAGTGATCAATTATATTACCTGCCAGGACGGTTTTACTTTAAATGACCTTGTTTCCTACAATTATAAGCACAATGAGGCAAATGGGGAAGGCAATAACGACGGCTGCAGCTATAATTATTCCTGGAATTGCGGTATTGAAGGACCCAGCCGGAAGCAGTGGATCCGTCAGATGAGGGAGCGCCAGATGCGTGCTGCTTTTGCCATGATGCTGTTTTCCCAGGGAGTGCCCATGATCTATGGCGGTGATGAGATCGGCAATTCCCAGGAAGGAAACAATAATGCTTACTGCCAGGACAATTCCATTGGCTGGATTGACTGGCGGGGACTGCGAAGAAATGCCAGCATGCTTGCCTTTGTAAAAAAGGCAGTTGCACTTCGGAAGGCTCATCCTGTCCTTCATATGAGTGAGAGCATGAAAGAAGCAGATTACCTGGGCAAGGGATTTCCGGATATGTCTTTTCATGGGGAACGTGCATGGTTCTGCAACATGGAAAATACCAGCCGCATGATCGGCGTGATGCTGTGCGGGGCATATGCAAAGCTGCCGGACGGAAGTGAGGATGATTTCCTTTATACAGGCTATAATTTTCACTGGGAAACCAGGAATATTGCTCTTCCCAATCTGCCAGAGGGGATGGAGTGGAAGAAAGTGATGGATACCGGAGATTTGACCTGTGACGGATTTTATGGGGAAAATGGCCAGGTCTATGAAAGAGCCGTGGAGGTGGGACCGCGTACAGTGGTTGTACTTCAGGGTGTGAAGAAACCGGAGCCTGAAAGAAAGCATACTGGCAAAGGAAAAAAGAATGAAAAACTGCCAGGCGCAGAAGCGAAGAAAACTGCAGCTTCAGACAATACTGTGACAGAAGCTGAGAATAAGGAAAGGAGGTCCGGCGACAATGCATCCATGGCTTCACTTTAAAACAATCACAAAGCATAAGCTGATGGTTATGCACTATTGCTTCCGAATCGGACTTTACAAGCAGGGGCTTCTCCATGACCTTTCCAAATATACCCCGTCGGAATTTTTGGTGGGCTGCAAATATTATCAGGGAAACAGAAGCCCAAATAACGCAGAACGTGAGGATACGGGCGTGTCTACCGCCTGGCTCCATCATAAAGGGCGCAATAAGCATCATTATGAGCATTGGGTGGATTATTCCATAAATGATCCGGAGCATGTGATCATGGGGGCGAAAATGCCCCGCAGATATGTGGCAGAGATGGTGATGGACCGGATCAGTGCCTCCAGGACTTATCTTGGGGACGCATATGACAATCACAAGCCGCTGGAATATTTCCTGAAAAGCAAGCCGAAGCTGTGGTTTGTACATCCCCAGACGAAAAAAGAGTTAGAGGGGCTGCTTCGAATCCTCAATGACAAGGGGGAAGAAAAGGCTTTGTGGTATATTAAGCATGTTTATCTGAAAGGGAAGGATAAGTAGTTTCATATTCCGTGTTTGTCAACCGCAGACTTTCAAAAAAATATACAATATCACTTGCACTTTCATACTCTTCTGTGGTAAAGTATGAAATATGTTATTTTGCTGTCCGGATGATTTGGTGACAGCAGATTTTATAACAGAGGAGGAGAAAAAATTGAGTGGTACAACAGTGATAATTCTGATTGCTTTTGTGTTTTACCTTGCCATGATGATCGTCATCGGCGCGGTTTACATGAAAAAGACCTCCAGCTCAGAGGATTACTTCCTTGGAGGACGAGGACTGAACGGATGGGTGGCAGCCCTTTCTGCACAGGCTTCTGATATGAGCGGATGGCTTCTGATGGGTCTTCCCGGAGCCATTTATTCTTTTGGATCCGGACAGATCTGGATCGCGGTAGGACTTTTTATCGGAACTGTTCTCAACTGGATCTGTATTTCCGGAAGACTTCGTAAATACACCATCGCAGCAAACAATTCCATGACGATCCCGGCATTTTTCGAGAACCGCTACCGTGATAAGAAAAAGATCCTGCTTCTGATCTCATCAGTGGTAATCGTAATCTTTTTTCTGGTGTATACAGCTTCTGCGCTGGCAGCAGGCGGTAAGCTGTTCAATACCGTATTTGGGCTTGATTATCACATAGCACTTGCCATTGGAGCAGCGGTTATTCTTTGCTACACCTTCATGGGCGGCTTTATGGCGGTATGTGTAACAGATTTTGTGCAGGGAACCCTGATGCTTATCGGACTTCTTGTGGTTCCGCTGGTGGCATATTTCCTGCTTCCAGGCAATCTTACAGACCTGATTTCCCAGAGCGGTGTGACTGGTGGTGCAGGCGCTTATCTGAATCCATTTATGAATGGAGACAGGCCATATACTTTTATAGAGATCTTTTCCCAGCTGGCATGGGGCTTTGGATACTGTGGAATGCCTCACGTACTGGTAAGATTTATGGCAGTTAAGAATGAGAAAGAATTAAAGAAATCCTGGGCGATTGCCATTGTATGGGATCTTCTTTCTCTGTCAGCTGCATTTGCAATCGCTGTGATCGGAAGAGCTTATCTGCTTCCTGTTATTCTTGGGGAGAACGGAGCTGCTTCTTCTGAGAGCGTATTTATTGAGATGATCCGTAAGGTGTTTACTTCAGAGCTTGCGCTTCCGTTTATCGGCGGACTGTTCCTTTGCGGAATCCTTGCAGCGATTATGTCCACAGCGGATTCCCAGCTTCTCGTAACTGCTTCGGCAGTGTCTGAGGATCTGTATCACAGCTTTATCAAGAAAGATGCTGACTCTAAGGAGATTCTGAAAGTAAGCCGTATTACGGTTATCGTGATCGCAGTGATTGCATTTGTCATTGCCTGGAATCCGGACAGCAGTATTATGGGACTGGTTTCCAATGCATGGGCAGGACTTGGTTCCGCATTTGGACCGATCGTGGTAATGTCCCTGTTCTGGAGAAGAACCAATCTTCCAGGTGCCATTGCAGGTATGGTGACTGGCGGACTTACTGTTATTATCTGGGACTATATTCCGTTAGTCGGAGGACAGACACTGGGAACCTATACAGGACTTTATTCCCTGGCAGTTGGTTTCCTGCTCAGTCTGGTGATGATCGTGATCGTCAGCCTTGTGACGAAGGCTCCATCCAAAGAAATCACAGATGAGTTTGACAGAGTTGCTGCGAAATAATGCAGTTGCATGATCGTTGTGCATCGTGATGCGTGTTATAGGTTGCGATGCGACCATTAAGAAAGTTTTATAAAAAAGGTAGTCCTTATATGGAAAGGGCTACCTTTTTTTCTGAAAATTTGTTATAATAATAACATCTTTATCCGGGAATGAAAGACATTGTATATCAGTGTCTGGCAGAAAACGGACGTAATAAATCTGCATTCCCATAACAGAAAGGGGCAACACAAGATGAAGAAATATGATTATTTAATTGTAGGAGCCGGACTTTTTGGAGCTGTATTTGCTCACGAAGCTACTAAGAAGGGCAAGACCTGCCTGGTGATCGATAAGCGTGATCATATCGGCGGTAATATTTACACAGAGGAAGTAGAAGGCATCCAGGTGCATAAGTATGGTGCACATATTTTCCATACCTCTAAGAAGGAAATATGGGACTATGTGAATCAGTTTACAGAATTTAACCACTTTGTAAATTCACCTATTGCTGTTTATAAGGATGAACTGTATAATCTTCCATTTAATATGAATACATTCCACCAGCTCTGGGGAGTGCGGACACCGGCAGAGGCGAAGGCGAAGATTCAGGAGCAGATCAGCCGCATGCACATCACACACCCGAAGAACCTGGAAGAGCAGGCACTTGCGCTGGTGGGACAGGATGTGTATGAGAAGCTGGTAGAGGGCTATACCCGCAAGCAGTGGGGAAGAGAGTGTAAAGATCTTCCGTCCTTTATTATCAAGAGACTTCCTCTTCGTTATACCTATGATAATAACTATTTTAAGGATCCCTATCAGGGTATTCCGAAGGGCGGCTATACCCGTATTATCAAGAAGCTTCTGGAGGGTGTCCAGGTTTGCCTGAAGACGGATTTCTTTGCAAATAGAGAAGAGCTCACTGCACAGGCAGATAAGATCCTTTTTACCGGTATGATCGATGAATTTTACGATTACTGCTATGGTGAGCTGGAGTACCGTTCCCTGCGTTTTGAGACAGAAGTGCTTGATATGGGGAACTATCAGGGAAATGCGGTTGTGAACTATACCGATTATGAGGTGCCATATACCCGTATTATTGAGCATAAGCACTTCGAGTTTGGGACACAGCCGAAGACTGTTATCACAAGAGAATATCCGGCAGCATGGGAGAAGGGAAAAGAGCCATATTATCCCATTAATGATCCGAAGAATGACGAGCTCTTTGACAAGTATGAGCGTCGTGCATTAGAAGAGAAGAATGTACTCTTCGGCGGACGACTGGGCATGTACCGCTATATGGATATGGACAAGGTAATTGAGGAAGCTCTTAATATGGCTGAGACCGAGCTGACCTACGAAGAAGTATAAAGGAGAATACTATGGATACCCCGACTATTACACAATACTACAGAGAATCGGACCCGGCCAGACGTCTGGCACTTTTGAATATGTCCATTGAGGCAGGAGAGGAGCCAGAGCTGAATCAGATCCGCAGAGAGCTTTGGGACATCCGTTATCAGGATCCGTCTGAGCTTGGCGGTGATACCCGTGCTGACGGTTTAATCGCACTGTGGATGCTGATGGAGTTTAATAAAGACAGCGGCAAGCGCTTTATGGGAGTCCGCGGCGGACGTAAGGAGATCATGAAACAGCTGAATAAAATGAAATTCCAGGAAATCTGCGCCAAGGGTAAGGATTATGAAGAGCTTCTTTACAGAGAGTGCTGCCATATGGTGAAGACTTATATGGAGCTTAGTGAGTCGGATAAGGCTTATAACAGCACACTGTTTGGAATTATGAAAATGAGCAGTGAGCGCGCCAAGGACAAGCTGAAAGCGGATATTTATGATACTGCCGTGGTGCTTCCGCAGACATTGAAGATGGAAGAAGAGCTTGGAATCATCACCCGCGCTGCCCGGGAAATGTACGAACTGCATTTTCCAGGAGAGGGAAGCCTGGGAGCAGACAGATAACATGCCAGGCAAAAAAAGCCTGACATGTATAAAAGATATAAAATTATAAAGTTCTTAGTACCGCAGCAATCTCCGAATCTGGAGCTGGCTGCGGTATTTATTATGCAGCTCCAGCCCCAGTGCCTTCTCACATGCATCCAGAATCACATCATAATAGGTAAACTGATAAATATTTCCTGCAATCTGCACACAATTATACCGCTGCAAAGAAGTCCCAATCTGTTCCATGGAAAACTGGAAATCAAGCTTCGCCTGCAGCATACGCATTAAGGTAAAGGACACAAACCCAATCACAAAATGGGCATTGATCTTATCCGGTGTCCAGATGAAAGTAGCAGAGGAGTCATACTGGCTTTTGGAATCAAGGAAAATTTTCTCCATATGACGAAGTCCGCTGAAAAGGCGATAAGGGGCAAGATTATCCGCCTCCAGATTATCAGTAGCAATGGCAGTGTATCCGTCCAGCTTCAATCCGGTACGCTTTCCGGAAGACTCCCTGGCAAGGCGCTGCTGTCTGGCCTGAAGCTCATGGTAATATACAAATTGTTTTTCCCTATCCTCAAAAATCCGCTCTTTATAAAGAAGAGGGATAGTCTGATGCTTTTCATTCAGAATTTTCATTTCCTGATAACCATCCTTCAGTACCCAATCCTTAAATTCTGCATTCGCAGTATGTACCGGCAGACCATAAATATATCCGTCTGCCGTTACTCCATTGCAAATAAAAGGCTCCTCCTCCGGACGCGCAGGGGCAGTATTATAAAAACGGGTTCTGGGATTCTCTCTCTTTAATTGCTTTACAGCATTAAAAACAGACTGGTTCAACACAGTACCACTGGTAGACAGGTCATATGCAATGGGGATTCCATTTCTGTCCGTGAGAAGATCCAGGTGAAGGGTGGAATCTGTACGTCTGGCATTGGGCTGCGTGTCAGAGGGCATGCTTCCCGGAATGGAAAAATTATAGCTGGTGTGATCCAAAAAAGCAGAAGTAGTATCTCTGGAAAGGATGCTGCCGGAATGCTCATAAATCCACTTCTGCAGATCTTTTTGCAGTTTCACGATAACATGAAAGGCAGAATCCAGGTCTTCGTCTGAGATGCTTCCGGATTCTTCGAAGTAGAGTCCTTTTTCAATAGCTTCATTCCAGGTGCAATTTGGGTAAAGCGCACGGGAAATGACCATATATCGGAAAAGTTCTTCTATATTATACGAAAGAGATAGATTCCAGGTCCTGGTACGCCAGAAAATGTCAAGCTGAAGCTCCTTATAAAGGTATTTCAGAATGCCGTAGCCTACATTTTTCAGAGAGTGCTCTCCCGGTGAGAGAGCAGTAGTAAGGTCAACATATACCACAGAGTTCTTTTTGGCTTCTCGCTCCTGGTTCATATCAGCCACAACCTTCTCGAAATGGCTGATGGGATCCGGGTAATCCTTCTTTAAATCTTCCAGATATCCCAACCCCATAATGGTTTTCTGACGAGTGGCTTTCTTTTCTTTATCGTAGTAGGATTCGGTGATGGCAAGGTAAGTTCCCTTTGCCTTAGGGGTCTTTTTGAGAAACATAGGGGGTCCTCCTGTATGCTTTATCATTTGAAAATGAAGATGGTGCGTATTCCTTGTTTGTCAATTGTATAAGTGCATTGGTTTTCTTGCATTTATTATAGCACACGAAAGAACGTACATCAAGATACACCATGAGTAAATACGAAAATTGGAGCGAATATAGTTTAGAAAACAGGGAGTGAAATTGTGCAAAATGCTGAAATTCAAACAGGGGAAAATGGAGTAAACATGTAGCTTTTTGTCCTGTGAAAGCAGAAAAAATAAGAAATTGTATGCTTTTTTCAATGAAAAGTCGAAAATAGCATTAGTACACCAAAATACACACTATAAAAACACGAAAATGAAGACCGATTAGTGACCGGTTTCTTAGTGAAACAGCAGAAAACAGGGATTTTTCAGGTAATCATAAATTATTGCTCCTTCAAAATCAGTGTGATATGATGATGAAAATGGGTTTTGGGCTAGTTCTGCCTGCAAAACCACACTGAAAAAAGGAAAACCCAATCTTAAAAAGGAGGCTGTAACATGAAAAAGAATTCAAGGCTGAAATCGTTTTTTGCCATACTTCTGGCGGTATCTATGATATTCCAGCAGTCTAGTCTGACTGTTTTGGCAACGGACGATACCTACGTTGAGGACGCGACGGCAACACCGACTCCGTCTGAAAACGAAGCAGAAACATACGCAACAGAGGGAGCGGAACCGGTTGCTGAGAAACAGGAAGAACCTCAGCAAGTGCAGGAAACTCCTGCTGCGGAACAAGCTCAGGAGCCAACGGAAGCACCTGCCGAGCAGCCAACAGAAGCGCCAGCAGAGCAGCCAACGGAAGCACCAGCCGAGCAGCCAACAGAGGCGCCTGCAGCAGCTCCGACAGAAGCACCTGCAACAGAGCCCACAGCGGCACCAGCAGCAGAAGTGACGGAAGTGCCTGCAGCACCGGAAGCTACAACAACACCAGCTGCCGAGGCAACTGCAACCCCGACACCAGAAGTCAGCGCGTCCCCAAGTGAGACACCAACACCGACTCCGACAGAAACATCGAAGACTTCTTTCAGATATGAAGACAGTCGTGTAGTGATTACAGCAACAGCTCCGGAAGATGCAAACCTTCCACAGGATGCAGAGATCAAAGCTGACTATATCGCACCTGGTACCGATCGCTACAATGCAGCTGTAGCAGCATTCAACAGCCAGCTGAGCAGCCAGTTGGGACTGGACGCTGAGAATACGGAAGCTGAGTACGTACTTTACGATGTATATTTTCTGACCGCCGATGGAAGCCGAATCGAGCCGGAAAGCGGAAATGTAAAAGTAGATATGAGCTTCAAAGAGATTCAGAAAAGCACCGTTGACGGTGACGTCGTAAATAAAGATGTTGTACATCTGGACAATGAAGGTCAGGCAGAGGTTGTAACCGAGTACGTAAACACAAACGCAGACGGAGAGATCACCTCTATGGGTTTTACGCAGGATAGTTTTTCAATTGTGGGTGGCGTGACGACTACAATTACGCGCGCTTCAAATCCAAATGTAATTACTAGTGTTGCTTTGTCTTTTAAGGAAAATGGGGAAAGTGGTAGTGCATCTATTGCCAGTATAAAATCTGGTAAAGAAGGATACTTGTTTGCATCCATTGGAATGGCTAATAACAATGATCATATTGTTACTTCTGACGTAGAAATTAATCTTGGAAAGACGAATGCAAAATTTCCAGATTTTGTAAATAACATATATGTTGCAAATGGTATAACATACACTTTGAGCACTGATGCGGATGGCAATCAAAAAATCAAAGTTGAAGGATTGACTGAAAATGGATCTACTCAGTTGATAAAAATGAGAGTGAAATTTCCAGAAGGCGTAAGCAGTAGTAAAGATGATATTAATGCTAGTTTTACAGTAGATGGAGAAAACAAAGCGAATGCCTCATTGAAATGTGAAGCAGAGCCGAAATGGCATCATAAAAAAACAGCAGATAATGTATCTATTGGAACTACTGGCACTACAACAAGTTTTGTAATGAAAGATGATCTCAAGTTTACTCTGCATGAATATCACGATGAGATTAAAGAGGGAAATCTTTGGCTGAAAGGTTTTAGCATTATAGATACAATGCGTTTTCCTGAAGGAATGTATATTGATGCGGCTGATGCAGATGCCGCTATTTCCTTTGAGAATATGAATGGATACATGAAAAATTCAATCTATGATGAAAATGATCCGAATAAGGTTGTGGGATATACTATTACATATACAAAAAGTTCTAGTTCTGAGGATCCAAAAAAACAGCTTGATGACTGGACTGGAAAAGTAATAGTAAGCAAAGATAAAATTAAGTTTGCAGAAAATTATGTAGATGGAGAAGTGAGCAACGAGTTAGAAACAACAGTTTCACCCATTGATAATTCTGCAGATATTAAGCTTGCTGATAAAGCGGAAGCAACTGTTCTCGTTAAGAAACCTGGTGAGATTGATTTTCGGGATGACCATGGCAATAATAAATCAATTTTGCATGTTGAAACAGCTAAGACAGGGCACTGGAATGATTATAATCAAAATAATAGCTATGTACTTTATGGCGATTATATTTTATATCAGGTAAAAGCAACAAATAACGGAGACGTTGATACAGATATCGTTATTGAAGATGATCTTACTAAGGTTAGTCCTGCCAGAAGTCTTGCGTTTATTACTGAAGATGAGCTTAATACATTGTCGACTAATGGTCAGTGGAATGTAGGTGGAAATGCATTTACTCCATCTAAGAGAATTTGGACAAAAGCAGATTCCCCAATAAAAGCAACAGCAGAAATAGCTGGAGATAAGGCAACCTGGAAATTTGAAAGTGTACCATCTGGAAAAGAAGTTTTGGGCTATGTACTCATGAAAGTTGTTCAAAACGAAACCCAGGAAATTACAAACCAGATTACAATCAATAATGATAAGGCAACTAAAACCCATACCGTGAAGCAGAAAAAAGACGAAGAGAATATGGAAGTAACCAAAACTGCTTCTGCAGAACCAATTGTAGATGGAAAAGAAGAGTATACCATTACAATTAAAAACACAGGAACTGCAACAGCTAGTGGTTGGAAATTCTCAGATAAGCTTCCTGTTGGAATGGAATTGGACGGTACGGTAGCGAAGGTAACCATTGAGGGTGGCAGCTTTGATGGTGAAGTCACTTATGATTCAGTTACTCGTTTGCTTGTGGGCACTTTGGCTGATATACAACCTGGTGGATGTGTTACCATCAAAGTTCCAGTTAAGCTGAAAAGTAATTCAACAGAAGAGAGTTTCAAAAATGTTGCACAGGTGATTAAAGGGGAGTATGTTGTAAAGGGTGAAGTAACCGTACATAAGAATTCCCGCAATTTTGATATTACTAAAACAGCTGACAGAACTTTGGCTGATTCCGAAGATCTTGTAAAATATACAATTACAGTAAAAAATACTGGAATTAGTTCGTCTGTATTAACAGAAAATGAGCCATTGGCATTTTGGGATATTCCAAATGGAATTACCATTGAAGAAAATAAACAGAGTGATAAATTCGTGGAAAATAAACCTAACGATGTCACTATTGAAAGAGTTTATGAAAAAGACGGAAACGGGAAAATTACAAAAGTTATATTTAAGGCTGTTGGAACTTTTAAAACTGGTGAGTCTGCATCCGTTAATGTTTGGGCAACGATGCCGAAAGTAGAGACTGGCTCTGTTAAAGTTAAAAATACAGCGGAAATCGATGAAAATCATAAATCGGATTCTGAGATTGTAGTAGAACCAAGTCAGGGGGACAGCACGGAAACAAAAGTGGTATATGACAAAGATGGAAACCCTTTGCCGAATCCAGGTGTTGTTTCAGTAGGGGATGTTCTTACTTATAAAATTACTGTTAAAAATACCGGAAAGAGTAATATCACAGAAGTGTATGGAAAAGATACTCTGGTAAATAGAGACGGTAATGCTGGGGGAACACATCAAACAGTTCTTAATAACGGTAAAGTAATCATAAAAGTTGAAAAAGCAACTGGTGTAAAAGAACTTAAAGTTGGAGATGAGCTAATTGTTGAAGGTAGGTGGGATGTTGTAAAGGATTTTAGTTTTTTAATTACAGCTAATGAAAAAACTAATAAAACTGCAGATGTAGTAAAAAACATAAAAGACTTTTGCATTGAACCAAATGGAGAATTGGTTTTATCTTATCAGCTCAAGATAAAAAATGGTTTTAAAGATGGATATAATCAGGTTTCTATAAATGGTCATGAACCTGTTGCTTCCGTAGAATATACGACAGCAGAAGGAAAAATGGATGTTTATAAATATGCTAGAGGATATTTGAATGAAAGAAATTGTGTGTTAGATAATGTAAATAAAACCTATTCTTTGAATCCAGATGACTATAATAGTGCGGAAGAGTTACAAAATAAGATTACAATCCCCTATGCCGTTGTAGTAAAGAATCTTTCTGAAATAAGTGGAAGTGAACAAATAGACAAATTTGAAGTAACAGATACGTTACCTGACGGCTTGGAATGGGTTAAATATGATGAGAACAATGATGTTTTTGTTTCACACTTGATGGAAGGAAGCACGTCTCTCTCATACGAAGACTTAGGAAATTTTTGGGAGAATGTATCAGTTAATGTTTCTGGTAAAACAATAACAACAATGTTCGATAAAGCAAAACAGGCTTGGAATAACGGTAAGTCATATTTAGTGATTTTTTATAAAACCAGACTGACAAGTGAGAAAGCAAAAGAAATATATAAGAAACTGAAGGATTCTAAAGATTCCCTTGTCCTTGAAACTTTCAAAAATACAGCTACTTTAAAGGCAACGAAACCATTTATTAATTCAGAAGGAAAAGTAGGAACAGAAACAAGTGACAGTGATAACTTCACAATAGAAGAAGATACTACACATATTTCTTTCGAAAAGGCTGCTGAAGGATGTTATGCAGGAGGAGAAGATTATAATGGTCAGTTGACCACTATTGGTGGAACTGCTGGAAGTAAGATTGTATGGAAACTTGTAATTAATAATGATACGTATGGAAACGGAGGTGCGGCACTCACTAATTATTCTATTCTGGATACGTTACCTAGCGGATATCAGTATCAGCAATCTGAAACTGGTGAATATGAAAACACTATGGTAGTCTATAAGAAAAGCGATGGAAAAGTACTTCGCAAAATTACATTTGTTGAACCAACTATAGATAAAGATAAGGGAACAATTTCATGGGCTTTTGATACAGCGAAGAATAGCGATTTCCAACTGGAGCCTGGCGAGTATCTAGAAATTAAATATGCCACCAGCATCAAATCCACCGATGATTCTAAGGATGGTATCTATACAAACCATGCTAAATTGACTGTTCATGGATATACAGAGCCAGGAACTGTTCCAGGTGAGGATGATTTTGATAAGGAATATGAGGATTCCGCATCTTATACACTTTCCAGTGTAGCAACATCTTCTGTAAAGACTATTGCATATAATAGACATGCAAATCATAAGAAGGATCCGAAGGATGATACCGGAAGTGGTGACCGTCCAATGCCAGAAAACTATGTGGAAGGCATGCAGGGAGAAGATGTAACATATACCTTGAATGTAAAGAATGAAGCAACTACTACAACAATTGCAAATATGGTTGTAATCGATCGTCTTCCATATGTAGGAGATATTGGTGTAATTGCTGGTTATGGAAGAGGAAGTGCTTTTGAAGTATCTTACAATGGAGGTCTTGTAGTAAGTGCAGATGGCTCAACTATTAAGGGTGTTACGGTACAATTCTCAAGTGATGCGTCAACAACAATTGGAGATGGTGCTGGAGAATGGTCTACTGAAAAGGATAACGATACAGTAGAATGGCATAATGAATATCAGGCTGGAGATCGACTGATTCGCTTCCAGTTCCCAGCAGATTTCAAACTTCCAGCAGGAAAGACTGTTACAATCCAGTTTAATGGTAAAGTTCCGGAATATGTAGAAAATACTGGGGAAAGTAATATTGCATGGAATAGTTTTGCTTATAGTTATACAGATGAAGGAAAAACCTCTGGTATTTTGATCGCAGAGCCAGCAAAGGTTGGTGTATGGGTTAAAACTCCAGAATCTGGAAAAATCACAGTCAATAAAACCTTTAAATCAGAAAATGAGAATGCAGAAGGAACATTCTATTTTGCAGTATTTACAAGGAATGAGAATAATGAGTTTGTTCGTTATTCACCAGTCAAGAGTTTGACTTTGACAGGTACTACAGCTGGAACTACCGAATCAGTCGTATTTAACAATCTTCCGCTGGGTGAAGAAAATGAAACTATATATTATGTATTTGAAACCGACGCACAGGGCAATATTCTTACATTAGATAAAGATGGCAAAGCGACTGTTAATGGCATCAACTATATTGTAACTGGTCAGGGAACGAATGTTGTTTTGTCAGAAGGTGAGAAAAAACAGGTAGTTCCTATTTCTAACGAGGAAGAAAAAAGAACAATAGAGATCAGCGGAACCAAGACCTGGGATGACAATAAGGACCAGGACGGACTGAGACCGGAACCGAAGGATGTGGAACTGAAGCTTTATCGGAAAGTCGGCACCGGAGATGAAGAACTGGTACAGGGAGCGAAAGCAACCTGGACAAAGACCAACGGCGATACCTGGAGCTACAGCTTCGGAAGCCTTCCGGAGTATGAGAACCAGAAGCCGATCACATACCGTGTGGAGGAAACCCCGGTAAGCGGATATAAGACTACTTACGATAAGGCCAACAAGAACAACATCACAAATACCCATAAACCGGGAACGGTGGAGATCAGCGGAACCAAGACCTGGGATGACAATAAGGACCAGGACGGGCTGAGACCGGAACCGAAGGATGTGGAACTGAAGCTTTATCGGAAAGTCGGCACCGGAGATGAAGAACTGGTACAGGGAGCGAAAGCAACCTGGACAAAGACCAACGGCGATACCTGGAGCTACAGCTTCGGAAGCCTTCCGGAGTATGAGAACCAGAAGCCGATCACATACCGTGTGGAGGAAACCCCGGTAAGCGGCTATGAGACTACTTACGATAAGGCCAACAAGAACAACATTACAAATACCCATAAACCGGGAACGGTGGAGATCAGCGGAACCAAGACCTGGGATGACAATAAGAACCAGGACGGACTGAGACCGGAGAAAGTGGAACTGAAGCTTTATCGGAAAGTTGGCAATGGAGATGAAGAGCTGGTACAGGGAGTGAAAGCAACCTGGACAAAGACCAGCAGTGACATCTGGAACTACAGCTTCGGAAGCCTTCCGGAGTATGAGAACCAGAAGCAGATCACATACCGTGTGGAGGAAACCCCGGTAAGCGGCTATGAGACTACTTACGATAAGGCCAACAAGAACAACATCACAAACACACATACTCCCAAAACTGTAGATATCGAAGGAACCAAGACCTGGAATGACAATGGCAATGCAGACATCAGACCAGAAACTATCACTATTAATCTTTATGCAAATAAAAAATTGGTTGCTTCCAAGGCTGTAACAAAGACAGATGGCTGGAAATGGAAATTTGCAGATCAGCCGAAATATGAAAAAGGACAGGAAATTGAATACACCATAACAGAGGATAAAGTAGATGGATATATTACTACACAGGGAATTGGCAATTATGATGTAGTCAATACTCCAACCACAGTAACTGTCGACAAAGTCGATGATGAAGGAAATCCAGTAAAGAATGCAAAGCTTCAGATTTCTGTAAAAGATGATAGTGGAAATGCAGTAGCAAGCTGGAAAACGGATGATACCAGCTATGATATTATTGGTAAGCTGATTGCAGGAAACACTTATACACTGGAGGAAATCAATGTTCCGACAGGATATGTTGCAGCAGATTCAATTACCTTTAAAGTAGAAGCTGATGGAACTATTACAGTGGACAACAAAACAATAGTTGGCAATAAACTGACTCTGGTAGATGCCAAACTTCATTTCAATGTCAACAAAGTAGAACTTGGAAATGGTAATGAGGTAGAAGGTGCTCATCTTGTAGTCATTGATAAGGAAACCGGTAAGACTGTAGATGAGTGGGTTTCTGAAAAAGGTAAAACTCACGACTTTGGCTCTAAACTTGAAGCTGGAAAGAGCTATGTTCTTAGAGAAACAGTAGCTCCAGCTGGTTATAAGTATGCAACAGATATTGAGTTTACTGTTAAAAAAGATGGAACTATTGAAACCAATGCAAAAACTACGACAGATACAGATGGTAACAAGGTATATCTGGTAGAAGATGACACCACCAAGGCAACCATCACCAAAGTAGACGCTCTTGGCAACCAGCTTTCAGGCGTAGTACTTGAAATCCAGGACAAAGATGGCAAGGCAATCGAAAGCTGGACCACAGATGGAACACCACACGTAATCACTGGCAAACTGATCCTCGGCGAAACCTACAAGTTAATCGAGAAATCCGCTCCAGCTGGTTATACCCTGGCAGATCCTGTTGAGTTTACTGTAAGTGAGAAAGACATCGACAACAAGGCTGAGATGAAGAACACCTACTCCGCATCCGGAAGCCTGAATCTGACAGCTAAGAAGACTCTGACAACCACAGAGACACCACTCGCAGCAGATCAGTTTACATTCGAGCTTCGCGACAAAGATGGCACTGTTCTTCAGACCAAGACCAACGATGCTGACGGAAACATAACCTTTGACGAAATCAAGTACAGCCTTGTAAAAGATGCAGCTTACAAAGACAACACAGATAAGAAAGTAGATAATACCGGCGAATACCAGTACACCGTAAATGAGGTAAAAGGTGACGCAGCAGGTTACACTTACGACGACACCATTTACACCATCAACGTAACCGTAACAGACGCAGGCAACGGTACCTTAACCGTAACCCCGGTTATCCATTCCTCCAAGGCAACTTCCGAGGATGC
Organism: Ruminococcus sp. 1001713B170207_170306_F1; assembly: GCF_015668065.1. Taxonomy (NCBI): domain Bacteria; kingdom Bacillati; phylum Bacillota; class Clostridia; order Eubacteriales; family Oscillospiraceae; genus Ruminococcus; species Ruminococcus sp. 1001713B170207_170306_F1. Next base: position 56,224 of record NZ_JADPEX010000011.1, on the reverse strand, counting down.
CACTGTAACAGGTATGGAATTTACCAACACCTACACCACATCTGGTCAGATCGCTCTTGGTGCAACCAAGACTCTGGAAGGCCAGACACTGGAGGCAGAGCAGTTCAGCTTCCAGGCAACAGAAATGGATGCAGATGGAAAGGCAGTAGAAAATGGTTACAGCGAAACTGTGAAGAATGCTGACGGCGGTGCCATCACATTCCCAATCATCACATACAAGCAATCCGGAACCCATTATTACCAGATCACTGAAGTAAAAGATGAGAAACCGGCATATCAGTATGATGAAAGCAAATACGTTGTAAAAGTAGACGTAACAGACGACAATGCAGGCAAGTTAACAGCGAAAGTTACTTCTGTTACAAAGAACGGCGAACCTGTAAAGAGTGAAGATCTCACTGGAGCAGTTACCTTCACTAACACCTACAGTGCTTCCGCTGACCTTGAACTGAAAGCCCAGAAGTCCATGAAGGTAGAAGCTGAACAGCTTGGAACCTTCGAATTCGAACTGAAAGATGCAGATGGCAAGGTAATTGAGATAGTCAAGAACGACGAAAAAGGTGCGATCAGCTTCAGCAAGCTTTCCTATACAGAGAAAGATGCTGGCAAGACCTTTACCTACACCGTAAACGAAAAGCTCCCATCAGAGGCAGATACCTACGTATACGACAAGACTGTTTATACAGTAACTGTAAATGTAGAAGACAACCGTGACGGAACTCTGAAGCTTACCACCAAGGTAAATGGAGAAGATTACACCGAGACAGCCATGAAATTTATCAACGATACTACCAAGGTTACCATTTCCAAGGTAGACGACACCACCCTGAAAGCTCTTGCAGGAGCAAAACTTCAGGTAGTAGATGACCAGGATAAGGTTGTGGAAGAGTGGACCTCAGATGGTACACCACATGTGCTCACAGCGAAACTTGTTCTTGGCAAGACCTACAAACTGGTTGAGGCAGAAGCACCATCAGGATATGAGATCGCAGAGCCGATCACCTTCACTGTTGATGCAGATGACACAAAAAATGCAGTTGAGATGAAGGATGCCATGATAAAGAGCAAGACCGCTGCAATTGAGATCACCAAGGAACTGAAGCTGAACGATGCACTTGCAGGCGCTAAGGACATGACCTTCTACGCAGCACTTTTCGCAGATGCAGAATGCACAATTCCTGCTTCTGATGTAAAAGCACTTGAGTTTAAGAATGCATCTTCTTCCACAGTTACCTTTACCAATCTGGATCTTGGAAGAACCTACTATGTAAGTGAGACAGATGTAACCGGAAAAGCAATTGATTCAGGCATGACGCCGGATGAAAAGGTTTATGTACCGGTTTATCCACAGGGACAGGCAATCACCGTAACTGAGGATGGCGCAAAGAGCAGCATCACGTTCGAGAACCAGTTCAGCGAATGGCCGGATGGATTCTACAAGATCGCGACTCTGAATGTAACCAAGAAGCTTCTTGGTGCAGATGGAAATGCCCTGGAAAGTGATGAGATTTTCTATGCAGGTATCTTTGATGACAAAGAGTGCACAACTCTTTCCACAAGAACAGAGAAGAACATCCTGACACTTGATCTTGCAGGCGGTTCCACAGTATCTGAGAGTACACAGGCAGTTGTAATACCGGATGAATCCTTTACGCTCTATGTTGCAGAGACAGATGCAGAAGGAAATCTGGTAGGTGGTACAGACGGATTCAGATATGCAGTAACTGTTGAAAATGGAAATGTACTGTTTGATGAAAATAATCTCAATGCAGAGGTAACCATCATCAACCAGGAACAACCGGAAGCAACACCTACTGTAACTCCTGAGGAGACAATAACTCCTACACCAACCCCAGGTACCTCCACAGGTGTTAAGACAGGTGATGACACACCAATCGGCTTCTATATGGCATTGCTCTTTGTTGCAGCTCTCGCAATCGAAGAAACAACCAGAAGACGCCGCAAAAAAGAACAGGATTAACGAATCACAATTAAATAATCAGAACCGCCCCTGCAGGAAAAATCCTATCAGATTCGCCCGCAGGGGCGGTTCTTTTTAAAAGAATTTTGTTGTAGTAAGATACTTTTTTGTGTGTTATACTAATGCAAGAAGTTGAAGAGGCTAGAGCGTGTTTGAAAAAGGCTTTCTGCAAGATGTGCGTCACAGTTTGTGGGAGATTTCGCTCGGATGAGGGCGCAGTAGCGGGCTACGGCAACCGAATTCGGGTGAAATCTCCCGCAAAGTGGGGCGTGCAGATTGCGGGAATGGTTTTTCAAACACGTTCTAAGAGACCGCCTATTGTAACTGATGAAGATGCTCCAGAATTATCAGCTGCATTGTATAAAGCTTTTAAGTGCAGTGTAATTCGGCATAATCGAAGAAATGAATTAAATACATCCCAATATCGGCTGTTTAAACAAACTGATTGGGCACTATTTGGAGGAAAAGATGAAGAAAGAAAATATTCCTGCATATGAGATTGTGAAGCAAGAGAATCTGACCGATATCCATTCTGTCGGCTATCTGCTCCGCCACAAAAAAACAGGAGCCAGACTGGTCCTGGTTGAGAATGATGATGAGAATAAGGTATTTTCCATTGCCTTTCGTACTACACCGAAGAACAGTACCGGTGTTCCCCACATTCTGGAACACAGCGTTTTGTGCGGATCCCGTGAATTTCCGCTGAAGGATCCTTTCGTAGAGCTGGTAAAAGGCTCACTGAATACCTTCCTGAATGCCATGACCTACCCGGATAAGACCTGTTATCCGGTAGCCAGCTGTAATGACCAGGATTTCCAGAATCTGATGCACGTTTATCTGGATGCGGTTTTTTACCCGAACATTTATCAGAAGGAGGAGATCTTCCGTCAGGAAGGATGGAACTACCATCTGGAGCAGAAGGAAGGACCACTCACATACAATGGTGTTGTATATAATGAGATGAAGGGGGCATTTTCTTCTCCTGACGAGGTGCTGGACAGAGAGATCATGAATAATCTTTTCCCGGATAATACCTATGGCGTGGAATCCGGCGGTAATCCTGAGAATATTCCAGAGCTTTCTTATGAGGAGTTCCTGGATTTCCACCGCACCTATTATCATCCTTCTAACAGCTATATTTACCTCTATGGAAATATGGATATGGAGGAGAAGCTTCGTTTTATTGATGAGAAATATCTGTCTGCCTTTGATGCGCTGGATGTGGATTCTGCGATTAAAGAGCAGGCTGCCTTTTCCCAGGTGAAGGAGCTGCAGATCGAGTATCCGGTTTCTGAAAGTGAGGAGGAAGAAGATAATACGTATCTTTCTTATAATATGGTTGTGGGAAATGCCATGGACAGTACCCTTGGCGTGGCTTTTGATGTGCTGGATTATGCTCTTCTCAGCGCACCTGGAGCACCACTGAAGCAGGCTCTTCTGGATGCTGGCATCGGTAAGGATATTTATGGCGATTATAGTGACGGTGTTCTGCAGCCATTCTTCTCTATTGTGGCAAAAGGTGCGAAGACATCCCAGAAGGAGAAATTTGTTTCTGTTATCCGTAATTGCCTTCAGGATATTGTGCGAAATGGAATTGACAAAAAGGCTATTCTTGCGGGTATTAATTATATGGAGTTCCGCTATCGGGAGGCCGATTTCGGACAGTTCCCCAAGGGGCTGATGTATGGACTGGATATTATGGGAAGCTGGCTCTATGATGATGAGAATGCTTTTTCCCAGGTACAGCTTTTGTCTATTTATGACAGATTAAAGGAGGCTGTAAATGAGGGCTATTTCGAGAAACTGATCCAGAAATGGCTTCTTGATAATACACATGGTCTGATCCTTACACTTGTGCCGAAGCGAGGTCTTGCCGCTCAGCGCGAGAAGGAACTGGCGGACAAGCTGGAGGCTTACAGAAGCAGTCTTTCCGATGGGCAGTTGGAGGAAATGGTCGAGAAGACCAAAGCTCTTGAGGCTTACCAGGAATCAGAGGAGAGACCGGAGGATCTTCAGTGTATTCCTATGCTGAAACGCTCTGATATCCGTAAAGAGGTTAACGGTTTTTCCAATGAAGAGCTTCAGGTAGATAACAGTCTGTTCCTGTATCAGGATGTGTGCACCAACGGAATCGGTTATGTGAACGTTATGTTTGAAATCAGGGATATGGCTGTAGAGAAAGTTCATTATCTGGGACTTTTGAAATCTGTTCTTGGTTATGTGGATACAGAGAATTACACATACGGTCAGCTGTTTAACGAGACTAATGCCAGAACAGGCGGTATTCAGTGTGGTGTGGATGTTTTTGATAAGGCAGATGATCCGGAAGCATTCCGTACTATGTTTACCATTCGCGGAAAGGCACTTTATCCTCAGATGGATTTCCTTTTCCAGATGATGGAAGAGATTCTGAATACTTCTAAGATCACAGATACCAAGCGTCTCTATGAAATTATTGCAGAGATCAAGTCCAGGGGACAGGCTTCCCTGATAGGCTCAGGACATCAGACAGCAGTGCTTCGCGGCGCTTCCTATGGTTCTTCGATGGCGAGATTCCAGGATGAGATGGCTGGTGTTGGCTATTATAAATTTATAGAGGATCTGGAGAAGAATTTCCAGGACAAAAAAGCCGAAATCGTGGCAGGACTTGAGAATGCTATGGCGGAAATCATTCGCCGGGATTCTTTTATGGTAAGCTACACAGGTGAGAGAGAGTCTGTGGAACAGCTGAAGGCTTTAAGTGGCTCTCTGAAGAAGAGCCTGAAGGAGAGCAGCTGTCAGGTTCCGGAGGTTGCCATTACCTGCGAGAAAAAGAACGAGGGATTCAAGACCTCAGGACAGGTTCAGTATGTGGCAAGAACAGGCAACTTTGTGAAAAAGGGATTCACATATACAGGAGCGCTGGAAATCCTTAAGGTGGCTTTAAGCTATGATTATCTGTGGATCAATCTTCGCGTAAAGGGCGGCGCATATGGCTGTATGAGCGGATTTAAGAGAAGTGGAGAGAGCTTCTTTGTATCCTACAGAGATCCCCATCTTCGCCGCACCCTTGAGGTATATGAGGGCGTGCCGGAATATGTGCGCACCTTCGCAGCGGATGAGCGTGAGATGACGAAATATATTATCGGAACCATCAGTGGAAAGGATGTTCCAAGAACACCACAGACACAGGGGGCACTTGGCAGAATGGCTTATTTCCGCGGTCTCACTGTGGAAATGCTGCAGAAGGAGCGTGACCAGATCCTGAATGCTACTGTTGAGGATATTCATGCACTTGCTCCGCTGATCCAGGCAGTTCTTTCTGATGACCAGCTTTGTGTAGTTGGAAGTGAGAGTGCTATCGAGAAGGCGAAGGATGTATTTATGGAGACAAAGCCGCTGGTAAGCTGCTGATAATATAGAACTGATTAAGAAAGAAGAGGAAATATTTTAATGACACCAGATTTTAAATCCGGATTTGTTGCAATTATTGGCCGTCCGAATGTTGGGAAATCTACCCTGATGAACCATCTGATCGGCCAGAAGATCGCGATCACATCCAAGAAGCCCCAGACCACCAGAAACCGCATCCAGACGGTCTATACCTGTGAGAAGGGACAGATCGTTTTCCTGGATACGCCTGGTATCCATAAGGCGAAGAATAAGCTTGGAGAGTATATGGTAGCCGTTGCAGAGCGTACCCTGAAAGAGGTGGACGCAATTATGTGGCTGGTTGAGCCGTCTACCTTTATCGGAGCCGGTGAGCGCCACATTGCAGAGCAGCTCCAGGGCGTTGGCGTGCCGGTCATTTTGATCATTAATAAGATCGATACAGTGAAAAAAGAGGAAATCCTTCCGGCAATCGATACGTACCGCAAGATCTGTGATTTTGCCGAGATTATCCCTTGCTCTGCACTCCGCGGACAGAATACAGAGGATATTATTGACAGTATTTTGAAATATCTTCCTTATGGACCCATGTTCTATGATGAGGATACTGTAACGGACCAGCCTCAGCGCCAGATCGTGGCAGAGGTGATCCGTGAGAAGGCGCTTCACGCACTGGATGCGGAAATCCCACATGGAATCGCAGTGGCAATTGACAAAATGAAGGAGCGTCCTGGCAAAAATCCTATGGTAGATATTGAGGCGACCATTATTTGCGAGAGGGATTCCCACAAGGGCATTATCATTGGAAAAGGCGGCGCCATGCTGAAGAAGATCGGCAGCAACGCCAGATTTGAGCTGGAACGTATGCTGGACTCCAAGGTAAACCTAAAGCTTTGGGTAAAGGTGAAAAAAGACTGGCGTGACAGTGATTTTATGATCAAAAACTTTGGATATGATAAGAAGGAAATCTGAAAATGAGTGATCTGATCACGGTACAGGGAATTGTACTTTCTGCGCAGCCTGTGGGAGAGTATGACAAGCGAATCGTGCTTCTTACCAGGGAGAGGGGGAAGATTTCCGCTTTCGCCAAGGGCGCCAGACGGCAGAACAGTCCGTTTATGGCTGCTGCCAATCCTTTTGTGTTCGGGAATTTTACCCTGTATGAAGGGCGCAGCAGCTACAATCTGAACCAGGTGACCGTGACCCATCATTTTGTGGAGCTGGCCGCCAGACAGCCGGGAGTTTATTATGGCTATTACTTTCTGGAGCTGGCAGATTATTTCGGAAGAGAGGGCACAGATGAGAAGAATATGATGAATCTTCTTTATCTCACTGTGAAGGCTCTCCTGAATCCGGAAATCGATGACCGGCTGGTAAGGTGCATTTTTGAACTGCGAACTATGACGGAGCAGGGGCTGATGCCGGAGCTTTTCCGGTGTGTGAACTGTGGGGAGGAGATCGCCGGAAAAGAGAATCTGTTCTTTTCCCAGGAGGCACATGGGATCCTGGATGGGGACTGCCTGAAGAAAGCAAGCCCCGGAGAAGCCAGAACCGCCCGCCGGATTTCCCAGGCAGCACTTTATACCATGCAGTACATTGTAAGCTCGCCCATGACGAAGCTGTATAGCTTTACAGTGACCGAAGAGGTGCTGTGGGAGCTGGAACGGCATATTCAGCCTTATGTGGCAGGGAATACGGATAAGAAATTTAAGAGTTTGCAGATATTAGAAGTTATGATGTAAGTGAATTGGATGTTGCACATAACAGGAAAGTTGATTAACGTGCTTTGCTCTATACTTCGATAGCAGCACATGATTTGCTGCTTAAAAGTGCGGAAATTGTGTTTTTGCGGCAGAATGTACGGAATTGAGTACGCGGTAAAACTTTACAAAAAGAAAAGTTGCGAGTATAATGTTAGAAAATCATCTATCAAACAATGAGGAGAGATATCATGGAAAAAACAATGGACAAGATTATTGCTCTGGCAAAAGCAAGAGGATTTGTTTACCCGGGTTCTGAGATCTATGGAGGTCTTGCGAATACATGGGATTACGGCAACCTTGGCGTAGAGCTTAAGAATAACGTAAAGCGCGCATGGTGGCAGAAATTCATTCAGGAGTCTCCGTACAACGTAGGTGTTGACTGTGCCATCCTGATGAACCCGCAGACCTGGATCGCATCCGGACATCTGGGAAGCTTCTCTGATCCGCTTATGGATTGTAAAGAGTGCCATGAGCGTTTCCGCGCAGACAAGATCATCGAGGACTACAGCCAGGAGCACGGCATTGAGCTTGAGAGCTCTGTAGACGGATGGTCTCAGGAAGAGATGAAGAATTTCATCGAAGAGCATAATGTTCCATGTCCTTCCTGCGGCAAACACAATTTCACAGACATCCGTCAGTTCAACCTGATGTTCAAGACCTTCCAGGGCGTAACTGAGGATGCTAAGAATACTGTATATTTAAGACCTGAGACAGCACAGGGTATTTTCGTAAACTTCAAGAACGTACAGAGAACATCCCGTAAGAAGATTCCATTTGGTATCGGTCAGATCGGTAAATCCTTCCGTAACGAGATCACACCTGGTAACTTCACATTCCGTACCCGTGAGTTCGAGCAGATGGAGCTTGAGTTCTTCTGCGAGCCGGATACAGACCTTGAGTGGTTTGCATACTGGAAGAGCTTCTGCCTGAACTGGCTGCATTCTCTTGGACTGAAGGATGAGGAAGTACGTTACCGTGACCATGACAAGGAAGAGCTGAGCTTCTACAGCAAGGCTACTACAGACGTTGAGTTCCTTTTCCCATTTGGATGGGGCGAGCTTTGGGGAATCGCAGACAGAACAGACTACGACCTTACCCAGCACCAGAATGTATCCGGACAGGATCTTACTTACTTCGATGATGAGAAGAAGCAGAAATATATCCCATATGTAATCGAGCCGTCACTTGGTGCTGACCGTGTGGTTCTTGCATTCCTTTGCAGTGCATATGATGAGGAGGTTCTGGATGCTGAGAAGAACGACGTTCGTACAGTTCTTCACTTCCATCCGGCACTTGCACCGGTTAAGATCGGTGTGCTTCCGCTTTCCAAGAAGCTGAACGAGGGCGCTGAGAAAATCTACGCTCAGTTATCCAAGAAATACAACTGCGAATTTGATGATCGTGGAAATATCGGTAAACGTTACAGAAGACAGGACGAAATCGGTACTCCGTTCTGCGTAACCTACGATTTCGATTCAGAAACTGACGGAATGGTAACTGTCCGTGACCGTGATTCCATGGAGCAGGTTCGTATTAAGATTGATGAACTGGATGCTTACTTCGCAGATAAATTTACATTCTGATTTTATGTGACAGGCAGTTCAGAATCCTCATATAACAGGAATCTGAAAAATGCCGCAGCAGCATGTGGGAACCGTTTAGAATGTATATAAAGTAATAAAAGGGCTGACTTTCTGAAATCAGATGGTTGGTCCTTTTGCTGTCCGTATTTGCCCGGAACAGCAGTTATTGGAGTTACGAGGAAATGAAAAAAAGACGTTGGACGTGTATTGATATTTTGAAATGCCTGGCTGCTATTGCAGTGGTTGAGATCCACAAGCCTCTGGAAATACAGGGGGGAGGTGAATTTCTGATCCTGTGCCGCTTTGCAGTGCCTGTGTTTTTTATGATCACCGGATTCTTTTACCCGGAAACAGTGGCGAAGAAACGGGAACTGAAGCAGTTTGGCAAAATCTTCACCATTACCATTGGCGCAAATCTGTTTTACCTGCTATGGGAAATCCTTCTGGCAGTTGAGAAAAGAGAAAATATAAAAGAAGCATTGCTTGCAAGGTTTGAGGAAAGAGTTCCGGAGGATTTTATTTTGTGGAATTTTTCCCCGCTTTCGCCGCACCTGTGGTATCTGCAGGCACTTCTCTATGTGCTTGTAATTGCTTTTATTGTAGAACATCTGGGACTGAGAAAGCTGGCTTATCTGGCGATTCCGGTGCTGTTGGCGGGAAGTCTCATAAAGGGAAGCTATTCTTTGTTTTTTGTGGGAAAAGAAGACTGTCACATTTATTATGCAAGGAACTTTCTGTACTGCGGACTTCCCTTTTTCTGGCTGGGCTGCTGGTTTGGATCCAGAAAGGAGGATCTTCTTGGCTTTCTGGACAGGAAGAAAATGGGATTTTTGCTGTGTGGACTTCCTGTTTTCTGGAATATGGCTGTTATGGAGCAGAAGTGGCTGGAAAAGCGAAATGCCCTGGGAACTCAGGAAGAGTACGCCGGAACCATTTTTCTGGCAATCTGCATCTTTCTTCTTTTTATTGGCTGGCAGAATTTTTATGTGGAGAACTCGCTTACCAGAGCATTGGCAAAAGTGGGAAAAGACTATTCCATGCTTATCTATGTTCTTCACTACGCGGTTCTGCAGGCCTTGTCCAGATGCTTTAAAGGCAGAAGGAGCCTGCTTGCAATGGGATACCAGCAGTATGGGATGATGTTTGTATTTGCTGTCACTGTGGTGATGGTGGCAGTTTACGTTAATGCTAGAGCCTGTTTGAAAAATCATTCCCGCAAATTGTGACGCACATTTTGCAGAAAGCCTTTTTCAGACACGATCTGGGAAAAAACTGAGGATGTCTTCTGAGCCTGAAAATTGAGTGAATAAAATATCGGTACACTTCCAGAAGAGCGGAAGGTGTACCGATATTTTTTTGCTCTGCTTAGATCATGTTTGAAAAAGGCTTTAGAATATCTCAATAGTATATGCCGTCTCAAACATCTCATCCATTTTCAGATGATTGATAAATGGCTTTTCCGACAGATCTCCGGTGAATCCGTAGTCATCGCAGCGTCCCATCCATGGCTCCAGGCAGACAAATGGGGCATCCTGGGAAGCAGACCAGATTCCGAAATTGGGGAATCCTACACAGCGCAGCTCCAGATAAGGAGTGCCGTCTGGCAGCTGGATGCCAGCCCTTGTGATCTGATTGTCAAATACCAGTGCGTCGTGGTCAAACATGTGATCCTCAATCTGGCAGGTGCCATTTTCCAGCTTCAGAGTGGCCTTTTCTTCAGCCTTGGCCGTGCCGCTCTCTGGGTCAAGAAGAAGGTATGTAAGGCTTTCCTGTCCGTCGAAGGTAAGACGGTAATCACTTCTCTTGGTATCCGGCAGAACAGGTACACGAAATGCCGGATGTCCGCCGATGGCGAAATACATATCCCCATCACTATTATTAGCTACCTTCCAGCTGACTGTAAGGGTGCGTCCCTTCAGAATATGACGGATGCGGAGCACAAAATCAAAAGGATAAACCTCTTTGGTCTCTTCTGTAGAACGAATCTGGTGGGTTACGGAATCCAGTGTGGAATCAATACATGTGAAATCTGTGTCACGGGCAAAGCCATGCTGCTTGGAAGCATATTCCTTATCACCGATCCGGTAATGATTTCCATAATGCTTTCCTACATTTGGAAAAAGAACCGGCGCGTGACGTCCCCAGAACCTGGGATCTCCCTGCCAGATCACCTCTCGGTCTTTCTCTTTGTCATAAATGCTGACCAGCTCAGCCCCATGGTCGTCAATGGTCACTTTCAGAAAGTCATTTTCCAAAACTCTTTTCATGATGTAAAACCTCCATGTGTGATGTTGTATGTGGAGCGCGAATTCTGTCTGCTGCACTCCACAGAGCGCGTTTTCTCCATTATATCACTATATCTGTGAATTTCACTATCAAAAAATTGTATTATTTGTCCGAAATATAAATAATTCATATAAAAATGACATAAAAACATAATTAAATATGCAAAACGTACAATATCACATTGACTTTATTATACGCCTTTGGTAAACTATACAATTATAGGGTGAATGGCATAGGAATTTTCGACACCCACATCCATTCGAAATAGAGGAGGAATACCACCATGGCAAAGAAAAGAAATATTATTGTAGGACAGTCCGGCGGCCCAACATCTGTAATTAATTCCAGTCTTGCAGGCGTATACAAGAATGCAGTAGAGCGTGGCTTTGACAAGGTATATGGAATGCTTCACGGAATCCAGGGTCTGCTTGACGAGCAGTATATCGACCTTTCTACCCAGATTCATTCCGAGCTTGACATTGAGCTTCTGAAAAGGACTCCGTCCGCATTTCTTGGTTCCTGCCGTTATAAGCTTCCGGAAATCCACGAAGACAGAGCTATCTATGAGAAAATCTTCGATATTCTGAATAAACTGGAAATCTATGCATTTATCTACATCGGCGGAAATGATTCCATGGATACCATCAAGAAGCTGTCTGATTATGCCATCATTACCGGACAGACCCAGAAATTCCTTGGTGTTCCGAAGACCATTGACAATGACCTTGCGCTTACCGATCATACCCCAGGTTTCGGAAGCGCAGCCAAGTATATTGCAGCTTCCACCAAGGAAGTGATCCGTGACGCAGAAGGCCTCACCTATAAGAAAAATATGATCACCATTATGGAGATCATGGGAAGAAATGCAGGCTGGCTTACAGGCGCCACTGCACTTTCCAAATCAGAAGACTGCGAAGGACCAGATCTTATTTACCTTCCGGAGGTTCCCTTTGACATTGAGAAATTCCTCGCAAAAGTGAAAGACCTTCTGAAAAAGAAATCCTCCGTTGTCATTGCTGTATCAGAAGGAATCAAGCTGGCTGACGGACGATATGTCTGCGAGCTTGGAAGCGTAGGAGATTATGTGGACGCATTTGGACACAAGCAGCTGCAGGGAACTGCCACCTATCTGGCGAATTTCCTGGCAGCAGAGTGCGGCTGTAAGACCCGTGCCGTAGAGCTTTCCACTCTTCAGAGAAGCGCTTCCCATATGGCATCCCGCGTGGATATTGATGAGGCTATGATGGTTGGCGGTGCAGCCGTAAAGGCAGCAGATGAAGGAGACACCGGCAAGATGGTAGTCATCGACCGTGTATCTGACGATCCATATATGGCAGCTACCGGAATTTACGATGTACACCGAATCGCCAATGAAGAGAAGCTGGTTCCGAGAAACTGGATGAACAAGGATGCAAATAATGTGACCAAAGACTTTATCGACTATATTAAACCACTGATCCAGGGCGATTATCAGCCAATCATGGTAAATGGTGTTCCCCGTCATCTGGTGCTGAATACTGGAAGAAAAAAGAAAAATTGAGAAAATGATAAAAATTTGACTGTTTTTTGCCAGAATTACCTTGACGAATGACGAATAAGCCTATAAAATAACTATGTGCGTATAAAACATAGTTTATGTTTATGAAAGTAACTGTGAAGGTACTGAACAGTTACCAATGAACAAATTTTTAGGAGGAAAATGTAAAATGGCAAAATGGGTTTACATGTTTACAGAAGGTAACGCTGATATGAGAAACCTTCTGGGTGGTAAAGGTGCTAACCTTGCTGAGATGACAAACCTTGGACTTCCTGTACCTCAGGGATTTACAATCACTACTGAAGCTTGTACTCAGTACTATGAGGATGGAAGACAGATCAACGACGAGATCATGGGTCAGATCATGGAAGCAATCACCAAGATGGAAGGAGTTACCGGAAAGAAATTCGGTGACATCGAGAATCCTCTGCTTGTTTCCGTTCGTTCAGGCGCAAGAGCTTCTATGCCAGGTATGATGGATACTATCCTGAACCTTGGTTTAAATGAAGACGTTGTAGCTGTATTATCTGAGAAATCCGGCAACCCACGTTGGGCTTGGGACTGCTACAGAAGATTTATCCAGATGTACTCTGACGTAGTTATGGAAGTTGGTAAGAAATATTTCGAAGAGCTTATCGACAAAATGAAAGCTGAAAGAGGCGTTAAACTTGACGTTGAGCTTACAGCTGACGACCTTAAAGAACTTGCTATGCAGTTCAAGGCTGAATATAAAGAAAAAATCGGTTCCGATTTCCCGGCTGACCCGAAAGAGCAGTTAGTTGGTGCAATCAAAGCCGTATTCCGTTCCTGGGACAACCCACGTGCCAACGTATATCGTCGTGACAACGATATCCCATATTCCTGGGGTACAGCTGTTAACGTACAGATGATGGCATTCGGTAACATGGGTGATGACTGTGGTACTGGTGTTGCATTTACAAGAGACCCAGCTACAGGAAACAAAGGTCTGTTCGGTGAGTTCCTTACCAATGCACAGGGTGAGGACGTTGTTGCTGGTGTTCGTACACCTATGCACATCGCTGAGATGGAGCAGAAGTTCCCGGAAGCATTCAAGAAATTTACAGAAGTTTGCCATACTCTGGAGACACACTACAGAGATATGCAGGATATGGAGTTCACTGTTGAGCATGGCCAGTTATACATGCTGCAGACACGTAACGGTAAGAGAACCGCTCAGGCTGCTCTGAAGATCGCTTGTGACCTTGTTGATGAGGGAATGAGAACAGAGGAAGAAGCAGTAGCTATGATCGATCCTCGTAACCTTGATACTCTTCTTCATCCGCAGTTCGACGCTAAGGCTCTGAAAGCTGCTACACCAATGGGTAAAGGTCTTGGAGCTTCTCCAGGAGCTGCTTGTGGTAAGATCGTATTCACAGCTGATGACGCTGTAGAGTGGGCTGAGAGAGGCGAGAAGGTTATCCTCGTTCGTCTTGAGACATCCCCAGAGGATATCACAGGTATGAAATCTGCTGAAGGTATCCTGACAGTTCGTGGTGGTATGACATCTCATGCAGCAGTAGTTGCCCGTGGTATGGGTGAGTGCTGTGTATCCGGATGCGGTGATATCGCTATGGACGAAGCTAATAAGAAATTTACACTTGCTGGCAAAGAGTTCCACGAGGGAGATTTCCTTTCTATCGATGGTACAACAGGTAACATCTACGACGGAATCATCCCGACAGTAGACGCTACAATCGCTGGTGAGTTCGGACGTATCATGGCATGGGCTGACAAGTACAGAACAATGAAGGTTCGTACAAACGCTGATACTCCTGCTGACGCTAAGAAAGCAGTTGAGCTTGGTGCTGAAGGTATCGGTCTTTGCCGTACAGAGCATATGTTCTTCGGTGAGGGACGTATCGATGCATTCCGTGAGATGATCTGCTCCACAACAGTTGAGGAGAGAGAAGCAGCACTTGCTAAGGTTCTTCCATATCAGCAGGAAGACTTCGAAGGTCTGTTCGAGGCTCTCGAGGGCAACCCTGTAACAATCCGTTTCCTGGATCCGCCGCTTCATGAGTTCGTTCCTTCAGAAGAGGAAGACATCAAGAAGCTTGCTGACGCTCAGGGCAAGACTGTAGAAGAGATCAAGACTATCATCAATTCTCTTCATGAGTTCAACCCAATGATGGGACATCGTGGATGCCGTCTGGCAGTTACTTACCCAGAGATCGCTAAGATGCAGACAACAGCAGTTATTCGTGCAGCTATCAATGTAAAGAAAGCTCACGCTGACTGGAACATCTGCCCAGAGATCATGATCCCGTTAGTAGGTGATATCAAAGAGCTTAAATATGTTAAGAAGTTTGTTGTTGAGACAGCTGACGCTGAGATCGCAGCAGCAGGCGTAGATCTGAAATATGAAGTAGGTACAATGATCGAGATCCCACGTGCAGCTCTTACAGCTGACCAGATCGCTTCTGAGGCTGACTTCTTCTGCTTCGGTACCAACGACTTAACTCAGATGACATACGGCTTCTCCCGTGATGACGCTGGTAAATTCCTTAACGCATACTATGACGCTAAGATCTTCGAGAACGATCCATTTGCAAAACTGGATCAGGTTGGCGTTGGTAAGCTTATGGATATGGCTATCAAACTTGGTAAGCCAGTTAACCCGAACCTTCACATCGGAATCTGTGGAGAGCACGGTGGAGATCCATCTTCTGTAGAGTTCTGCAACAAGATCGGTCTTGACTATGTATCCTGCTCACCATTCCGTGTACCGGTTGCTCGTCTGGCAGCAGCTCAGGCAGCTATCGCTCAGAAGAATAAATAATTCATTCTGAATATATATTTAAGTCATACTTCAGTATGATATGTGTCCAAGCGTAAAAATTGCCTTGGAGAATTGTAGAAATACGGTTCTTCAAGGTTTTTTTGTTTCTAGAATATGCTCCGGAAAGGAAATTTTATACAAATGAAAACCAAGATTCAGGATATGACCTCCGGTTCGCCGGGGAGATTGATCATTCTTTTTGCAATTCCCTTGATGCTGGGAAATATCTGTCAACAGCTTTATACAATGGTGGATACTATGGTCGTTGGCCAGATTGCAGGTGTGGAGGCTCTTGCCGCACTGGGTGCGGTTGACTTTCTGATGTGGGTTGTCACAGGAATATCCACTGGTCTCACTCAGGGATTTTCCATTCAGCTTTCGCAATATTATGGTGCAAAGGATTTTGAAAATCTTCGTAAATCCCTGGCACACAGTTATCGGCTGACCGCATTCATCGCAGTGGGAGTATTCATTCTCAGCCAGTCCTTTGCTGCACTGGTATTAACAGGGTTGCATACACCTTCCAATATTATCGGAATGTCATTATTATATCTGCGTATTATTTTCTGCGGAATTCCGGCTACTGCAGCCTATAATATGTTTGCCGCTGCTTTAAGGGCTATGGGAAACAGTAAAACACCATTAACTGCAATGATTATCGCATCGGTACTGAATATTTCATTGGATATCCTTTTTGTGGCAGGCTTCGGATGGGGTGTGGCAGGGGCAGCAATCGCTACTGTGATTGCGCAGAGTTTTTCTGCCGTGTACTGTTTTCTGATTTTACGCAGAATTGATATTGTTCATCTGTCCAGAGCAGATTTTATGACTGCCGCAGGAATGAATGCCCGTCTAATGAAGCTTGGTATTCCTGTTGTATTTCAGAATATCATTATCGGTGTAGGCGGTCTGGTAGTCCAGTATGTGATCAATGGCTATGGCTTTCTTTTTGTGGCAGGATTTACAGCTACAAACAAGCTTTATGGTCTGTTGGAAATGGCAGCGATTTCCTATGGATATGCCATCGTTACTTATGTGGGCCAGAATCTGGGAGCCGGAAGGATCGACAGGATCAGGAAAGGTGTCCGCAGCAGTATGCTGCTTTCCCTGCTTACCTCACTGATTATTTCTGCTGCCATGTTTTTATTTGGAAAAAATATCCTCTCACTTTTCATCTCAGGTGAACCGCAGCAGACACAGGAGGTACTTGCAATTGCTTTTAAATACCTTTCTATTATGGCTGCCATGCTCTGGGTGTTGTACTTCCTGTATGTGTACAGATCTGCACTGCAGGGACTGGGAGATACGTTAATGCCTATGGTAAGTGGTATGGCCGAATTTGTCATGCGTATCAGTGCTGCGCTGATTCTTCCCCATTTTATCGGGCAGGACGGTATTTTCTTTGCGGAGATTGCAGCATGGAGCGGAGCTACTGTGATTTTATGTATCAGCTATTATGTGCGGATGCATAAATATCATTAAGGCAAAATATATGATACGGAAAATAAAAAAAGAGACATATGTCTTTTAACAAAAAATCAAATATAAAAAAATATACTAAAAAACACTTGAAAAAATATCCTTTTTGTACGAAAATGAAAATAAATATAGAAAAAGGGACATGTGTCCTGTTTTAAAAGTGAGACATATGTCATTGTAGAGATAACAAAGCCAATTTTAAAAAAGGAGGAAAAATAATATGAAGAAAAGAATTGCAGCTATGGTTCTTGCAGGTGCAATGGCACTTTCCCTTGCACCAGCTTACGGAGTGACAGAGGTGAAGGCTGAGGCTGGAGATATGAAGATCGCCATGGTAACTGACTCCGGTGATATTACAGACCAGAGCTTTAACCAGACCACTTACGAGGCATGTAAGGCGTGGTCCGAAGAGAATGGTTCTGAGTTCAACTATTATAAACCAGAGAGCGACTCTGATGAGGCACGTAACGCAAGTGTTGACCAGGCTGTAGCAGATGGAGCTAACGTGATCGTACTTCCGGGATATATGTTCGCAGCTACTATCGTAGAGCAGTCTGAGATGTATCCGGACGTGAAGTTTATTGCACCTGACGTAAGTGCAGGCGATATCTGTGAGAAGGGTGTTGGCGAAGGATACACCTACAATCCGGATGATTATGAAGTGACCGATTACTACAATGCAGACAATGTTTACTGCTGTACCTATCAGGAAGAGATTTCCGGATACATGGCTGGATATGCAGCTGTGAAGCTTGGATACAAGCATCTTGGATTCCTCGGCGGTATGTCTGTACCGGCTGTTACCCGTTTTGGATATGGATATGTTCAGGGCGTAGACGAAGCCGCCAAAGAGCTTGGAATCACAAGTGACGTTGAGCTTGAGTATGTATGCGGCGGACAGTTCTACGGCGATGCAGACATCACAGCTTACATGGATACCTGGTACGGAAGCAAGGGCGTTGAAGTTGTATTCGCATGCGGCGGTGGAATCTACACATCTGCAGCAGAAGCAGCAGCGAAGGTTGACGGCAAGGTAATCGGTGTTGACTCTGACCAGTCCGGAATCATCGGTGAGGACATCACTGTTACATCCGCTATGAAGGGCCTTGCACCGACAGTAAAGACTGCACTTGATGCGATCAAGGATGGCAGCTGGGAATCTGATTACGCTGGAAAGATTGACAACCTTGGTCTTGTATCTGAGAACCCGGAAGACAACTACGTACAGCTCCCAATGGAGACAACCCAGTGGGATGACAATTTCACTGTAGATGATTACAAAGATCTTGTAAAGAAATTATACAATGGCGAGATTGAAGTAAGCAGCGACATCACAGCAATGCCAGAGACTGAGATCACAGTAAATGATTACGGCAGCATCAAATAAGACAACCAACTACTCCGCATAGTAAATGCAATTATAAATCACGGGTAGGGTTCCGACAGGAAAGCAGACTGGTCTTAACATGAAGAATGGCCATGCAGTGATAAAAAGGGGAGTGAGCAGTGGCCACTTCCCTTTTTTACATTTGTAAGTATCTGTGTTTTCTGGCTGTGACTCTGCCATGAAAAAAGGAGAAAGCGAAGATGAGTGAATATGCAATTGAAATGCTGGGAATAACCAAGCGTTTTCCCGGAATCATCGCAAATGACAATATCACACTTCAGTTGAAAAAAGGTGAAATCCACGCTCTGCTTGGCGAAAATGGAGCAGGTAAATCCACTTTGATGAGTGTTCTGTTCGGCCTGTATCAGCCGGAAGAGGGCGAGATCCACAAAGATGGAAAGAAAGTTGAGATCAAAGATCCAAACGATGCAAATGACCTGGGCATTGGAATGGTACATCAGCATTTCAAATTGGTAGAATGCTTCAGCGTTCTGGATAATATTATCCTTGGTGTTGAGACCACAAAAAACGGTTTCCTTCAGAAAGAGGGCGCGCGTAAAAAGGTTATGGCCCTTTCCAAAAAATATGGTCTTTCTGTAGATCCGGATGCCATTATCGAGGATACCACAGTAGGTATGCAGCAGAGAACCGAGATCCTGAAAATGCTTTACCGTGACAACGAGATCCTGATCTTTGATGAGCCTACCGCAGTACTTACTCCGCAGGAAATCCAGGAGCTTATGCAGATCATGAAAAATCTGGCAGCCGAGGGCAAAAGCATTCTATTCATTACCCACAAGCTTGGTGAGATCATGCAGGTTGCAGACCGCTGTACCGTTCTTCGTAAGGGAAAATGCATCGGAACCGTAGGCATCAGGGATACCAACCCGGAGAAGCTTTCCGCCATGATGGTTGGACGAGACGTAAACTTCGTTGTAGAGAAAGAAGAAGCAAAGCCCGGTGAAGTTGTTCTGGATATCAAGGATATGGTGGTTGCTTCCAAGCATCATAAGAATAACGCAGTCAACGGCGTTTCTCTTCAGGTCCACAGAGGTGAGATCGTATGTATCGCCGGAATCGACGGAAATGGCCAGACTGAATTTGTCTATGGGCTTTCCGGTCTGGAGCCACTGAAGAGCGGCACCATCACTATGAATGGAAAAGACATTACTCACATGCCAATCCGTGAGCGCCTTACCTCCGGTATGAGTCATATCCCGGAAGACCGTCACAAGCATGGTCTGGTACTTGATTATTCCCTGGAAGACAACATCGTTCTTCAGAGATATTTCGAACCACAGTTCACCAATAAATTTGGCTTTTTGAAACGCAAAGAGATTCGCAGATATGCCAACCGTCTGATCGAACAGTACGATATCCGTTCCGGTCAGGGTGCCATCACCAAGGCGAGATCCATGTCTGGTGGAAACCAGCAGAAAGCAATCATCGCCCGTGAGATTGACAAGAATCCGGAGCTTTTGATCGCAGTTCAGCCTACCCGTGGTCTGGATGTTGGAGCAATCGAGCATGTTCACAAACAGCTGGTACAGGCAAGGGATGCAGGCAAAGGCGTTCTTCTGATCAGCCTGGAGCTGGATGAGGTTATGAATGTATCAGACCGGATTCTTGTAATGTACGAAGGAGAAATCGTAGGAGAATTTGATCCGAAGAAAGTAACCGTAGAGGAACTTGGCCTTTACATGGCAGGATCGAAGAGAAAGGAGACGAAGAGCAATGAATAATGAATCCAAAAAGAAAGAAAGCATTCTGAGAAACAATGCGGTTCAGACCATCATTGCCTCTCTTTTATGCATTGTGATCGGTCTTCTCATCGGTTATCTGGTACTTCTTATTATCAATCCTGCAGGAGCTGCGAGTGCGATTACTGCAATTATCAAGAATTATTTTTACTATCCAAGCCAGAAGGCTATGATGAAGTATATGGGAACCACACTGGTAAAGGCTTCCGCACTTCTGATGTGTTCCCTGTCCGTTCTGTTTGCTTACAAGGTTGGACTTTTTAACATTGGAGCAGCAGGACAGTATGTAGTTGGAGCCGGAGCTTCTCTGTATTTTGCGTTAAAACTTGGCATGCCCTGGTATGTATGCATGATCGCAGCAATCGTGATCGCAGCCCTGGTAGGCGGCATCTCCGGTGCACTGAAGGCTTACTTCAATGTAAACGAGGTTATTTCCTGTATCATGCTGAACTGGATTTCCCTGTATGTGGTGAATATGCTTCTTACCCAGGTGAAATCCGAGTCTACTCCATACACTGTAGATCTTTCCAGCGGCAATAAGAGCGCTCTTCTTCCCAACTGTGGACTGGATGAGATCTTTTCCGGAAACAAATTCGTATCCATCGGTCTTATTATTTCTGTGGTAATGGCGATCGTAGTGTGGGTACTTCTGGAAAAAACAAAATTCGGTTTTGAGCTTCGCGCAACAGGTATGAACAAAAATGCTGCAAAATACTGCGGCATGAAAGAGAAGAGAAATACCATTGTAACCATGATGATTGCCGGCGGCCTTGCAGGACTTGGCGCAGCTGTTTTCTATCTCAGCGGAATTGAGACCTGGATGGTTCAGCAGACAACCGTTCCGGGCATGGGCTTTAATGGAATTGCAGCAGCCTTCCTTGGCGGCCTTCATCCCATCGGAGCAATTTTTTCCTCTTATTTTATCCAGCACATTACAAGTGGTGGAAGTTATGTGGATAAGACCATGTATTGTGCACAGATCTCTGATCTGATCTCCGCGTTTATCATTTATCTGTGTGGATTTGTATTCTTCTTCAAACTCTGGTTAAACCGTTATCTCGACAGGAGAGATGAGAAAAAAGCTGCAAAAGGAGGAGAAAAATAATGTTATTATTGATTCAGTATACATTAATATTTGCTTCTGTATTGATTCTCGTAGCACTTGGCGGCTGTTTTTCCGAGCACAGCGGTGTCATCAACATTGGTCTTGAGGGAATTATGGTTATGGGTGCACTTGGCGGTGCCCTGATGATGAAATATCTTCCGGATTCCGCTCCGGCACCAGTTGTGATCCTTCTGGTGGTTCTGGCCAGTGTGCTTGTGGGAATGATATTTTCCCTGCTCCTTGGTGTGGCTGCCATTCATTTCAATGCAGACCAGACACTGGTTGGTACGGCCCTGAATCTTCTTGGACCGGCAGCAGCTGTTGTTATCGTAAGAGCCATCAACATGGCAGAAAATCCAGACAACGTTTCTTCCACAGTTGCTTACAAGGTGGCCAAGAAAGCGTTCCTGATAAGAATTGGAAAATTTGAATTCAGCTGGTTCATGCTTTTTGCACTGCTGATCCTCCTTGCTTCTTATGTGGTACTTTATAAGACCAGATTTGGACTTCGTCTGATGGCATGTGGTGAGCATCCACAGGCAGCCGATTCGGTAGGTATCAATGTTTTTAAAATGCGTTACGCAGGCGTTTTGATCTCCGGCGCACTTGGCGGTCTTGGGGGACTGGTTTATATCACTGCCGGTGTAAGTGAGTGGAAATTTGAGAACGGAGTTGCTGGTTTTGGTTTCCTTGCACTTGCTGTTATGATCTTCGGACAGTGGAAGCCGGTAAACATCGGACTGGCAGCCCTTCTGTTCGGTCTTTTCCGTGCGCTGTCAAACGTATACACAGGATTTGATGCGCTGGTAGCCTTGAAGCTTCCCAGCACATTATACAACATGTTCCCATATATTATTTCCCTGATCGTTCTGGTGTTTGTATCCAAGAATTCCAGAGCGCCGAAGGCGGAAGGTATTCCGTACGATAAAGGACAGAGGTGACACTATGAAAAACTATTCTGAAGATGCCAGCAGGCAGTATCATATCCAGGTTGCAAAGGGGGAAGTTGGCCGGTATGTGATCATGCCGGGAGACCCGAAAAGGTGTGTGAAAATTGCCCAGTATTTTGACAACCCGGTTCTCATTGCAGACAACAGAGAATATATCACATATACAGGAACCCTGGACGGCGTGAAAGTCAGCGTGACATCCACCGGAATCGGCGGACCGTCTGCCTCCATTGCCATGGAAGAGCTTTCCCGGTGCGGCGCAGATACTTTTGTCCGCATTGGAACCTGCGGCGGTATGCAGCCTGAGGTAAAAAGCGGAGATATCGTAATTGCCACAGGTGCCATCCGTATGGAGGGAACCAGCCGGGAATATGCCCCCATAGAGTATCCGGCAGTAGCTAATCTGGACGTGACAAACGCCCTTGTGGCAGCTGCGAAAGAAAAAGGACTTTCCTGTCATACAGGTGTTGTCCAGTGCAAAGACGCTTTTTACGGACAGCATGAGCCTGAAGCAATGCCAGTTGGTTATGAGCTGCTCAACAAATGGGAGGCCTGGAAGAAAATGGGCTGTCTTGCTTCCGAGATGGAATCTGCAGCGCTTTTTATTGCAGCTGGCAAGCTTCGTGCCAGAGCTGGCTCCTGTTTCCTGGTGCTTGCAAATCAGGAAAGAGAGAAGCTGGGACTGGATAATCCGGTTGTGCATGATACAGATATGGCAATCCAGGTGGCTGTTGAAGCTGTGAGAAAGCTGATCCGGGAGGATTCGTCGAATTAAGACCGTGACATCGCAATCTGCACGCCCCACTTTGCGTTACATTTTGCCTGAATTCGGTTGCCGTAGCCCATTACGGCGCCCTCATTCGGGCGAAATCTCCCACAAATTGTGACGAACATCTTGCAGTTACTTAATATTCGATGTACTAGACAATCAAATAAAGAACAGATATGAATCCTGCCAGTAAATTGCGATACAGTAATTTCGGGCAATATAAAGAGACAACAGAAATGAGGAAAATAAATGGACGTAAAAGAGATTTTAAAACATGTGGATCATACCCTTCTTCTCCAGCCATCTACCTGGGAAGAAATCAAACAGATTTGTGACGATGCGATGGAATACGGAACTGCATCCGTATGCATTCCGCCAAGCTATGTAAAACAGGCAGCAGAATACATGAATGGAAAAATGGCAGTGTGCACGGTTATCGGTTTCCCAAATGGCTACATGACAACAGCAGCCAAGGAATTTGAAACAAAAGATGCTCTTGCAAATGGTGCTTCCGAAATCGATATGGTAATCAATATCGGCTGGCTGAAAGATCAGAAATATGACCTGATTGAGAACGAGATCCGCACCTTAAAAGCTGCATGCGGTGACAAAATCCTGAAAGTTATCATTGAAACCTGCTTCCTCACAGATGAGGAAAAAATTAAAATGTGCCAGATTGTAACAGAAGCAGGCGCAGATTATATTAAGACCTCTACCGGTTTTGGCGGTGCAGGTGCAACCTTTACAGACATTGAGCTTTTCTCCAGACATATCGGACCAAATGTAAAAATGAAAGCAGCAGGCGGAATTTCTTCCCTGGAGGATGCAGAGAAGTTCCTTGCACTTGGTGCAGACCGACTGGGAACCAGCCGAATTGTAAAAATTGTAAAAAACGAGAAAGCCACAGGATATTGATCTGGTCATTGATTGTAAAGGCGAACAGATGCTGTCTCCGGAATTGATCAGATTATAACGACGTTCATCGAGAAGAGCATTATGTTGTCAGAGACAATCAGAAAATGTGAATGATAAGAGAGGTGTGAAAATGGAAAAAGAGATGATTAACCAGCTGATTGATACAGCAATCCACCAGCTGAAATATTCCTATACACCATATTCCAATTTTAAAGTAGGCGCAGCCCTCCTTGCAAAAAATGGGCAGGTTTACACAGGCTGCAACATTGAAAATGCCGGGTACACAGCCACAAACTGTGCGGAGCGTACCGCCTTTTTTAAGGCAGTAAGCGAAGGGGTGAAGGATTTTCAGGCTATCTGTGTTGTCGGCGGTAAGGCTGGCGTGCTCACAGAATATGCAGCTCCCTGCGGCGTGTGCCGACAGGTCATGATGGAGTTTTGCAACCCGGAAACCTTCCAGGTCATTCTGGCGGTGGACAAAGAGCATTATGATGTGTATACACTAAAAGAACTCCTGCCGTTAGGCTTCGGACCTTCTAATCTGGCATGAAAGCTGCTGACTGGAGAATAGTATTATGAAGTATGTCGGAAAATGCCGAAAACAGAGTGATCTGGCATTGAATCCGGCAGTTATAAAGCAGCATAAAGAATTGCAGGAGAAAAAATTATGACAATCGAACAATTAAAAGCACTACCCAAGGCAGAGCTTCACTGTCATCTGGACGGGTCTTTAAGCCGGGAGTTCATGGAGAGCCAGCTGGGAAGAAGGGTACAGCCGGAAGAGCTTAGCGTGTCTGATGACTGCACAAGCCTTGCAGAATACCTTGAGAAATTTTCGCTTCCGGGTCAGTGTATTATGGATGAAAAAGGGCTTGAGGCAGCTGGCTACGACGTACTTCGCACCATGAGCCAGGAAAATGTACGCTACGCAGAAATCCGTTTTGCACCTCTTCTTTCAGAGACCTCCGGAATGAACTGCCGTGCTGTGATCGAGGCAGTATTAAAAGGCCTTGAGCGGGGCAGAGCAGATTTTGGAACGGAGTTTGGTGTGATTACCTGTGCCATGCGTCATCACAGCCAGGAGGACAACAGCCGGATGATAAAAACAGCCCGTGAATATCTGGGCTATGGTGTGTGTGCAGCGGATCTGGCAGGTGCGGAAGCAGCATATCCCATGGCACAGTTTATGGAGCTTTTTCAGAACACCCGTAAGCTGGAAATGCCCTTTACCCTTCATGCAGGAGAGTGTGGAAGCGTACAGAACATTGTGGATGCTGTAAAAGCGGGAGCCGGCAGGATCGGACATGGAATCGCCATGCGAGGCCATTATAATATTCAAAAAGAGCTGGCTGACAGAGGCATTGGAATTGAAATGTGTCCTATCAGCAATCTTCAGACAAAAGCGGTAAACAGTCCGTCAGAATATCCCATCCGGGAATTTCTGAACACAGGATTGAAGGTTTCCATAAACACGGACAACCGTACAGTGAGCAACACAAGCCTTACCAAAGAGCTTCAGTTCATCCAGAACACGTATGGCATTCAGGAGGAAGAGATACGGCTGATGATGAAGAATGCAGTGGATACGGCATTTGCCACTGATGAGGTGAAAGCGAGATTGTATTCTGAACTGGGAATAAAAGGATAAAATATTGGAAACGAGGGATTTTATTTTGAAAAAATATGAAAGGATTTTCGTGATCGTTCTGGATTCTCTGGGAATCGGTGCCATGCCGGATTCAGAGAAATTCGGGGATGTGGGAGTGGATACATTCGGACATATTCTGGATAAAATGGGCTCCCTGGAAATACCAAATCTTAAGAAGCTTGGAATGTTAAATCTTCATCCGGCAGGAAATATGCAAGGTGTGGAGAAGCCGATTGGCCGTTACATGCGCGTAAGCGAAGCCAGCAATGGCAAGGATACCATGACCGGCCATTGGGAAATGATGGGAATTAAGACAGAGAAGCCGTTTAAGACTTTCACAGACACTGGCTTTCCGCCGGAGCTGATCGCGGAACTGGAGAAGCGCTGCGGCAAGCGCGTGATTGGAAACAAGAGCGCCAGCGGAACGGAGATCATTGAAGAGCTTGGGGAAGAAGAAATCAATACAGGTGCCATGATCGTGTATACTTCAGCCGACTCTGTTCTTCAGATCTGCGGAAATGAGGAAACCTTTGATCTTCAGAATTTGTATCGCTGCTGCGAGATTGCAAGAGAAATTACACGGAAAGATGAATGGCGTGTAGGCCGTGTCATCGCCAGACCATATGTTGGCAAAAAGAAAGGTGAGTTCAGGCGAACCAGTAATCGTCATGACTATGCTTTGAAGCCAACAGGTCTGACTGCATTAAATGCGTTAAAGGATAATGGGCTGGATGTGATCGGTGTAGGGAAGATCAACGATATTTTCTGCGGCGAAGGAATCACAAAGACCTATCATTCTGATAGCTCCGTACACGGTATGGAGCAGACCATCCAAATCTGCAAAGAAGACTTCAGGGGACTTTGCTTTGTGAACCTGGTTGATTTCGATGCCCTGTGGGGACACAGACGAAATGTGGAAGGCTACGGCAAAGAAATCGAGAAGTTTGACAAGAACCTGGGCGTTCTTTTGGAAGAGCTTCGGGAGGATGACCTTCTTATTCTTACCGCAGATCACGGGAATGATCCCACCTATAGCGGCACTGACCATACCAGAGAGTATGTTCCCTTCCTGGCTTATTCCAAGACCATGAAAGAGGGGGGTGCCCTTGAAAACGAAGATACTTTTTCCGTTATTGGCGCATCAGTGGCAGATAATTTTGACGTGAAAATGCCGGAAGAAACTATCGGACATTCCATTCTTGAGAAATTATGCTAAAATAGAAAAGCAGCTGTTGGATAGCGGTTGTATATCCGGTGGATTGTTTGCTTTTGCGGCAGAAGCCGGATAGAAACAAATGATTTGCAGCACATGGCAGAAGATGAGGAAATCATATGAAACACACCTATTTACACGATGTACTTCCATTCCTTCGTGAACTGGAACGTGAGAAACAGAAACAATTTGAAGCTTATTTCCGTACTGCGCCATTATGGCTTATGGACCTGTTTCAGAGTGAGATAATGGAAGCCGGAACTACTTTTATCAGGGAAAATGAACCGGCAGATACGATTTTCTTTGTTGCCAGAGGAAGAGTAAAAGCCACAGATTACCGGATTTCCGGCATTGCCTATGATTTTATGAAGCCTATGAATCTCATTGCGCTTGGTGGTATGGAGGTGATCCTGGGACAGGACACCTACCAGACCACCCTGCAGACAGAGACAGAGTGTATCGTTACCAAGCTTCCAAGAGCGCAGTATGAGAAATGGATTTATTCAGATACGGAAGCTTTTCGCCTGGAGGCAAAGCTTACCTGTGCGTCCCTGTTGGAGGAAGAGCGGCGGAACCGTCTGTACCTGTTTTTGGAAGGGGCTGACAGATTAGCTGTACTTTTCTCGGAATGGTTCGAAAAATATAACAAAAATGACATTTTATGCATCGGCGAAAGCCGGCAGAATCTGGCAGATGAGACAGGCCTTTGCCTGAAAAGCATCAGCCGCGCCATCAAGAAGTTTCAGGCAGACCAGCTGATCGTGAAAAAAGGCAATCAGATCTGTATTGACAGGAAGCAGTACGAAAGGCTGAAGCGGACTGTGGATGAGAAAATCGGCAACGTATAAACGGAACACAAGACTATAGCAAAACGCATGGTATTGAAGGCTTTCTGTTTATATGAAAATAATGTTATAAGCTGTCCTGGCAATAAGCCGGATAGCTGCAGATAAAGGAGAAGGTGTACATGAGCGATTTATATCAGAAATTAGAGACTTGCCTTGCAAGTGTTAGAAAAAAGACAGATTTTAAACCGGAAGTGGCGCTGATCCTGGGATCCGGCCTTGGAGATTATGCAGATGAGATCCAGATCGAAACCACCATTGACTATACAGAGATTGAGGGCTTTCCAACCTCCACAGTTGCAGGCCACAAAGGCAGATTTGTATTTGGATATGTGAAAAATGTGCCGGTTGTGATCATGCAGGGAAGAGTGCATTACTATGAAGGCTATTTAATGACGGATGTAGTTCTTCCCACAAGATTGATGGGCATGATGGGGGCGAAGAAGCTGTTTCTTACAAATGCAGCCGGTGGAGTGAATCCGAATTTTAAACCAGGTGATTTTATGATGATCACCGATCACATTACCACAGGAATTCCGAGTCCGCTGATCGGAACGAACATTGAGGAACTGGGAAGCAGATTTCCGGATATGAGTGAGGTATACAGCAAACGATTGCGAGAGGTGATCCGTGCCAGTGCAGAAAAATGCGGTATAGATCTCCAGGAGGGTGTATATGTGCAGTTTACAGGTCCTGCCTATGAAACTCCGGCTGAAGTGAGAATGGCAGCTATATGGGGCGGTGACGCAGTTGGAATGAGCACTGCATGTGAAGCAATGGCAGCCCGTCATATGGGAATTGAAGTGTGCGGAATTTCCTGTATCACCAACATGGCAGCTGGCATTTCGAAGCAGGAGCTGAACCACAAGGAGGTTCAGGAGACTGCAGACAGAGTGGCGAAATCTTTTAAAAAGCTGGTGACGGAAATCATAGCCGGTATGTAGCCGCAAGGAAGTGCGGGTTTCATAAGAGGCAGCGCAAACCAAAAGATATAACGTAACAAAGGAGAAAAGTTATAATATGGGAATTGTTGTAATTGGTGATGTTTTTATCGATGTGAAAGGTTATTCCACAGCACCATTTATTCCTGGAGGAAGAAATGCCGGTGTGATCCAGCAGATCCATGGCGGTGTAGGAAGAAATGTAGTGGAAGATATTGCCAATATAGAGTTGAAACCAACCTTTGTCAGTCTGGTAGATGACGACGCTATGGGGGATGATGTGATCCGCAAACTGGAGCGTCATAAAGTAGATACCAGATATATGCGTAAGGTAAAAAACGGCATGGGAACCTGGCTGGCTGTCTTTGACCAGGACGGAGATGTGGTGGCATCTATTTCCAAACGTCCGGACCATCGTCCGATAGAGCAGATCCTGGATGAACACGGAGATGAAATTTTCCAGGATGCGGACAGCGTTGTGATCGAGATCGATATTGACAAGGAAATTGTGAAGAAGACTTTTCACTATGCAGAGAAATACGGCAAAAAAGTATACGCTCTTGTATCGAATATGACCATTGCCATTGAAAGACGTGACTTTTTAAGGCGGACAGCCTGCTTTGTATGCAACCAGCAGGAAGCGGGCATCCTGTTTTCTGAGGATTACGGTGACCTGAAGCCTGAAGAAATGGCCCGGTGTCTGGCAAAAAGGATCCAGTCCGCCCATATTCCAAAGATGGTGATTACCATGGGAAGTGATGGTGCAGCTTATGCAGATCAGGAAGGAAAATGGGGCGTTTACCCAGCTATGAAGGTAGATGTGGTTGACACCACAGGCGCGGGAGATGCCTTTTTTGCAGGTGTGTGCGTAGGCCTTACCTATGGAAAAACAATGAGAGAGGCATGTGCCATTGGTACCCGTCTTTCCTCAACTGTAATTTGTACCTCAGAGAACATTTGTCCGAGATTTATGCCGGAAGAATTTGATCTTGACAGGTAGGAGAAGAATATGGAAAGTCTTATTATAGGAATTGCCGGCGGCTCCGGCTCCAGTAAATCTACTTTTACAAACAGAATTAAAAAGCGTTTTGGAGATGACGTAGTAGTCCTTTATCACGACAATTATTACCGCAGACAGGATGGAATCCCTTTTGAGCAGCGTGTGACTGTGAATTACGACCATCCGGATTCCCTGGA
Source organism: Ruminococcus sp. 1001713B170207_170306_F1 (assembly GCF_015668065.1). Classification (NCBI taxonomy): domain Bacteria; kingdom Bacillati; phylum Bacillota; class Clostridia; order Eubacteriales; family Oscillospiraceae; genus Ruminococcus; species Ruminococcus sp. 1001713B170207_170306_F1. Next base: position 26,696 of record NZ_JADPEX010000011.1, on the reverse strand, counting down.
GACAGAGCTTCTGGTGGAGCATCTGAAACTTCTGAGGCAGGGGAAAGCTATTGACTGTCCGGTTTACGATTATTCCCAACATAACCGTTCCGACAAGATCCTTCATATCACCCCAAGTCCGGTGATCCTTGTGGAGGGAATCCTTCTTCTGGCAGATCCCAGAGTGCGTGAGCTTCTTGATATTAAGGTCTATGTGGAAGCTGACGCCGATGAGCGTATCCTCCGCCGGATTTCTCGTGATGTGGAAGAGCGGGGAAGAGACTTGAATGGAATTATTAAACAGTACTTAAATACAGTGAAACCCATGCATTACCTTTATGTAGAGCCCACGCGTTCCAAGGCTGATATTGTGATCAACAGCGGAAAGAATGACGTGGCGTTTGATCTGTTTGTTTCGAAAATCAGTATGGAATTGGAAAAACGGAAGCAAGGGTAATTACAGAAGATGTTTGTTGTAGGCTGTAAACATTGATGTGATGATGCGGCAGAATTAGCAAATGAAAGTTGCTGTTTACGAAATGGATGAGAATTTCGGCATAAAGAATTTTTCTGCGAAATTGGTAGATGGCAACAGATAAAAAGATACAGGAGATCAGAATGTCACAGGAAAAAGAGAACAGACAGCATGAGAATGCGCAGAGTGTGCAGGAGGGGCAGCAGCCTCATAAGCGCAGAGTGCGCTACAAAGGCAGATACCCGAAGAAATTTGAGGAGAAATATAAAGAACTTCAGCCAGAGAAATACCAGGATACCATTCAGCATGTAATGCAAAAAGGGAATACCCCGGCAGGCATGCATATTTCTATTATGGTAAAAGAGATTATTGATTTTCTGGAGATCAAACCAGGACAGATTGGCTTTGATGCCACACTGGGCTACGGTGGCCATACAAAGGCCATGCTTCAGTGCCTGCAGGGACAGGGGCATATGTATGCCACTGACGTAGACCATGAGGAAGCAGCCAAGACAAAGAAAAGATTGGAAGATCTTGGCTTTGGGGAGGATATTCTGACCATTAAACTTCAGAATTTCTGTACCATTGATGAGATTGCCAAAGAAGTAGGAGGTTTTGATTTCCTTCTTGCTGATCTCGGCGTGTCCTCCATGCAGATCGATAATCCCAAGAGAGGTTTTTCCTTCAAAGCAGACGGACCTCTGGATCTGCGCCTGAATCAGGAAGCCGGGATCAGTGCGGCAGAGCGCCTGGAACATATTACCCGGGATGAGCTTGCTGGAATGCTTTATGAGAATTCAGACGAGCCATACTGTGAAGAGCTTGCCAAGGCGATCACAGATGAGATCCGCAAAGGAAACCACATGGATACCACCACAAAGCTTCGTCAGGTCATTGAGAAAACTCTGGATTTCCTTCCGGAAAAAGAGAAGAAGGAGACCATCAAAAAGACCTGCCAGCGTACCTTCCAGGCCCTTCGGATTGATGTGAACCGGGAGTTTGAGGTTCTGTATGAGTTTATGGAGAAGCTGCCGGGAGCACTGAAGCCTGGTGGAAGAGCGGCAATCCTTACGTTCCATTCAGGAGAGGATAAGCTGGTGAAGAAAGCGCTGAAGGCTGGATACAAAGAGGGAATTTATTCCGATTATTCCAGAGACGTGATCCGTCCGTCAGCCCAGGAATGTGCCCAGAATGGACGCGCACGGTCTACGAAAATGCGCTGGGCGATTAAATCGGAGTAAACGCGATAAATACGCTGCGCGAGTTTGGCTCGCCTATCGAGTAAATGAGACAAAACACGCTCTAGCGCATAAATAAAATGGGGGAGGAACCGCATCACTGCAGTTCCATCCCCCATATTTTACAATCTCTGGTTCCCACAACCATATAACTTTGATATACAGCAGGAGATGCTTCGATGACTCCCTCACTGATCTGGTGGCAGTCAAGAACATCTCCTGTTTTTCCATCCAGAAGATAGATATGTCCTGTGCTGTTGCAGTAGAGAACCTTTCCGCTGCCATCCGGATTGTATACACATACAGGTGAAGACCAGGCATAGGCAGATTCATGTTCCCAGTTTACTTTCCCGCTATTTTTATCAATGCATGCAAGTACACCTTGTGCCTGTCCGCCGGTTCTGGCAACAGTCACATAAATGTTATCCGACAATTCTTCTTTTCCAACGGCGATGGTAGACTGTACACCACCTGAAACACTGTCCTCGGAGGAACAGTCGTAAGAGGTCTGCCAGATGACCTCTCCTGTCTCCGCATCAATTTTCCAGACAGGAACCTCTGCAGTGGTGCTGCTTCGCCAGCCCAGACGGAAAGAGGTGCTGACATACAGGTAAAGGTGTCCGTCCTCCACAGACAAAACAGGAGTGGAGTTGGAGTCATCCAGAATATCCTGCACCCATACAAGCTGCAGGGTATTCAGATCCAGGCACATCAGATTGCCGCCGTTATCAGCAATAAAAAGATAACCGTCATAGATGGCTGCGCTGTCCTCCATGCCAAGCCAGTAGGAGCCTACGCTGGTACGTGTTCCGTAGTAGCGCCATTTTACAATGTGATCCGGATTGATGGACAAGGTGCCTGCTTCCGGGTCATAACTGGTATTCAGTTTGATCAGATAAAGAATTCCGTTCTCTCCTGGATAGATCAGGGTATCTGTGGCAGCATCCACAAGGGCGGAGGAATCAAAGTAGCTTAAATTTCCGCGAAGGGAAAATTCATCATTATTTCCAAAGGTATACATCACACTGCAGTCCAGAAGATTCACAACAAAGACCCTGGCAGTGCCTTCATTGCTGTCATAACCTGCGCCCACATACATAATTGGATAACCTCTGGGATCAAGTGCACCTGCTCCTTTGAAGGTGAAACCAAGGTAAAGGGGATCTCTGGTAGCCTCGCCGGTTTCCAGATCCAGAAAATATACATAGCCGTCCATGCAGGCATAGATCACTTCCACAAGATCGTCTTTTTCCTTTGCCCAGTCGTACATATTCATGGACTTCTTTACTTCTTGGGACCATTTTTCCATAAGAGGCTGTCCGGTCCAGCCGCTTCCGGACCAGGTGGCATCGCCGTAAGTAATAGAGCCGGTTTTTGCTGTCCAGAGATCCTGGATTTTTCCATTTTTAATCTGTGTATTGCCATAGGCTGCAGTGTCGCGGAAATTGTTTCCGCGGAAGGTGACGATTCCATCCACATCTGTGTAGCTGATCCCGGCATCGAAGGAGTGGGTATCTGTGGAGGTATAATCCGAAGTATTGGCAAGTATCTGTCCGTCCACCTCAATGTCTGTGGTTTCTATGTATAAAGATGGGCTGGTGGAATCTACGCATTTAGGAGAAAATTCTGCCGGTCTTGCCATTGCGGCTTTTACAGCGGCAAGAGAATTGGAGTCATCCATGTCCAGACCGCTGGCTTCCTCAACCATGGAAACTGTATTTACATTTTCCCGTATCCTTTTTACGAGGAAAACTCCTCCCAGTATAATAACTGCTGCAATGATCAGGATCCCTTCTGTAAGAAGAAGTTTTCGGAAGAAATATTTTTGCTGCAGCTGCTTTTTTCGTTTCCCTACTTTTCTTTTCATAATTCTGAATCCTTCCCTGTTCATTTGGCAAAAATTATACAAGGTATGACTGGGAAATTCAAGATGTCAAGAGCTGTTTTGGAAATTCAATTTTTAGATTTGGAAAAAGGGCGCAATCTTTTTTCTTGACAGTGTATGGCCTGGCTTGTTAAAATATTATTTATCGTGTGAAAAGGAGGAGAAAACATGCTGAAAGTATGGATCGTAGGATCTGAAGGCCAGATTGGCGAGGCAATTAATGAAGTGCTGGATCCGTTGGAAATTGAAGTTTTGAATACAGACAAAAATGCGCTTGATATTACAGAAACAGACGAAGTTCTTCATTTTGGAGAGATCAACCGTCCGGATGTGATCATCAACTGTGCTGCGATCACAGACGTAGAGCTTTGCGAGAAGCAGCCGGAGGAAGCATTTCGTGTAAACGCTTTAGGCGCCCGTAACTTAAGCCTTGTGGCAAGAAAAACAGGGGCAAAGATGGTGCAGCTTTCCACAGACGATGTTTTTGATGGTCTGGCACAGAAGCCGTACACGGAGTTTGACAATACAAACCCTAAGACTGTTTACGGAAAATCCAAGTGCGCCGGGGAGAATTATGTGAAGGAGTTTACCCACAAGCACTTTATCATCCGAAGCAACTGGGTATTCGGAAAGGGAAATAACTTTGTAAACCGTGTTCTGGAGGCTGCAGATCAGGGCAGGGCTCTGGCTGTAGCGGAGGATCAGTATGGTTCCCCTACAAGTGCCAAAGATCTGGCAAGAATTATCCTGCATCTGATCCGCACCAATGAGTACGGAACCTATCATGCAACCTGTCAGGGTGTTTGCAATCGTTATGAATTTGCAAAGGAGATACTTCGCCTTGCAGGCAAAGAGGAGCAGCTGAATCCGGTACCTACCCCGCAGTCTGATCTTTCTTCTGCCAGACCTGCATATGCAGTTCTGGATAATTTCATCCTTCGCATTATCGATGTATATGAGATGCCTGGCTGGAAGGATTCTCTGGAAGAATTTATGAAAGAAAAACGGGAGGGCTAAGATGAGCGCGAAGAAAGAAAAGAATGTAAAAGAGAAAAAGAAGATCAGCTTAACCAGTATGATCTTTATTGCGCTGATCGCCGGAGCAATCACAGGAATGGTTCTCCATTACCTGGTGCCGGATAGCAGTGTGAAGAATGATGTGATCGTTGAGGGAGTGCTGTACGTTCTTGGGCAGGGATTTATCCGCCTTATGAAAATGCTGGTAGTACCTCTTGTTTTCTGCTCACTGGTATGTGGAAGTATGGCTATTGGTGATACTAAGAAGCTGGGAAATGTAGGTGGAAAAACACTTGCATTTTATCTGGTCACAACAGCGGTGGCAGTTGCAGTTGCCCTTGGAATCGGAACTCTTTTGAGACCGGGAATTGGTCTTGATATGAGTAAGATCCAGGTAAATGCTTCCGATATTGAGACTATGGAGTCCACCTCTCTGGTTCAGACCATTCTCAATATTATTCCAGATAACCCCATCAAGTCCCTGGCAAGTGGGGAAATGCTTCAGATCATAGTGTTTGCTTTGATCATTGGTGTGATCCTGGCAAAGCTTGGGGAGCGTGCGGAGACCGTTTCCAATTTTATCAGCCAGTTTAATGATATTATGATGGAAATGACTATGATGGTTATGAGTCTGGCTCCCATTGGTGTATTCAGTCTGATCGCAAGAACCTTTGCAACCATTGGTTTCAGCGCATTTGTGCCTCTGGCAAAATATATGATCGCAGTTCTGATCGCTCTGGCAATCCAGTGTTTTGGTGTATACCAGATTTTGCTGAAGCTGTTCACAGGCCTGAATCCGGTGAAGTTTATCAGAAAGTTTTTCCCGGTTATGGCCTTTGCCTTTTCCACTGCAACCTCCAATGCGACTATTCCGCTTTCTATTGATACGCTGTACAAGAAGATGGGTGTTTCCAAGAAGATTTCTTCTTTTACCATACCTCTTGGTGCGACTATCAATATGGATGGTACTTCCATTATGCAGGGAGTTGCGGTTATGTTCGCTGCCCAGGCTTTTGGAATCCAGCTGACTCCTATGGATTATATTACAGTAATCGGAACAGCCACACTGGCTTCCATTGGTACCGCAGGTATTCCAAGTGTTGGACTTGTTACTTTGACTATGGTATTTAATTCTGTTGGTCTTCCAGTTGAGGCAATCGGTATTATCATGGGTATTGACCGTATTCTGGATATGGCAAGAACAGCGGTTAATATTACCGGTGATGCTGTTTGTACGACCATTGTGGCTTGCCAGAATGGGGCTGTGGATAAAGAAGTGTTTAATAAAGCTGAATAAAAATATTGGCGTGTGTATGTGAGTTTAGACTCAGGTATGCACGTCTTTTTTTGTGTGGCGAAGGCGGACGCCTGGGATGGGCAGTGTGTTGCGGACAACGTCAAAAAACGGGATTTTACTCCGTCGTCGATTGCAGGTTCCATAAACAAACTCGCCCATGCTGGGCTCAGACAGTGTTTATGGAACCTGCGCTATACTCATAAAATCCCGTTTTTTGACTAACTGTCCGCAACACACTGCCCATCCCAGGCTGATTGTTCAAAGTAACTATGAATTAAGTGGAAATAAACAGCATATAACACTTGACAACAGTATAATACTGTTATATGCTGTTTACATAAGGAGGAGTCACATGAAGATCATAATTAATCACTCGTCGATGCAGCCAATTTATGAGCAGATCACAGATCAGATCAAGGCGATGATCATTGACGGGACGTTAAAGGAAGAGGAAATGCTTCCCTCTGTGAGAACTTTGGCGAAGGAGCTGAAGATTAGTGCTCTTACGGTAAAGAAGGCGTATGACTTTCTGGAGGAAGAGGGGTTCGTGGTTACGGTGCATGGGAAAGGAAGCTTTATTGCCAAGAATAACCAGGGACTTCTTATGGAAGAGCGGAAGCGGGAGATTGAGACAGAACTGGAGAAAGTGATCCGGAAAGCGCGGATCAGCGGATTGTCTGAGGAAGAGATCCGGGAACTGTTTGAGCTTATTATGGAGGAGTAGATATGCTGCTGAGTTTGAAGAATTTGCAGAAGAATTATCCTGGATTTTCCCTGGATGTAAGTATGGAAATAGAAGAAGGACAGATCACCGGTCTGATCGGAGCTAATGGAGCAGGGAAGTCTACTACCTTTAAGGTTATTCTAGGGCTGGTTCATCCTGATGCAGGAGAGATTCGTCTGTTTAATAAGGATATGGAGCAGATTTCCAAAAAAGAGAAAGCGGATATAGGCGCGACACTTTCTGACAGCGGTTTTTCCAATTGTCTGACCGTGAAACAGATTGTGCATATTCTGACAGAGACTTATGAGAAATTTGACCGGGAGATGTTTGAGAAGCGGTGCAGCCTGTTTTCCATCCCCATGGATAAGAAACTAAAAGAGTTTTCCACAGGAATGAAAGCAAAGTTAAAAGTGCTGACAGCCACCAGCTTTGATGCCAGACTTCTTGTTCTGGATGAGCCTACAGCCGGTCTGGACGTGATTGCCAGGGACAGCATTCTGGAACTCCTTCGGGAATATATGGAGACGGAAGGAAGAAGTATTCTGATCAGCTCCCACATTTCCTCAGATCTGGAGAGCCTGTGTGATGATATCTATATGATTGATAAGGGACGGATCGTGCTTCATGAGAATACAGATGTGCTGCTGGATGAATATGGTCTTATCAAGGCTGACGAGAAGCAATATGAATTGCTTGATAAGCAGCATATTCTCAAGGTGAAGAAGGAGCAATACGGCTACAGCTGTCTCACAGATGAGCGTGCATTTTATGCGGAGAACTACCCGCAGCTTGCAATAGAACGTGGGTCTGTGGACAAGGTTATTACTATGATGATCAAGGGGGAAGTATTATGAAAGGTATGTTTGTAAAAGACATGGAAATTATGAGGGGAAACATGAAAACGTTCATTGGCGTATATATTATAGCCATTTTCTGTTTCCTTAGTACTTCCGCAGGTCCTTCTTTTCTAATCAGTTATGTGTCTGTTCTGGCTGCTGTTATGGCACTGAATACCATAGCAAGTGATGATATGGATAATGGTATGCCTTATATTTTTACTTTTCCTATCAGCAGGAAAGAATATGTGAAGGAGAAGTATCTGCTGGGTGCAGGGATGGTCACGGTATTGTGGGCTATTGCTGTTGCAATTGCAATTGGCGTAAATGCTTCCGGATATCGTATGGTGTCCTGGGAAGAACTGACCGCTTCTGCAGCTGTCGGTCTTTTTCTTGCTGTTTTCGCAAATGCGGTTGTGTTTCCGGTACAGTTGAAATATGGAAGCTCTACAGGAAGGCTGGTGCTATTTGTTCTTGTATTTGGCATCATGGCTGTAGGATGGATTGGCGTAGAACTATGCCAGAAAATGAAAGTGGATTTTTCAGGTCTGAAAAATCTGGGCCTGCGCATTTGGAACCTTGGAATCCCAGTCTGTCTGGCGATGCTGTTTGTTCTTATGTTGCTAATGCTTCTGATTTCCTGTACAATATCCATAAAGATTATGGAGAAAAAGGAGTACTGATCCGGAAATGAAGAAGAATCAGATTTTTATAAAATGCGGAACTGAATATAAGGAGATGACGAAAGAACTGCTGGAGGCGTGTGATCTGGAAGGGGAGATAGAGAAGAAGTTTGAAACAAAGAGCAGTCTTATTGACAACTCTGAAGCAGAAGTGGACTGTTTCTATTCTCCGGATTCTGTGGAAAAACAGAATTCAGAATTTGGTTTGTACAATATGCGGATCGGCATCAAGCCAAACCTGGTCGCTCCCATGGAAGCCTACTGGGGTGGCACCACCCATCCGGAGGTAGTCGCCGGAATCGTAGAATACCTTCAGGAAAAAGGGTTTTTCAACCTGGTCATCATGGAAGGCTCCTGGGTAGGAGATAAAACCTCTGAATCTTACGAAATCTGTGGTTTCAAGTCCCTCTGTGAAAAATATAACGTTCCGTTCCTTGACATGCAAAAGGAAAAGGGAGTGCCTGTACAATGTGGCGATATGATCTTAAACATCTGTAAAAGTGTCCTTGACCTGGACTTCCTTATTAATGTTCCGGTACTAAAAGGTCACTGTCAGACCAAAATCACCTGTGCATTGAAGAACATGAAAGGTCTTTTGCCCAACTCTGAGAAGCGCCGCTTCCACGCACTTGGCCTCCATGATCCCATCGCTCACCTGGGCCTTGCTATCCACCAGGATTTCATCATGGTAGATAATATTTGCGGTGATCTGGATTTCGAAGACGGCGGCAACCCCGTAGAGATGAACCGCGTTCTGGCAGCTGTGGATCCGGTTCTTATGGATGCCTACGTCTGCGACATGATGTACTACCAGGTAGAAGAGGTTCCCTACATCACAAAGGCTGCCACCCTTGGTGTTGGCTGCGCCGACATCCGCCAGGCAGAAATCCACGCCCTCGACGGTAACCCCGGTGCCCCCATTCCCAAGTCACGGAAAGTGGTAGAGCTTGCCGACGCTGTAGAAGAAGTAGAATCCTGCAGCGCCTGTTACGGCAACCTGATTCCTGCCCTTGACCGCCTGAAGCAAGAAGGTCTCCTTTCAAACCTGACCACCCGAATCTCCATCGGTCAAGGTTACCGAAACCAGGAAGGCACCCTGGGAATCGGCCACTGCACCCGCCACTTCACCCACCACCTGGAAGGATGTCCGCCAACTGAAGAAGAAATTTATGAGTTTCTGAAAATTTATTTAATTGGTTGAAAGTTATTCAAGGCGGACGCATTCGGACAATGGTGATTGCTCACTCGCCTACGCTAAAACCGCGCCTGAAATGGCTCGCTAGAGCAATCACCATTGCCCGAATGCTGTGTACTGGCTGGGACTTATTTGTGCATAGGAACTTTCAACAGGTGGGGAGGGTGAGTGACTGGTTTCCCTATACTGTATCGGAAACGAAAATTTATGGGAAACTTGCCGGAAATTAGTGGCTTTTACAATTTCTATGAAGTATTTGCACATTTTTAGGGCTGTTTTGCAAACAAAAACTTGACATATTATTTTATGTGTTTTCGAAACCCCATTTAGATGGTTGATACTTCACCGCTTTATTGGTTTTACCTAATCTAACATTGCCAAGAAAGTATCGGGAAACCAATCACTTCCCCTCCCCCTCGTTAAAAGTTTCTAAATAACCTCAGATCTAGCCGACACACAGCATTTGGGCAATGTGTATTACTCCAGCGAGCCATTTCAGGCGCGCTCTTAGCGTAAGCGAAATCCAGCGCTTACGGAGACTTATGCGTGAGGGCTCTCCCGAACGCATTAGTCGCAGTTAGCGATTAGTTTGCTGGAGCGTTGCGCCGGCGAGTGAGTAATACACATTGTCCAAATGCGTCCGCATTGAAGAACTTTTAATCAACTAAATAGCAAAAAATCACAGCCCCGCCAAAAACGGGGCTGTCTTTCTATACACTTTAGATCAACTTCTTCACCATCTCCACAATCTCTTCCTTCGTCACCCTGCTACTGTTAATACACAGATCATACTGCAGCATATCCAGCCAGTTAGTATCCGTAAAATACTCATAATAAGCCCGGCGTTCCTTATCCGTACGTTTCACCAGCTTCCTTACACTCTTTTCCTCCCGGCCGGTACGTGCAATCACCGTCTTCACACGGTCCTCAAACGGAGCATAGATAAACAGACTCAGATGCTTATCCTTATTATCCTGTAAGATATAATTGCCGCAGCGTCCAACAATCACGCAATTCTCTTTTTCGGCTGCCTCCAAAATGATCTTCTTCTGCAGATCGTAAAGCACATCATTCATGGGAACGAAATGGTACTCCGGATTCATCTGCAGCTCGTAATCCACCGGATACAGCCACTGGCTGGCTTTTCTCTCATCTACTCTGGCAAACTCATCGAAAGGAATATTCTTCTCCTTGCTGGCCATTTCGATCAGCTCCTTATCATAGAACTTAAATCCCAGTTCCTCCGCAAGAGCCTTTCCAATAATACGTCCATTACTTCCAAACATACGATTGATTGTTATAACACGGTTACTCATAAACGGCGCCTCCTTTTGTGGTGGATTTGTAAATAATTTTGTTATAAAATAGTTTATGAAAACTATTTTCTGTTCTTTTTCGCATTATAACATAATTGTATGAAAATATCTATATAATTTGCATAAAATCAAAACAAAAAAATATTCTGAATATGTCATTTCGCTGGAAATTTGAACCCTTTCTTGTTATACTAAAAATAGCAATACGATTGCTGTTCACTGCATGTACAGATTGCAGAAAGCCTTTTTCAAACACGCTCTGGAAAAGCGTATTTGGAAAACGATGAACAGTGATACAATATGAGAAAGGAATTGAACATGCTCAAAATAAAAAATTATGTGAAAGCAGAATCTCTGGAACAGGCTTATGAGCTGAACCAGAAGCGGACTGCCTGTGTGCTTGGCGGCATGGTGTGGCTGAAAATGGGTAACCGTGTTGTAACCACAGCCATTGATCTTTCCGGGCTTGGTCTGGATACCATCACAGAAACAGAAAGTGAATTTGTGATTGGCTGTATGACCCCATTGCGGGACCTGGAACTTCATCAGGGACTTCATACATATACGAAAGGTGCCATAAGAGAAAGCCTGCGCCATATTGTAGGCGTACAGTTCCGCAACTGCGCCACTGTAGGCGGAAGTATCTGGGGACGCTTCGGCTTTTCTGATGTACTCACCATGCTTCTGGCACTTGATACAGAGGTGGAACTTTTTAAAGGCGGCAGAGTCTGTCTTTCTGATTTTGTGAAAATGCCAAAAGACAGAGATATTCTGGTACGCATTATTATAAAGAAAACTCCGTTGCAGGTTGCCTATTTAAGCCTGCGTAATACCAAGACCGATTTCCCGGTACTGGCATGCTGTATCAGGCTGTCTGAAAATGGTGTGAGAGCAGTTTACGGCGCCCGTCCGGCGAAGGCATTTCTTCTGGAAGACGAAGAAGGTCTCCTTGCAGGCATGGAAACCATGTCTTCGGAAGAGAAGAAGACAGCGGTTCAGAAATTTGCAGACTATGCAGCCCGGAAGGTTCCTACCTTTGGAAACATGCGAGGCAGCGCAGAGTACAGAACCCTTCTTGTGAAGGTTCTCACAAGAAGAGCATTAGAAGCAGTGGGAGGTATGACAGATGAAAATTAATTTCTGGCTGAACGGAGCCAAAAAGGAAGCGGAAATCAGTCCTGACACCATGCTTCTGGAGTTTCTTCGAAGCCTTGGCTGCTACAGTGTAAAAAGAGGCTGTGAAACTGCCAACTGTGGTCTTTGCACTGTTTTGGTAAATGACAAACCAATGCTGTCCTGCAGTGTCCTTGCTGCCCGTATTGACGGCAAAAAGGTCACCACCATGGAGGGACTTCAGGCAGAAGCAGAAGAATTTGGAACTTTTCTTGCCAATGAAGGTGCAGAGCAGTGCGGATTCTGTAATCCGGGATTTATCATGAATGTACTTGCGATGACAAAAGAACTGGAAGATCCGACTGAAGAAGAGATTAAGGAATATCTGGCCGGCAATCTTTGCCGCTGTTCCGGTTTTGTTGGACAGACCAGAAGTATCCTGAAATATCTGGAATATAAGAAAAACGGAAATATCCAGGAGAAGGAGGTGCAGGCATGAGCTATGTAAATAAGTCTTTGCAGAAAAAGGATGCCATGGCTCTGGTGACCGGAAAGCCAGTCTACACAGACGACCTGGCACCAAAGGACTGCCTGATCATCAAGATCTTAAGGAGTCCCTATGCCAATGCCTGGGTGGAAGAGATCAAGACGGACACAGCCATGAAGGTAGAAGGAATGGCACTGATCCTTACCTGGAAAGATGTTCCAAAGAGACGTTTCGCCTCTGCCGGACAGACCTATCCGGAGTTCAGTCCTTATGACAGAATGATCCTGGATCAGCATCTTCGTTTCGTAGGGGATGCAGTGGCAATTGTGGCAGGAGAAACAGAAGCAGCTGTAGACCTTGCCATGAAGCGCATTAAAGTGAAATACCGCGTGGAAACACCGGTTCTGGATATGCATACAGCTAAGGATAATCCGGTTCTGGTCCACCCGGAAGAAGACTGGGAATCCAAGTTCCCGGTTGGTGCAGATAACAAGCGGAACCTTGCAGCAAAAGGCCATGAGGAAATGGGAGATATTGACAAGGTTTTGTCAGAATGCAAATACACAGTAGATGAAGTTTATCACACAAAGGCCAATCAGCAGTGTATGATGGAGACCTTCCGCACATATTGTACCAAGGATTATTTCGGCAGGCTGAATGTGGTTTCCTCCACACAGGTACCGTTCCACCTTCGCCGAATTCTTGGAAATGCCCTTGGAATCCCATCCTCCAGAATCCGCGTGATCAAGCCTCGTATTGGCGGCGGCTTTGGAGCTAAGCAGACAGAGGTCTGTGAAATTTATCCGGCAATTGTTACCTGGATGACAGGACGTCCATCCAAAATCGTTTACAGCCGTTACGAATCCTTAATCTGCGCTTCTCCCCGTCATGAGATGGAAGTACATGTAAAAGTTGGCGCAGATGAGAACGGAATCGTAAGAGGAATTAAAGTAGAGGCGCTTTCCAATGCTGGTGCATACGGAGATCACAGTCCTACAACCATCGGACTTACAGGTCATAAGGCAATTGCCCTGTACCGGAATCTGGAAGCCTATGCTTTTGACTATGAGGTTGTTTATACCAACGTGCAGGCATCCGGCGCATACCGTGGATATGGTGCTACACAGGGAATTTATGCAGTGGAATCCGCTGTCAATGAGCTGGCTCATAAGATGAATATGGATCCTGCAAGAATCCGTGAGTTGAATATGCCAATTGAAGGCGAGCCAATGTATGACTATGATGGAAACCTGACTCATACAGCAAGCTGTACAATGGATCGCTGCCTTGCCCGTGCCAAGGAGATGATCGGCTGGGATGAGAAATATCCATGCCGTGATATGGGAAATGGAAAAGTTCGCGGCGTAGGTCTTGCCATGGCGATGCAGGGCTCCTCTATTGCAAATGTGGACGTGGGAGGCGCAACCCTGAAGCTGAATGAGGACGCATCCTATACACTTTCCCTTGGATGTGCAGATATGGGTACGGGCTGTGATACCATTCTTTCTCAGATGGCAGCCGACTGTCTGGAAACAGAATTTGAGAATATTGTTGCATTTGGTGTGGATACGGATGTTTCTCCATATGACTCCGGTTCTTATGCATCTGCCACTACTTACGCGACAGGCAATGCAGTTATTAACGCCTGCAATGAGCTGAAAAAGAGGATTATCCGGCTGGGTGCTGAAATGCTGGGTGTAAGTCCTGAGGAAGCAGACTTTGATGGAAAGAAAGTCTACGCAGGGGAAAAAGAGGTCAGTCTTCAGGAGATTGCTTATAAGGGAACCTGCGGAAATACCCTGGAAATGCAGGTGACTGCCTCCTATTCTTCCCAGATTTCTCCGCCGCCTTATATGGTTGGGGCAGCAGAAGTGGAAGTAGACAAAGAGACAGGAAATATTGACCTGATCGATTATGTGGCAGTTGTAGACTGCGGAACTCCTATTAATCCCAATCTTGCCCGTGTGCAGACTGAGGGAGGAGTTGCCCAGGGAATCGGTATGGCACTTATGGAGAATGTGCAGTATTCCAAAGAAGGTAAGATTCGTGAGAATTCTTTCATGCAGTACAAGATCCCAAGCCGTGAGGATATTGGAAATATCCGGGTTGAGTTTGAGAGCAGCTATGAAAAGAGCGGTCCTTTTGGTGCCAAGTCCATCGGTGAGCTGGTAATCGATACCCCTTGTCCTGCAATTGCAGATGCGGTTTACAATGCTTCCGGTGTCCGGGTAAGAGAGCTGCCGATCACATCGGAGAAGGTTGCCATGGGAATTCTGAAAAAAGAACTGGAGAAATAATATATGGGATTTATTTTTAAGGGGATACTGGCAGTGATCTGGCTGCTGGTGGTTCCCTGCCTGGCAGGGGGATTCTATTTCCGCAGAGAAAAAAGAACCTACGGTGAATATCTTCTGGCCGGTTATACACTGCTGTTTGCCATTACAGAGCTGCTTTCTCTTACCATGATTTTTACCAAACAGCCGCTTCATGTGCTGACCATTACATATGGCGTGGTGGCTGGTGTACTGGCATTTCTGGGTGCCCGGAGTCTTTATAAGAAGAGGCAGAAGGAAACCGATGAAGGCGCTGGCACATATTGCGGCAGAAGGACAGAAGCGACTGGAATTTCCCCGGAGCTTGTGGTGGCAGGAATTCTGATTCTGATCCAGCTTATCGTTGTGGTGCTTTATGCCCATATGGATGAAGATGATGCTTTTTATGTAGGAACAGCAACTACCGCGGTGGAAACCGATTCTCTTTATGCATATAATCCCTACACCGGGGCCGCTTACAATGTATTGCCAAGCCGTTACATTCTTTCCCCGTTTCCTGCATTTCTTGCCGTGACCAGCCGGTTATGCGGAGGGCTTCATCCAGCCATTGTGGCACATACTGTTTTTCCGGCGGTATTTGTTTTTCTGGCATATGTGGTGCTTTTTCAGTACAGCCGCATATTCTTCCGGGGAAAGGCAGGAGAACAGGGGATTTTTATGATCCTTTGTGCCGTGATTCTGTGGTTTTGCGGATATTCGGTATACAATTCAGAAATTTTCACAATGGGCAGGATCTGGCAGGGAAAAGCTGTGCTGGCAGGGGTATTTTTACCATTTTTATTTCTGCTCTGTATGGAGATTTTTATGCAGGAAAAACCGGAATATCCATGGAGCCTGGCTTTTCTGGCAAATGGAGCCTGCTGTCTGTTTTCCTCAATGGGAATCATGCTTGCCCCTCTTCTGATGGGAGTATTTGCTCTGCTTAGTCTGGTGAAATTCAGAGACGGAAGAAGATTCTTAAAGAGTGTAGTCTGCTGTCTGCCATCCCTGATACTTGGCGTGGTATACATTCTGGTATTTTAGGAGGTGGAGAGATGAAACGAGCACTTTTGGCTTCACTGGATGCCTGGCAGAAATACTGGGGGAACGGATTTTATGTCTATTTACTGCTGGCTGCATGTTTGTATTTCCTGGTATTCGGAAGAAAAAAAGAACGATCCAGAATTTTATCCGGCTATATTGTAGTTTTTCTTGCTGTGTTTTTCTGTCCGGTGACTGCTTATATTATACAGAAATGTATAGGACGGTCGGTTTACTGGAGAGTATTATGGATTCTTCCGGCAGTGCCGCTTATAGCTTATGCAGGAAACTGCCTGATAAAAAAGGTGGGAGCTTCCAGACCACGGCAGTACATACTTCTGATTTTTATTGCGGCAGTGCTGGCTTTTTGCGGAACTGGCCTGAATAAAGATGGTTTTTACAAAAAGGTTCAGAATGTACAGAAGATTCCTGATGAGGTAGTAAGCATCTGCAATCTGATCAATGAGCAGAAGGAAGAAAATGAAGAGATTTACCTGGCAACGGATGACAAAATAGCTTCCTATGTGAGAGTTTATGATCCGTCTATCAAAATGCCTTACGGAAGAGGCGGTAAAGGAGCCTCTGGAAAAAAAGCTGCAAGATGGCTCCATAAACAGCTTGTGGCAGAAGTACCGGTGATCAAAAAGGTAGTAAAAAATGCAAAAAGACTGAAATGCAATTACCTGGTTTTTCCGGTTCCAAGCAAAAAGAAGCAGCTGTATATGGAAACAAAAGGGTTCTATCTGATCGGTCAGGTAAATGAGTACGGTATTTTCAAATATTATGAATAAAAGGGTTGCATTTACAGGGAAAAGCTGATACATTGAGTTTGTGAATAAACTGAATATGGGAAGTTATGATAGAGGCGCAGGCTTCATCAGTAATTTCAGCTGCAGAAACTGGTTGTGTGCAGATTATGGGCATACGCAGATACACGCTCTGGGTCGTATGGCGGACTGGCTGGAATGAAAGGGGAGACTGCCGAAGGATTTTTTCTCAGCCAGGAGAGAAGTTCTGGGCTGACGCAGAATATGCGGCAGACTGTCACTGTTGTGGAGCGCTATCTAAGGTATAGATCCTGTGAAGAATAAATGCCATGAATGTGTCCCCATAATGGGAGTGCATTCATGGCTTTTTGCGTTAAAGAAGAGGAGGCTTTTAAGAAAACGCTCTGACCGGTTTGTGACTGGTCATCTGATATTCAGGAAAAAAGAGGGAGGAAATCGATAATGAAGTACAATTGTAAAAAATTATCTGTTCTTTTTGCAGCTGTTATGATGTTTGTCCTGGCATGTCCGGTGACTGTTCTGGCAGCGGCAGAAGAGGAGGCTGGCACACCTGCTGTGTACGCTACTTTCTGGTCATTGATACCGCCAGTTGTGGCAATCGTTCTGGCATTGATCACAAAAGAGGTTTACAGTTCCCTGTTCCTTGGAATTTTAGTTGGAGCACTTTTGTATTCTGGCGGTAATTTTGAGGGAACGGTTAACCATATTTTTTCAGGCGGAATGATCAGTGTGTTATCATCCAGCAGTAACGTAGGTATTCTGGTGTTCCTGGTAATTCTTGGAACTATGGTCTGCCTGATGAACCGGGCTGGAGGATCAGCCGCTTTTGGCCGCTGGGCCGGCAAACACATCAAGACAAGAGTTGGAGCAGAACTGGCAACCATTTTGCTTGGAGTGCTGATTTTTATTGATGATTATTTCAACTGTCTGACGGTAGGCAGTGTTATGAGACCGATCACAGATCAGCACAATGTATCCCGCGCGAAGCTGGCATACCTGATCGATGCCACAGCTGCGCCGGTATGTATCATTGCACCAATCTCATCCTGGGCAGCTGCTGTCAGCGGTTTTGTTCCGGGTGAGGATGGAATGTCCGTGTTTGTAAGAGCTATTCCCTATAACTATTATGCACTTCTTACGATTGTAATGATGGTATCCATGGTTCTGATGAAAGAAGAGTTTGGTGCTATGGGTGTGCATGAGTCCAATGCGTTAAAAGGAGATCTGTTTACCACAGCAGCCCGTCCTTATGCTTCAGGCGAAGGTGATGGACCGGTGAACCCAAGAGGAAAGGTTATGGATCTTCTGATCCCTATCATCTCTCTGGTTATCTGCTGTGTAATCGGTATGATCTATACTGGTGGATTTTTCAGCGGTACAGATTTTGTAACTGCTTTTTCCCAGAGTGATGCTTCTGTCGGACTGGTGCTTGGAAGCTTCTTCGGTCTGGTGATCACCATTCTTCTTTATATGGTGCGCAGAGTGCTGTCCTTCCGCGATTGTATGGCATGTATTCCAGAAGGATTTAAGTCCATGGTACCGGCAATCTTGATCCTTACTTTTGCATGGACCTTAAAGAGTATGACGGACAGTCTGGGTGCTGCTGAGTTTGTTGCGGAAATGGTGAAGTCTTCTGCAGAAGGACTGGTAAATATGCTTCCGGCTATTATATTCCTGGTAGCCTGCTTCCTGGCATTTGCTACTGGTACTTCATGGGGAACCTTCGGTATTCTGATCCCGATTGTGGTTCATGTATTTGAAAACACACCGGGAGACCTGATGATCATTTCCATCTCTGCCTGTATGGCTGGTGCTGTTTGCGGTGACCATTGTTCTCCGATTTCGGATACGACGATTATGGCCTCCGCGGGAGCTCAGTGTGATCATGTAAATCATGTGTCAACCCAGTTGCCTTATGCCATTGTGGCAGCAGTGGTATCCTTTGTAACTTACATTTTCGCCGGCTTTATCCAGAGCCCGCTGTGCCTGATCATCGGTGTAGCACTGATGATGGGAGCTATGTGTGTTGTGAAAATGAAGTTCTCAGATCTGAAAACGGAATAAAGAGGTTTTTCTTATTGGAAAAATAAGAAAAGAATGTGGAAGCCGGGATGGATTTTCCTGTGTAATGCCTGCGGCAGTGTGGAAGAATTTACAGTGTCTGCAGAGTGTTGACGGGGAAATTGTCCTGGCTTTTTGCATGCTTCTATCTTCTTTATTGGCTGCTTAATATTCGCTTTGGAGCGTGTGTGGAGAAGGTTTTTTGCAAGATGTGCATTACACTTTGCGGGAAAGCTTTTTTTTATGTGTTCTGGAGCTTTTGGAGCTTGGGGCAAGGTTTGCCTTGCATATGCCCGGGAAAAACTATATAATGGAAAAATGGACGAAAAAATCAGAATCAACAAATACTTAAGCGAAGCGGGATTCTGTTCAAGACGTGAGGCTGACAGCCTGATCCAGAACGGACGGGTGACTGTGGAAGGTCATAAGGCAGAACCGGGAGAAAGGATTACAGCAGATACAGTTGTATTTGTGGATGGTAAGCCTGTGAAAAAAGTAGAAGAAAAAGTTCTACTTTTATTTCACAAGCCCCGAGGTGTGGTGTGCAGCACAAAAAAACAGCGCCAGGAGACTACAGTTACGGAGTATCTGAATTATCCGGTTCGAATTTATCCTATAGGACGCCTTGACAAGGAATCCGAAGGGCTTTTGCTTTTAACAAACCAGGGAGACCTGGTAAATAAGATCATGCGTGCAGGAAACTACCATGAGAAAGAATATCTGGTGACTGTGAATAAACCAGTTGCTGGTGATTTTGTGAAAAAAATGTCATCTGGAATTCCTATTCTGGATACCATTACCCGTCCGTGTTTTGTGGAAAAAACAGGGAGAAATTCTTTTCGGATTATTCTCACCCAGGGATTGAACCGGCAGATCCGCCGAATGTGTGAATATCTGGGATATCAGGTGCTTAGTCTGAAGCGCGTACGAATCATGGAACTGACAATAGATGGCCTGAAAGAGGGCGGGTACAGAGAAGCCACCCAGGAGGAGTGGAAGAAGCTGGAACGTGGAATTGCAGATTCCTCCCAGCTTCCCGCAGCCAGAAGGCAGGACAGTGTGCCTGTATTTTCCCAAAAACAGGGAAGAGACAGCATTCCCTTTTCTTCAATTCCAGAAGAAAAAAGGCAAAATAAGCCAGCTGCTTCCCGCACTATTTCAGAAAAACGGCAGTCTGTCTCACAGAGGAAATCTGCTTGCAGTAATTATAACAGTAAAACAGGAGGACATCATGGAAAATTCTCTACAGCGAATGAAAGAACTGGTAGAAAAGCTGGATCAGGCCGCGAAGGCATATTACCAGGAAGACAGGGAAATCATGAGCAATCAGGAGTACGACAGCCTGTACGACCAGCTGGAGCAGCTGGAAAAAGAAACCGGCACTGTACTCACAAATAGTCCTACTGTCCGTGTAGGATACGAGGCAGTCAATGAACTTCCGAAGGAAGAACATCCAAGCCCCATGCTATCCCTTGATAAGACAAAAGACAGGGAAGTGCTCCGTGGATTTATAGGAAATCACAAATGCCTTTTATCCTGGAAGCTGGACGGACTGACCATTGTTCTTACTTATGAGAACGGTGAACTTGTGAAAGCAGTAACAAGGGGGAATGGAATTGTAGGTGAGGTTATTACCAACAATGCCAGGGTGTTTAAGAATATTCCTCTTCGCATCCCTTATAAAGGTCAGCTGGTGCTTCGGGGTGAGGCGATTATCACTTATTCTGAGTTTGAGCGGATCAACGAGACTATAGGCGATGCAGATGCCAAATATAAGAACCCGCGGAATCTTTGCAGTGGTTCCGTGCGTCAGCTGAATAACGAGATTACGGCGAAACGAAATGTGCGTTTTTATGCCTTTGCCCTGGTAAGTGCCCGGGATGTGGATTTTTCTAATTCCAGGGAGCAGCAGTTTATCTGGCTGAAGAAACAGGGCTTTGAGGTGGTGGAGTATAAGTTGGTTACCTCTGAAAGTCTGGATGAAGCCATGGATTATTTTTCAAAGACAATTGTAAACAACGATTTTCCATCAGACGGACTGGTTGTGACCTACGATGACATCGCCTATGGGGAGTCTCTGGGGAGTACTGCGAAATTTCCGCGAAACTCCTTTGCTTTTAAATGGGCGGATGAAATGCGGGAAACCAAGCTGGTGGATATGGAGTGGAGTCCGTCCAGAACCGGACTGATTAATCCGGTTGCAATTTTTGAACCGGTGGAGCTGGAAGGTACTACCGTAAGCCGTGCCAGCGTGCACAATATCAGTATTGTGAAGGAACTGCAGCTTGGAATTGGAGATACCATTAAGGTGTATAAAGCCAATATGATCATTCCCCAGATTGCGGAGAATCTTACAAGAAGCGGCAATCTGGTAATTCCGGATAAATGTCCGGTGTGCGGCCGGGAGGCGCGTATCCGCAAGGAAAACGATGTGGAGACATTATACTGCATGAATCCGGACTGTGTTGCCAAGAAGATTAAGTCCTTCAGCCTTTTTACCAGCCGTGATGCCATGAATATTGACGGACTTTCAGAGGCAACTCTGGAGAAGTTTATTGCAATGGGATTTATTCATAATTTTGGTGATATTTTTGAAATTGGAAAATATAAAGATCAGATTGTAGAAATGGAAGGATTTGGTCAGAAGTCCTTTGATAATCTGATGGTGAGTCTGGAGAAAGCGAAAGAAACTACTCTTGCCAAGGTGATCTACAGTCTTGGGATTACAGGTATCGGTCTTGCAAATGCCAAGGTGATCTGTAAATATTTTGACGATGATATAGAGAAAATCCGCTATGCGGAGGAAGAAGAGATCAGCTCGATTGAAGGAATCGGTCCGGTAATCGCCGGAAGTCTGGCTGATTATTTTAAGAGCGCAGAGAATAATCAGAAGCTGGATCATCTGCTCAGTCATCTTCATCTGGTTCATGAGGAGACTTCTGCGGAACAGGTTTTTGCAGGGAAAACCTTTGTTATTACAGGCAGTGTAGAGCATTTTTCCAACCGTTCTGAGGCAAAGGAATTTATCGAAGCCCGCGGCGGTAAGGTGACCGGTTCTGTGACAAAGAAAACAGACTATCTGATCAATAATGATAAAACATCGGCTTCTTCCAAGAACAAGAAGGCACAGGAACTGGGAATCCCGATTTTGTCGGAGGAGGATTTCCTGGAGCTGGCGGGGATTTAAAAGAAAATTTGGGTAATCTGTACGTTGTACTTTGCGGTATATTTTGCAGAATGCCTTTTGGTAATCTGTGTTTTTTGCTTACTTCGTTTACAGCAATCCCCTTTGCGATGCATAAAAATCATGCAATCCCATGATCTCGCGACGAGGTTTTCGGGTTTTCTGTGAACTTTGTTTATAAAAAACACCTCGCGGAACGTTACCAGTGAACAGTAACTTTTTCATAACTTGCTTGTGCCTTGAGCGAAGCGAAAGGAATGACAAAAAGTATGTATAATAGTAGGAGGAAATTGCAATGCCAATTAAAATACAAAGTGATCTCCCGGTAAAGGAGATTCTGGAAAAAGAAAACCTGTTTGTTATGGACGAGAACCGTGCTATGCACCAGGATATCCGTCCGATTTATATTCTGATCTTAAATTTAATGCCACTGAAAGAGGAAACCGAGCTTCAGCTTCTTCGCTCTCTTTCCAATACTCCTCTGCAGGTTGACGTAAGCTTTATGGCAGTGGAGTCCCATCAGGCGAAAAACACTTCCAGGAGTCATCTGAACAAATTTTATCAGACTTTTTCTGAACTGAAAGATAAGAAGTTTGATGGAATGATCATTACAGGAGCACCGGTAGAGCAGATGGAGTTTGAAGAGGTTGATTACTGGGAGGAAGTTACCCAGATCATGGACTGGTCAGAGACCCATGTGACATCTACCATTTTCCTGTGCTGGGCTGCTCAGGCTGCGCTTTACCATTTCTATGGACTGAAGAAACGTAAGCTGGATAAGAAAATGTTTGGCCTTTTCTGGCACAAGGTAATGAACCGCAAAATTCCGCTGGTCAGAGGGTTCGATGATGTATTTCTGGCACCTCATTCCCGACATACAGAAGTTCCTATTGAAGATGTACATGCCTGCAAAGACCTTACTGTCCTTGCAGAATCCGACGAAGCAGGTCTTTTTCTTGCCATGGCAGAAGACGGCCGCAAGATTTTTGTAATGGGTCACCCGGAATACGACCGTGTCACCCTGGACGGCGAGTACAAACGCGATCTTGGCAAAGGTCTCCCCATCGAAATGCCTGAAAACTACTACCGCGACAACAACCCCGAAAACGGTCCGCTTCTGCTGTGGAGAGCCCATGCCAACAACCTGTATACCAATTGGCTGAATTATTACGTATATCAGAGCACCCCATACGACCTCTACGGAACACCTGATTTTTCCAGTATTTCCAGGGGTTAAGAGAGTTGCGCATTTCACGTAAATTATTATAATTTCACGCTATTTATTACGAAAATGGAGTAAAAATGGAGTACTAGAGGTGTGAAAATGGGGTATCAAAATAAGAATGTAAAAGGTGTGTAAATGAATATTTTTTATAAATTTTGATGAATAAAAATACATGAATAAGTCCATGGGTTATTTGATAACTTATGGGCTTATTTTAGTGTTTGGGACAATTTTTAGCCCAGATATTATTGGGCTTTGTTTTTAGAAAAAGAGAAGATGCATTATTGGTGCGATTGTATTTCAATGTGGTTCTTATTTCAAATCAAAAAAATCTTAAAAAAATCGCATTTTTTTTCCATTTTTTTACACATTTCGACAAGTAATTCCATTATTTATAATAGGAGAGTATAGTACCACTCCATAAAATTAGAAACGGAGGAATCAAAAATGTGGCATTTTTGGCTTTTTTTCTGGATCCTGCTGGCAGTGGTAATTATACTCATGTATTGCTGCCTTGTTAGAGCTGGAAAAATGGACGACGAAATGGAGAAGGCGTTTAGAAAATTAAATGAAAAGAGAAAGGATGAGACAGAGCTGTGGCAAGGGGAAGATCAGGAGTAATTTCAAAGGAATATAAGGGGGAAGAAAATACTGCCTATCATGACGTTATTAAATTATTCAAAATTTATCGGGCTGTAAACTGGCAGATGCAAATTAAAATTAATCAGGTTAAACGTCGATTCCATATGGAGTATGGTACAGACGTGGATGAATTCTTAGAAAGCATTTATCAAGCGGGAATGGACGTGGAAAGAGATTTGGCATCTGAGAAAGAGCGTGTAGAGGCCATCAACCGATCAAACCAATATTTGCGTTTAATTGATGAAGCCGTTGATCTTATGCGAAGGTACCATCCGCAGGGGGAGCGGTATTATTGGGTACTTTATTACAGTTATTTATCGTCAACAAAACCAGAGAACATTGATGAAATCCTGGACAAGCTGGAACTACATTTTCCGCAATATGCAAGAGTTCACAGGACTACATATTTTCGTTGGCGTGAACAGGCTTTTGAAGCTGTAGGAAGCATATTATGGGGCTATGAGGGAGAAAGTGAACGTGTACTGAAGCTGGTTTGTGAAGATTACGTAGAAAAATAATTATTTCCAAAATCCTATTGACACAGATTTTCCAAAATCTCTATAGTGAAATTGCAAGGACGCAAAAAAGGCGTATAGCAATACTATATTTGGATTTTGAAAGGAGAAATACATATGATTATTTCAGTGGATACCGGTAACAAACACATGAAAACAGAGAACTGTGAGTTCAATTCCGGGGTGGAAATTTTGGATACACTGCCAGGAGAGTTGGAAGAGGTGATTGAGTACGAAGGAAAATATTATATGACAACGAATAGAAGAATCTCGTATATGGAAGATAAGACCGCAGATGATCGGTATTATATTCTGACATTATTTGCCATTGCAAAAGAATTATCTTACCGCGAAAAAAATGAAGGTTTGCTTCCGCAAAATTTACAGGAGATTGAGCTTCTGGTAGGACTGCCGCCTGCGCATTATGGGAAACAGCGAAAAAAATTCAGGGAGTATTTTTATCGGAATGGGGCAGTAGTTGAATTTTGCTATAAAGGCATTTCATACCGAATTGTTTTCAAAGAAGTAAAAGTTTATATACAGGCATATGCCGCATATTGTCTTCTTGCTGTGAAGAAACAGTTATCGGTAATACCAAAAATTTTATTAATCGATATTGGTGGCTTTACCGTAGATTATATGGTTTTAAGATTTGGACAGCTGGAAATGGAGTATGTCGATTCATTAGAAAATGGTGTCATTCGGTTATATAACAGTATTAAAGCTGCGATAAGACAAAAATACAGTATTCTCTTGGATGAAGAGGATATTGACAATATTATATTGGAAAGAGGTGGTTGCTATAAACCAGAGTTAAAAGAACGTGTACGTGAGGTTGCTATCGGATATGTGACAGAATTACTTGGAAAGTTTCGTGAGCTTGGAATTGATTTCAATACGACACAGACAGTATTTCTTGGAGGAGGTTCTATTTTATTGGCAGATTTCATCCAAATTGTATGGAAACGATTCGGTGTAGAATACAATATTATCAATGATACAAAAGCAAATGCAAACATAAAGTCCCACCACTAAGATAATGAGAAGCAGGAAACCGACATAAAAGCCAGAGCTGGAAAAACCGTTCTGTGTTACGCCTGCAAGGGTCTGTATGCTTTTTCCGATACTGTCTGCCATATCATTGATGAAGTCCAGCTTATAGGCTTCCTGCACCACATAGCCCGTAGAAGTATCAACGGGGAATGTGAATTGCTGTTGCTGGAAATAGAAGATTTCACTTGACGGAAAATCAAGCTCGCCTACAATCGCATTGACGGTAAAATAGGATACATAGCTTTCCTTGTCCTCATGTTCCAAGCGTAAATATCGCTGGCTTTCCTCAATCACACACCTTGTCGGACGGATAAGGTCGTAGTATTTTATCAGCGTTTCTTTCTGCAATTTCTTTTTTGGTAACTGATATTCGTAATCTTCATAGGCGATACCGTCCCTGCCGTAAAGATGTTCCATGAGATACCCAAAATCATTGATTTCCAAGCGACGTACCTTAAAGCGACGGGAGATTTTATTTTCCAGTAACTTTTCCATTTTCATGTAACGGTTGATTTCATCATTCGGCATGGAAACAAAGTCATTCATCAGCGTGTGGTTCACTTCATGGAGAAATTCCGCAAACGTCAGCCATGCCGATTTTTTGATGTTCTTCAGATTGAACTGTTCTTCCGTAACCATGAGCTTAAAGCCAAGAAAAAAGCGGTAGTCCACTTGATTGTCCCCAATCATTGATACTAACGCTTCAGTCTGTTCGTCTATTTTCTGGACTGCCACCTCACGAAGTTTGCCCGTTACCAGTTTCTTTGACTGTTCCTGCATACTTCGGATTGAGCTTTCTGTGGCAATCTGCAAGGCATGAATTTTACCCTCACGGGACTGTGCGATAAGCTGTCGAAAACTGTCATGCACGATAAATTTCTGCTCTGCGGATAAGAAAGAATAGTTGTACGGTATCAGCTCATAGTAGGCGAACACCTCATTGTCCTTGTTCCAGACAAGGTTATTGTCAATATATTTTATCGGGAACATAGTTCACACTCCTTACTGCCGTGATTGTTTCATTCAAGGTCTGCTTATGCAGTTTTACGGCTTTTCCTGCATAAGTGATTTTTGGTCGCAGGGCATAGGTTATCTGTGATTTCAAAAAGCTGTACGGCTTCTTTCCGTCAAAGGTTTTCTGCGACATAAACCAAGTGAGAGCAACTGGAATACCGAAGTATTTGAGAAATGCTCCCTCAATCATGGAAAGTGGGGGCATATCCCCAAACAGAATGATGATAAATTCTGTAATCACAAACCATGTAATCTGTGTAAAAGTAACGGGAAAAGGCAGGTTAAAGTCATTGATTGCATACAAGACTTTTTCCACGTTCCAGATACCCGTGTAGCTTTTAATCTTTTTCAAGTTCTTTCAGCTCCTTTCGTAAGTTTCTAAATAGAAAAGGACAGCCATGTTTCAGACTGTCCCTTAAAAGAGAAATACGCTGTCAGTAGCAACAATGCTTGTTGCTGATCTTTCAGCGTTAATATGGTATCTCGCACATACCTCGGCTTGTTTCAATAAAGCAACCGCCCATATCCAAATCTCGCCCGTAGGCTTCATAGTCAATGTAGTTCTGTAAGCTGGGTGGAATGTCGCCAAGTGCCTGCAATTCGTCTATGTAGTAGT
>NZ_JADPEX010000010.1:0-111421 GCF_015668065.1 Ruminococcus sp. 1001713B170207_170306_F1 | reverse complement strand
GTCGCAGTTAGCGATTAGTTCGCTGGAGCGTTGCGCCGGCGAGTGAGTAATACACATTGTCCAAATGCGTCCGCATTAAAGAACTTTTAATCAACTAAATAGCAATTCAATACGTTGCTTCTTTATAAAAATTCCGCTATAATAAACAATATGAGAAGCTCTTGACGGGGGCTCAGCATTTTACTTGTAGAGAGGTTGAAAGAATTAATTATGTCAGAAGAAAAGAAAGCGCCCTGGCTGGATACGCCAGATCCGCAGCGTTTTATCAAAAATGCAGCAAAATTTAATGATCTGATGATGATGTATAGATGTGCCATCCGGGAGGTACAGACCAAGCTGGAAGTTCTGGATGATGAATTTTCAGTAGAGTATAAGCGAAATCCCATATCTTTTATTAAGACAAGGATAAAGAAACCAGAAAGTATTTACCGGAAACTGCAGAAGCTGGGATATGATTTTACAGCAGAGAATATTCAGGAACAGTTAAATGACGTGGCTGGAGTCCGGGTGGTCTGTGCTTTCATTGACGATATTTACACAGTGGCCAATCTGATTGCCGGACAGGATGATATTAAAGTTATTAAAATCAAGGATTATATCAAGAATCCGAAACCAAATGGTTATCGTAGTTATCATATGATAGTGGAGATTCCTGTATTCTTCTCCAAGGGGAAAACACCTATGAGAGTAGAACTTCAGATCCGCACCAACGGCATGGACTTCTGGGCTACATTGGAGCATCAGCTCCGCTACAAGAAGGGAATCGAGGACTTGCCAGGATATGCAGAGATCAGTGAAGAACTGCTCCGCTCGGCGCAGGCAGTAATCGAAACGGATAACGAAATGCAGCAGATTAAGAATAAGATTGGCATGTTTCATGATATTTAAGACAGGCTCAATCTACATAATTTTACGGCAGACAAAATTAATTGTCTGCCGCTATTTTTTAGCCGAAACTTTAGAAACTTTTCAATTCGGCACTAGTATTCTATTATTACGAAATAATATAACGTAAGTAAGAATAAACTTTTTCTCTGACAATCTCTCTTTTATTTCAGCCACACGAATACACAGAATAAAATAAACAAAAATGCCGCACTTCCAAAGATCAGTCCCACAGTCAGTGACGCCTTCAGCGAAAGCCAGATGATTCCTCTTCTTTCTTCCTTCGTCATCGGCGGATTCTGAAAAGCGCTCAGATCATCCGGTACTTCATTTTCCATTCCCGGTTCCGGTACTTTTACATCAAATTCTTTTCTGCTCTTAGATGGATCGCCAGGAAATATCTGCCATGGTCTTCTGGAATTCCAGGGCATACCATCCACATCCATATTGGCTACTGTGTAATCGGGCAATTCTTCTTTTTTTCTTTTTCCCATGTAGAACCTCCTGTTTTGCTATTTAATGTGTTGGTCGTTATCCCAGACGCGATTTTACAATGTATATTCACCGCCGCGCGTCGCAACGTTCCGGCAAGCTAATGACTAACTACGACTAAGACGCTCAGGAAAGCCTTCGCGCCTAAGTCTCCGTAAGTCATGGATCTCGCCTCCACTAAAACCGCTCCTAAAATGCGCGGCTTGCGAATATACATTGCAAAATCGCTGGTTACTGGAAAGAGAAGAAAGAAACAGTAACGACAACAACGCGGGTGGGGTGAAGTAGTTGGTATCCCGCAACTTTATTGTTTTTTTTAATCTATCGTTGTCAAAAAAGTATCGGGAAACCAATCACTCCCCCTCCCCCCTGTCGAAAGTTCCTATGCACAAATAAGTCCCAGACAGTACACAGCATTCGGGCAATGGTGATTGCTCTAGCGAGCCATTTCAGGCGCGGTTTTAGCGTAGGCGAAATCCACTGCTTACGGAGACTTAATCGTGAAGGCTCTCCTGAACGATTTAGTTGCAGTTAGCAGTTAGTTCGCTGGAGCGTTGCGCCGGCGAGTGAGCAATCACCATTGTCCGAATGCGTCCGCCTTGAACAACTTTCAACACACTAAATAGCAACAGACCAGGTAATCCCTGGCCTGCTTTATTCTTAGTCATACAGATGGCAGCGCACCTTATGCCCATTTCCCATATCTTTTACCTCAGGCACCTGATTCTTACAAATCTCCATGCACTTCCGGCATCTGGTATGGAACTTACATCCCTTAGGCGGATTCGCTGGGGATGGAATATTTCCCTCCAGGATGATACGGTTTCTCTTCAGATCCGGGTCTGGCATAGGAATAGCAGAGAACAGAGCCTCTGTATACGGATGAAGAGGATTTGCAAAAATATCTGCTGTGGTACCAGTCTCAACCAGTCCCCCCAGATACATAACTCCGATAGTATCGGAAATATGCTCTACAACCGACAGGTCATGAGAGATAAACAGATAAGTCAGATTTCTCTTCTCCTGAAGTTCCTTTAACAGGTTGATGATCTGCGCCTGTACAGAAACATCAAGTGCAGAAACCGGCTCGTCACACACAACGAACTCCGGATTCAATGCAAGTGCTCTCGCAATACAGATACGCTGTCTCTGTCCACCAGAGAACTCATGTGGATAACGGTCCTTATGATAAGACTGAAGTCCACAGTCATCCATGATCTTGGTCACATAATCTGCATATTCAGACTTGGGAACCAGGTTATGCTCTCTTACAGCTTCCCCGATGATCTCGCCAACCGGCAGTCTTGGGGAAAGGGAAGAATATGGATCCTGGAAAATGATCTGCATCTTGGTACGCATATCGCGCATTTCTCTATTGGAAAGACCGTAAACATCTTTTCCGTTGAAGAGAACCTGTCCGTCTGTTTTCTCAATCAGCCTTAAGATGGTTCTTCCTGTGGTAGATTTACCACATCCGGACTCTCCAACCAGACCCATCGTGGTTCCTCTCTTTAATGTGAAAGAAACGTCATCAACTGCTTTTACGGCTCCAACCTGCTTACCGAACATTCCACCCTTGATCGGGAAATATTTCTTAAGATGGGATACCTCCAGAATGTTATCGGACTGCTGATTCTTTGTATTTTCTGCTGTCTTATTCTCACTCATGAGTTTTGCCCCCTTCCCCTGGATGAACATTCGCCAGCCATCCGGCTTCCGGACGGTCTGCATAACGGTAACAGCTTACTTCATGTGTAGGACTTAATTTGATCACGCCTGGATAGCTTCCCTGACACTTGTCACAGCTAAGTTCACAACGGTCACGGAAATAACAGTAATCCGGCATATCAATAGGGTTCGGAACCTTACCTGGAATACTGTAAAGCTTGTCAACCTTCTTGCCTACAACCGGTTTGGAGCGCATAAGTCCAATGGTGTATGGATGAGACGGGTTCTTGAAGATCTCGCTTGCAGTACCCTTCTCAACTACACGGCCAGCATACATAACAACTACATAATCTGCCATCTCTGCAATAACACCCAGGTCATGAGTGATCAGCATAATGGAAGAATTGATCTTATCCTTCAGGTTACGCATCAGATCCAGGATCTGCGCCTGAATTGTAACGTCAAGAGCTGTGGTAGGCTCATCAGCAATGATCAGTCTTGGATTACAAGCAAGACCGATTGCGATACATACACGCTGACGCATACCACCGGAAAGCTCATGAGGATACATCTTATAAACGCCCTCACTGTTGGCAATTCCAACCAGCTTCAGCATTTCGATGGTTCTGGCCTTTACCTGCTCTTTGCTCATATCCGGATTGTGAAGCTTGGTGATCTCATCAACCTGCTCTCCAATGCGGAATACCGGATTCAGTGCAGTCATAGGCTCCTGGAAAATCATGGAAAGCTCATTTCCGCGAAGCTTCTGCATTTCACTTGTAGGAGTATTTACAATATTGTAAACCTTGTCGCCAGTATTAAAACGGATTTCTCCTTCTACGGTCTGTCCCTGAGGACGCTGTACCAGCTGCATAAGGGAAAGGCTAGTTACAGACTTTCCACAACCGGATTCTCCAACAACACCAACTGTTTTTCCCTGAGGAATTTCAAAGCTTACACCATCAACGGCTTTAACAGTTCCAATATCTGTAAAGAAATAAGTATGAACATTGTCAAACTCAACTACGTTTTCCGGATTCTTCATGGTAGTGATATACTCTGACTCCGGAATATTCTTTCTGTTTCTCTTCTTCTCTATCTCATTGGTGATCTTTCGATTCTCTTTGGAGATTCTTTTGGTTTCCTTAGCTGAGATATAGTTTGCGTTTTTCTTACCAAATAATGCCATATTCGCACCTACCGTTTCATTTTCGGGTCAAATGCATCACGAAGACCATCACCCACAAAGTTAAATCCAAGAACGGTCAGCAGGATTAAGAATCCGGCCGGGATCCATACGAACCAGAAGTTGGTCAATACGTATACATCATTTACCGCATTTACAATATTACCCCAGGAAGCGTATGGGAATTTAACACCGATTCCAAGGAAGCTAAGAGTTGCTTCCATCAGGATAACATCACCAAGTCCCATTGTTGCAATAACGATCAGCTGTGGAATAACGTTCGGAATCAGGTGACGGAAAATACGTCTTGAAATACGAACACCGGTAGCTTCTGTAGCAACCATAAATTCCTGCTCACGAAGAGACAGGATCTGACCTCGAACCATACGGGCAATTCCCGGCCATCCTACGATACCAAGAATTGCACAAAGTGCATAAATTCGGATTCGCGGGTCAATTTTGTAATAATCCATAACAGAACCGATGATAATGTACAGCGGCATTGCCGGAATACAGATTACAACATCAACCACACGCATGAGAATGGTATCTACCCATCCTCCAAAATAACCGGACACACCACCGATCAGAATACCAATAATACCTTCAATAATGATAACAACGAAACCGATCATCAGGGAAATACGTCCGCCATACATCAGTCTGGTCAGCATGTCCATACCGTTTCCGTCTGTTCCTAACCAGTGCTTTTTGCTTGGTCCGGAATAAGTATCATTTACAGTAGTTGCTTTCTGGCTTCTTACAACATACTGTGTATTCTTGGTCTGAAGCTGATAGGTTTCTTCTTCGCCAGCCTCATTAACAGCTGTAAATGTAGAAGCTTTGTCAGCAATTGCCTGTTCTACTGCTTCTTTAAAGGAAAGAGAAAGGAACACACCCTTTGCCTGAGGAGATACCAGAAGATTGGAAACAGTAGCATAAACTTCGCCATCCTTTACAACCTCTGTGGATGTCTCTTTCTCTGTTGTAGTCAGCTCATAGGTTGCGCCATCGTATTCAAAAAAAGCATCTCCTGCTTCAATTGCATCAAGTGCTGCCTGCTGGAAATCAAATCCCATCTCTGCATCATTCGTTGCTGCGCTGAATACTTTCTTGGTTGCAAATGCAACTTCGCCGGAAATTGTGATCTGATTCTCACGTCCGGCCTTCTCAATTGTATAGGTAGTTCCATCTACTTCAAAGGTATTGGCATCATTTGCCACAGCCTCTTCATAGCCTTCTTTGATTTCATCTGTTATTTCTGTATTTCCAACCTGTTTATAAGTAGATTTTCCTTTCAGTGTAAGAACGGTTGCTACTGATTCTGAAGAATAAATTGCCCAGTAATCTTCACCTTTTTGTTCCAATCCGTAGGTTACATCATTTGCTTCAAAGGAATCATTTCCCTTGTTTGTAGCAAGAATAAATTTCTGCTGTCCCTGCGCAGGAAATTCTGCACCATTTGCTGTTGTAAAAATATAAGATTTATTATAGGTAGCTCCCGCATAGTCTTTCCATACATGATCTGTTTTACGGAATACCTGGCTTTCATTGTAAGGGCTTACCATACCACCTATAAATGAAAACAAAAACATCGCTACCAGAATTACAAGTCCTGCCACAGCCAGTTTATTGCGGAAGAAACGCTTTGCAACAAGCATTCCTGGTGAAAGGACTTTTACACGCTGTTCATCATCCAGTGCCTTGGAGGTACTGACATGATCGTCTTTTTTCTTTGTTGGATCTGTACTCATGTTTTTCCTCCTAATTTACTCGTACCCTTGGATCTGCCACAGCGTACAGGATATCTGCGATCAGATTGCCGGTTAATGTCAGAAATGCCAGAAATACCATATAGAACATGGTAAACGGAATATCTCCCTGAGTTAATGCCTGGTAGGAGGTATATCCAATTCCCGGAATCTGGAACAAAGTCTCTGTGATCATCGCTCCACCGAACAGGTTCGGAAGTGTACTTCCAAGGATGGTGATGATCGGAATCAGAGTATTGCGGAATGCATGATGAGAAACCACCTTTTTCTCCGGAACACCTTTCGCTCTGGCAGTACGGATATAATCTGCATTCAGAACCTCCAGCATATTGGTTCTGGTATAACGCATAAGGGAACCAACACTTACGATAGTCAGCGTAATAACCGGAAGGATCATATGCTGTGCCATATCCAGTACCTTACCTACACTTCCATAGGACTCATGCATACGGCTTACGATACCATACAGGTCAACCCATTTCAGATTAATAGAGAAAATCCATTTCAAAATGGTAGCAAAGAAAAAGGACGGCAGCGAAATACCGATCAATGCAAAAACGGTAACTGCATAATCAATCCTGCTGTACTGCTTCGTTGCCGATATAATACCCAAAGGTATGGCAATGATAATTTCCAACAGGAAGGAGGCCAGTGCCAGAGCAAAAGAATACCAGATAACGCTGGCAAATTTCTGTTTTACCGGCTGATGGAAAATCCAGGATTCTCCAAATTCACCATGAACAGCTTTTCCAAGCCAGATAAAATAGCCCTCCAGAACCGGCTTATCCAGTCCATAAGCGGCATTTAACTCAGCAACCAGCTCATCATAGGGCTTCGCGCCCTGTTTCATTGACATATCACGGGCTCTTCCCTCTACATAAGAAGTCGGAAGGGCTCTCTCAATTGAATAAATGATCATGGAAACGAAGAACAGGATCATCGCTCCAAGAAGTACACGACGTACAATAAATTTTTTCATTATATAAATTATCCTTTCAGTATCGGGCGGGAAGACTGACTTACCTTGTTCTTACTGGCAGTGTGTCCTGCCGGTTCTGTCCGTTTTACCGGGCCGGGTTCCAGAGCATGTTTGAAAAAGGCTTTCTGCAAGATGTGCGTCACAATTTGTGGGAGATTGCGGGAATGCTTTTTCAGACACGCTCTAGCCCAAGGCATACTGCCAGTAAGGCAGTGGGTCCACTGGTTATGGTGGACCCACTGCGCTAACAAGTCATTCTTCTTTTATACCTTTAGTTCATTTCGATATTAATGATATCTCCATACCATGAATAGAATGTAGTAACATCTTTCGTAAAGGTATCTGCATTGATACGCTCAGGGCTGTAAATAACGCAGTTCTGTCTCTGATAGATCGGAATCTCTACTGCCCAGTCAAGAATAATGTCCAGACACTGTTTGTAAACAGATTTTCTGTATTCCTGATCAGCTGTGGAACGGGCATCAATAATATCCTGATCCAGTGTTTCATCATTGATGTGGTAGTAATTGCTCTTTACACTTGCGCTGTGGTAAACCTGATACATATCAGGATCCACTGTTGCCTGCCATGCAGCTGCCCACATTTCTGCGGTACCTGCATTTAAAGCATCCCACATAATGTTGGAGTCTGTAACATCATTGATCTCAAGTGTAAATCCGATGGACTCAAGAGCTGCCTTAGCGTCTGTAAGGATTGCAAAGCTTGGGTGATCTCCACTTCCGTCAGCACCGATGATGATCTCATAAGTCATCTTAGCACCTTCTGGAGCTGCTGTTACCTTGCCGTTTTCTACAGTGTATCCGGCTGCCTCGAAGAAGCCAAGAGCTGCCTGTGTTGCTGCTGCAAACTTCTCATCATCTGTCATATCATCTGTGTAAAGCGGATTTCCATCAACATCTACAGAGTAAGCCACCTGATAATCTGCATCAGATTTCTGAGGAGCTGCCCAGGATGTATTGGAAATCGGGTAGTTGATTACAGAAGCAGCATCTCCATAATAAGAATCGATTGCTACATCACGATATACAGCAAGTACAGTTGTAAGAGCTTTTCTTAAGTTCTTGGAAGCATCAGATCCTGGCTCTCCGCCAACATTGATTGTGTTTGCGTTAAGACCGATGTATCCGTATCCAAGGTTGTCTGTTGCGTTAACGATGATCTTATCACCGCTGAGCTCGTCGTTTCCGTTGATGCTCTTAATCTGGTCAAATGCAGATTTGCTTCCGGATGGATCGGAAAGGTCGATTGTACCCTGCTCAACACCGGCAATCTTATCTGCGTCGGAAGTCTCACGCCACTGGAGGTACTTTGTCTTAGGAGCACCCTTGTAGTAGTTCTCGTTTGCTTCCATGTATACAGTCTTGTTCTCATATTTCACAAATTTGTACGGACCTGCGCCAAGTGGCTGGTTGGATTTATCACGTACAGCGGAGAGATCTCCTCTTGTGAAACCGAACTGGTTGTTATCATAGTCATAGAGAGAAGCATCTCCATAATAATGCATTGGCTCAACGATTACACCAAGCTGATAGATTGTAGTTGCCTCGAAACCATCTGTGGTAACCTCAACTTCGTAATCACCAAGCTTCTTGATTCCCTCGATGTTCGCAACCTCTTCACCTTCACCTGCTGCAGTTTTCTGCTCTACCAGGTATTCGGAAGCGATTGTTGCTGCATCTTCATCGAAGTATGCTTCGTCGCCATAGGCAGCTGCAAGTGCAAGATAGTCCTTGCCATACTGGTCTGCGATCTCATTAATGATCGTATCCTGATCTTTGCCATCTACAGAATAGTTCTCATCTACTGCGTAAAGCATTCCAAAGAACTCATCTCCGTTTGTAACACCATAAGCATCTGCATAATCTTCCCATGCAGTCTGCGCCCACTCATACTCAGATGTAAGAAGCGGAACAATCAGCTCATCTTTCACTCTTGCAGCAACTTCATCCGGCATGTCTGCAAGTGTATTTGCAACATCCTCATCTGTGATGGAATCTGCTGCTGTGGAATTCAGACGGTAGTTTTTCATACCTTTGATATTGGTGGAGTAGAATGTTGCATTTCCATCATAATCTGTATCAGAAAGTACATAATATGTGAAAATCAGGTCATCTGCAGTAAGAGGCTCACCGTCAGAAAATGTTACACCCTCACGAAGCTTGAAATTGTATACAGTCTCATCCTCGCCCTCTGTAACAGTTACGTCGGAAAGTCCTGTATAAGTATAATCCGTTCCGTTATACTCATGTGTCTCACCCTCGATACCATTGTAAATAATAGCACCTGTACGGTCACTTCCAAACAGATACTCACCTACATTCTCTGCGATCTGCGTATCCGGAACTGTCTCATGGAATAATCCACTGAATTTCTCGGAGAAGTTAGTCTGTCCAACAACAAGTGGTGTATCGGAAGAACCTCCCTCAGCTTCTTCAGCAAAAACAGGTACGCTCACTGTTGATGCTGCCATGACACCTGTTAATAACAGGGCCATTAACTTCTTCTTGCTCATATCTTATCCTCCTTTTTTAAGATATTTTATTGTAACTATTCATCAGAGCCTGTTGGAGACTCCTGAGGCCAGCTACTACAGACAACCTAAAAATTTGTTGTCTTATACCTCTCTATTTTACCATGTTTTATTACATGTGCAATAGCTATATGGCGAAATATGTCTGGAATTTTGTCCATAATTGTCAAAAACTGAAAGATTTTTACTCAAAATTTGTAAATTTTGCTTTAATCTGCCAGTTTTGCGCAGTGTTAACACTTCCCAGCGCTAAAATCATCACAGTAGCTGCCTCGAATAATAGTTCCCTTGTAAAAATAAGATTTTCGAAATCTTTTAACAAAAAAATCAGGTTTGCCACGCTTGTAAAAAGTCCCAGTACCGTGATGGCAATGCTGCACCTTACCGGACGCCGCACCCCTTTTTCATACTGTGCACAGGTCATATGCCCTATATGCTTTTCCGGGATTACCACCTGTGAGTGAGCTTTTCCCTCCTGCTGTCTGCAAAAAAGAAATAAGGAAGCACCTCCCATGATTCCATAGGAAACAGGGAATACTACCACCATATAGGGAAGTAATATCCAGAAGATCCTGCTTCCTTCATTGTTCAGCATCAGGCTGGCAAAATAGATCACAAGGGCGGCTGCCATAAGAACTGTATTGTTAAGGGCATGTCTTTTCAGCTCCTTCACTGACAGGCTGCTGCCATACCATTTTCCGGTATATTCAAATTTTTCCCCTCTCTGGCGGTAATCATTCCCATATTTTTTCACAATTCTGCCTCAACTTTCCTGTGAGTTCCCAATCTATTACCTGAAAGTGCTTTTCCTTCTCACAGTCTTTGCCTGATGACTCAATCCAGCTTCTTATCCAGCTCATCCACAATCTTCTGAATGCAGCCATCTGTAAATGGAACTGTAAGTCCCACCTGTTTCAGCATGGACGGATAGAAATCACTTGCAGAAAGCCGGCAAAGCTTTATATAATCAGCCCACGCAGCGTCATGATCTTTCTCCATGCGGATCTTAAACTGGAATGCACAAAGCTGTGCAAGTACATAATCAATATAGTAGAAAGGCATCTCAAAAATGTGGTGCTGTCTCTGCCAGTAACCGCCTTCTTCCATAAACCTGCAGCCAGTGGAATCCATATATGGACGGTACTCCTGCTCCAGCCTGTTCCATGCATCACGTCGCTCCTTAGGTGTAAGCTCCGGATTGCCGTATACAATGTGCTGGAATTCATCCACCATTGTTCCATAAGGAATAAAGTCGATGGCATCCTCAAGATGCATCTTGCGGTAATCATCGCCTCTTTCCCCGAAGAAAAGCTCGATCCATGGTTCCGCAAAGAATTCCATGGACATGGAATGGATTTCTGCTGTCTCCATGGTCAGATACCTGGAGTGATCGGTGATCGGATCCTTGCAGGATACATAACTCTGAAATGCATGTCCACACTCATGTGTGATTACATCCACGT
Source organism: Ruminococcus sp. 1001713B170207_170306_F1 (assembly GCF_015668065.1). NCBI lineage: Bacteria > Bacillati > Bacillota > Clostridia > Eubacteriales > Oscillospiraceae > Ruminococcus > Ruminococcus sp. 1001713B170207_170306_F1. The sequence goes on along the minus strand of NZ_JADPEX010000010.1, from coordinate 100,425 downwards.
CACCACTGGTTCCGTTAAAGTTTGCAAAAATAAACGGTACACCATAATCCGGAAGCTCCGTCATGTAACCACCGGTAGCCTTATTCTTACGTCCGAATACATCAAAAAGCTCATTCTCCATCATCATGTTGAAGAAATCCCTTGTCTCATCAGACATCTCCGTGTACATTTTGCGGCCGCTCTCAAGAATCTCCTCAGGAGTACCGATCGGCGCCGGATCTCCCTGTGGGAAATAAACACCCATATCATAATAACGAAGTGCATCTACCCCAAGGCGTGCCTGACGGTTCTTGTGCATTCTGGAAGCTAACGGTACAAATACAGTCTTAATCTGCTCGCGAAGCTTCTGTACATCTTCCTTGGTATAAGAATTACGGTTCATGCGGAAGTAGCCCATATCAATGTAATTCTCAAAGCCCAGCATCTGTGCCTGTCTGGTACGGTTCTTCACCATCAGATCGTAGATTTCATCAAGCTCAGCCTGGTTCTCCTCAAAGAAGCCTGAAAAAGCATCCCATGCTTTCTTACGGGTATTCCGATCCTGGGAGCGCATATACTTGCGCATAAGGGAAAGGTTCAGTTCTTCTCCTTCCCACATGATCTTGGCAGAAGCGATCAGCTTACTGTAACGGGAAGCAAGGGCATTCTCCTCCTGCATCAGCGGAATCAGACTGTCATCGAAAGATTTCATCTCCAGTTCCATGGACTTAAATGCAACCGGTCCGATTTTCTCTTCCATATACTGACGATATGGAGTGGCAAAAAGTACTTTCTTATACTCATTTGTCACTGCGTTCAGTTCCGGGAGCTTCTCATCATAGTAGCTCTTCTCGCCGTCATAAAACTCATTTGTCACATCTCCATCCCTGCGGATATGGGCGATGGTGTAAAGAGTTCTCACGTGATCCATCAGCTTGTTAAATTCCTGATGAATCTCGAACTGCTCTTCTCCGCTCTTCGCAGAAGATGCGCGCTGGATAATCTCCTGTGCCTGTGCAATTACAGCTGGAAAATCCACACGAGTGTAAGGCATTTCTGAAAATTTCATCTCGTTCCTCCTTTATAGACACAAATGGGCGGACAAACTTCCTAAAGCTTATCTTCAGAATGCTGTCCGTCCATTGTCGCGTATTATTTACTATATCATAATCACATCTAAATTAAAAGGCTTAAATTTATAAAAAATGTTAATAAAAGAACATTATGACGTTGAAAGTGTGTTTTGCCAAATCTTCAGATTTTATTCAGCTACGCCTTCTTCTCCTTCTTCTACGATTTCCAGATCATCAAGCGTGTCATCTTCTTTGGACTCCTTTTCATCATACTCTTCTGGTGTATATGGAGTTTCTGTCACGTTTGCCTTTTCCAGAAGAAGCTCTGTTACCTTGCTCTCATAAAGGGCATTTACAAGCGTTTCCCGAGTATAAAGAGTCTCAAAATCAGCAGGACTCTCGCCATAGTAGTCAGCATACTCATTTACATAATCCACGTATTCATCTTCTGTTACTTCAATATTATTGGCTTCGGCATATGCGCTGATGAAGAGGCGACGGTTTACAAGATTTTTGGCTTCTTCTGCAATATCATCCTCTGTAACCCCGAACATATCCAGCACATCACTTACATCTCCGTCTTCCTCTACAAACATGGAATAACCGGAGAGTGCCTCTTCCCTGCATGCCTCAAACAGGTCGTCCGGATATTCTCCGGTAAACTCTGTACGTGCCAGGCAGGCAGAAATCAGATCTTCTGTCTCATCATAAGTACTCTGTTCCTCATAGGACTGCTCCAGATATTCTTTTACAGAAGCCTCATATTCTTCCTTCGTGTCACACCCGGTATAATTCTTCACATAATCTTCATCATATTCCGGAGTATTGGAAGCTGTAACATCTGTTACCTCCACAGAAAAGTCAACGGTTTTTCCCTGCCAGTCTTCCTGCCAGGTGTCATCTCCGTATGTGATGCTGAAATCCAGTTTATCTCCAGTGGAAACACCTGTCAGCTTCTGGTCAAATTCTGCACCAAATTCTTCCTGTCCCAAGGTGATAAAAGTCTCTTCCGGCTCAGCAGCTTCCTCACCCTCCACAGTGGCAGTAAGATTCATATATACAATATTTCCGTCCTCGGAAGGTGCATTGGTAGACTGCTCATCGCTGGCATCTGCCAGTTCTTCCTGAATCTCATCCTGCACCATATCATCAGTGATCTCATAGGTGTACCTGGTAACCTCTACACCATCATAGTCTCCAAGAGTTACATAATCAGAAGCATTCTGAACCAGATATTCAGAAGGAGTAATGGGATCAAGAGCTGCTTCTTCCTCTGCATCATCTGCATCGATCACTTCATTATTCTCTACATCCTGTGAAAATTCAGGATCCAGTTCTTCTCCATCTTCATCCGGATCAGCAGCTGTCAGATCATCCTCTGCTGTGCTCTCCTGGGTAGTATTGTCCGTGTTTTTCTGCTGAGAAGCATTATCTCCACAGCCTGCAAGTACTGTCATAGCTGCCAGCGCAGCAAGAACATATCTTTTTTTCATATTTTTATTCCTTTCTGATAACTGTATAGCTAAGAGCCAGCTATCCTTTCTATATGTTTCGCATGTTATTTAAAAATAATATAACATTTTCGAAATATTTTGTAAACTTTCATTTCCTATGGACACTGATTTTTCACAAATCGTATTGCCGTCTGAAGAATGAAAAAAATCCTCTGCATGCTGCACCATACAGCATAAGCAGAGGATTCTGAAATTTCAATATTCTATCAAACCAATCCCTGTTATCTTTCCTCTCGGAAGTAGGAAAGTCCCAGACTTTCCGGAGGCTGATTTTCTTTTTTCTTTCGGAAGCTTACTACAACCAGTACGATAATGGTAACCACATAAGGAACCATCTGGATCAGGTCTGTGACATAGCTTGCAACCTTGATTCCAAGAATACTTGGAAGGAACTGATACAGCCAGTAGAGCATACCAAAAAGATACGCACCCCAGATACAGTTCAGAGGTTTCCAGGTGGTAAATATAACCAGTGCAACAGCCAGCCAGCCAAGAGCTTCTATCTGTCCCGTTGTCGCCCAGATGCCCTGATTATAATCCAGAACGTAATATAATCCGCCGATTCCGGAAAGGCCGGCACCAATACAGGTTGCCAGATATTTATATTTGGTTACATTGATTCCGGCTGCGTCTGCAGTTCCCGGATTTTCACCTACAGCCCGAAGATTCAGACCTACTCTTGTTTTGTTCAGCACGTAATGCAGCACAACAGCAATGATGATTGCCACATATACCAGAAAACCATAGGCAAAAACAGTTTTACTCACAATTCCCAGCTTACTGGACAGGAATGGAATCTTCTTGGAAAAAGAAGCGTATGCCAGCGGTGCTGCAGTGTAGCTTGCACCATTTAAAATAAATACACCAAAGAAATTAGCAACACCCATACCGAATGTGGTAAGTGCAAGACCGGTTACATTCTGGTTTGCACGAAGGGTAATGGTAAGGAAGCTGAAAATCAGCCCTCCCAGCATGGAGGCTGCAATTGCTGCCACAAGCGCCAGGATCACACATATCCAACCCTTTGGATCTGCTGAATTTTTCTCGTAAAAATAGGAGCTGGCGAAGCCAGCAAAGCCGCCAAGATACATAATTCCCGGAACACCAAGATTCAGGTTTCCGGATTTCTCAGTGGTGATCTCGCCCATGGAACCAAACATGATAATTGTTCCAAATGGAATTGCCCTGATGATCCACGCAATCAGATTACTCATTTAGTGCACCTCCTTTTTGGAACCACGGAAAATCATTTTATAGTTGATGAAGAATTCACTTCCAAGGATAAAGAACAGAATCACGCCTTCAATAATACTTGCTGCATAATCGTTCAGGCTGTATGCAGAAGCAATCTCTGCTGCACCTTTGGAAAGGAAGATCAGCAGGAAGGAGATCAGAGCCATATAAAACGTATTAAACTTTGCAAGCCATGCTACAATAATGGCGGTGAATCCGTTTCCGCCTGCGGATGTGGTGGAAATAGTCTGGTCTCTTCCTGCTACGATCAGGAAACCAACCAGACCGCAGATAGCACCGGAAATGATCATGGTACGGATGGTTACCCATTTAACATTAATTCCGGCATATCTTGCTGTGTTCTCAGATTCTCCTACTACGGTAATCTCATAGCCCTGTTTAGAATATTTCAGATAGAAGAACATGACAAACATGAGAATCATTACAATGAGAATGTTAATATTATATCTCTGTCCCATAAACTGCGGGAACCATCCAACCTGTGTAGACATGTTCAGCTTACCAAGGCTGGAAGCCTTTCCTCGAAGGATATTGGTCATGCATGCAACAATACTGGTTGCCACATAATTCATCATAAGGGTAAAAAGTGTCTCATTTGTATTCCAGTACGCCTTGAATACTGCCGGAATAAAACCCCAGAGACCTCCGGCAATCACGCTGGTAAGGAACATCACCAGAAAAAGCACCGGGGTAGGAAGGCTGGCACCACATTTTACCATAACCATAGCTGTGGCAAGGCCTCCCATCAGCACCTGTCCCTCTGCGCCAATGTTCCAGAAGCGCATTTTAAACGCAGGAGCAAGGGCAATACCAATGCAGAGAAGGGTTACCAGATCTCGCATTGCCCAGGAAAAACGGATGCTTGTCATAAAGGTACCATTTAACATAACACCATATACAGATAATGGATTCAGGCCTGTTACACTATAAATAAAAATCGCGTCTACTACAAGCGCCAGAATAATGGCAGCCGCACGAACCCATACCTTGTACCCAAAGCTGCTTCTGTCACGCTTAATAATTCGGATCAAGGGTTCTTTAGTTTTTGTGTCACTCATTTATTTTCCCTCCTTCCGAAGATTTGTCATAAGAAGTCCAACTTCTTCTTTCGTAGTCGTTCTGGCATCCAGAATACCATTCTCTTTACCGCCGCAAAGTACCAGAATACGGTCACACAGATCAATGAGAACGTCCAGATCCTCACCTACATAGACTACGGCAACCCCCTCTTTCTTCTCTTCATCCAGAAGATTATAGATGGTATAAGAGGTATTGATATCAAGGCCTCGCACTGCATAGGCAGTCATCAGTACAGTAGGTGCTTCTGCAATCTCACGGCCTACCAGAACCTTCTGTACATTTCCTCCGGAAAGACGGGATACCGGAGTATTCAGGCTTGGAGTCACAACTTCAAGCTCTTCCTTAACCTTCTCTGCCATTTTCTTCGGGGTACGCATATCTGTAAGCGGGGATGCACCCTTTCCATAGCTTTTCAGAAGCATATTTCCGGTCATACCCATAGAACCTACAAGTCCCATTCCCAGACGGTCTTCCGGCACAAATGCAAGGTGAACACCTGCATCACGGATTTTCTTCGGTGTTTTTCCAACCAACTGAAGGGGCTGATTTTCTTTTCCTCTTTCGTAAAACTCAATACTGCTGCCCTGGCCTGTAATCTGAAGTCCTGCAATGGCTTCCAGAAGCTCTTTCTGTCCATTTCCGGAAATTCCGGCAATTCCCAGGATTTCACCGCCATAAACGTCAAAGCTTACATCATCCAGCACCTTAATGTCCTCCCGGTTATAGACGGTCAGATGGGAAACAGAAAGTCGTTTCACCGGATTTACAGGTGCGGAACGGGCAATATTCAGTTCCACCTTCTTGCCTACCATCATCTCTGTGAGAGAATTTTCAGTGGCCTCGCAGGTATCTACGGTACCTATGTACTCTCCTTTTCTCAGAATGGCAACGCGGTCGGAAATCTCCAGAACCTCGTGAAGCTTATGGGTAATAATGATAACGGATTTATTATCTGCCTTCATATTTCGGATAACCTCAAACAGACGGGCTGTCTCCTGAGGTGTCAGTACTGCTGTCGGCTCATCCAGGATCAGAATGTTTGCACCTCTGTAAAGAACCTTTACAATTTCCAGAGTCTGTTTCTGGGATACGCTCATCTCGTAAACCTTCTGATTCAGGTCCAGATCAAAGTGGTACCTGTCACAGATAGCCTGTGCTTTTTTACGAACTTCTTTCAGATCAAATTTCTGTTTTTTATCAAGACCAAGCGCAATATTCTCAGTGGCACTGAAGACGTCGATCAGTTTAAAGTGCTGGTGAATCATACCGATTCCCAGATCGTAGGCATCTTTCGGAGAGCGGATTTCCACTTTCCTACCGTCTATCATGATCTCGCCGGAATCTGGAAAATAAATACCGGAGATCATATTCATAAGAGTGGTCTTGCCACTTCCATTTTCTCCCAGAAGGGAGAGAATCTCACCTTTTTTTACGTCAAGGTTGACATTTTTGTTGGCAACAACTTTTCCAAATGTTTTGGTAACATTTTTTAATTGAATGGCATATTCCAAAGTGTTGTGCCTCCCTTCCCGTTTTATAATCAAGGCAAAACAAGCTCTTCTGGTTTTGCCTATCTTTGAAGCGTTCGCCAAAATCCCACATCCGCGTGGATTTTAACTTTCCCGCTTACGAAACAAAAGGGAAGCCTTTTTACAGCTCCCCTTTTGGATTTCATGTAATTCGATAACTGTTCAGGTTTCTTCCCAGCTACCTGCTCCGCGATGCACAGAAAGCATGCTTCGCAGGATTTCGCATTACTGCTTATTCAACAGCGTCTGCGTCCTCTGTGATTCCATCAATACGAAGTGTAAAGTATGGAGCGCTTCTGAATGTGGACTCTGCAAAGTGTCCATCCTCGATAGCCTCAACAGTCTCGCCCTGATATACAACAGTTGCAGGATCAGTTGTGTAATCCATGAAGGAAAGGTCAACCGGTGCAGAAGTAACTTCCTCGCCGCCTACAGTAAATGTAGAGGTATCAAACACCTGAAGAGAACCGTCTTTCAGTTTGCCCTCGATGTCAGCAACGTAATCTGCAGTTCCTTCTGCACAGGACTCACCAAGTTCTGTGATTCCTACTGCATCGTCATTATATCCTGCGGACCAGTCCTGCTCAAGGTCACCACCGCCCATTACGGTTGCAATTGCATGTTTGTAGTATACTGCCCAGTTATTGGTAGCAGAGGTAAGTGCTGCTGTAGGAGCAGTCTCAAGCATATCAATATTGTAGCCTACAGAGTAGCAGATCTTGCCATCATCGTGAAGCTTCTGTGTAGCTGCAGGAGCACCTGTAGAGTCTGCATGCTGTCCAATGATCACACAGCCGTTTGCAATAAGTGCCTCAGCTGCTGCACCCTCTTTGTCAATATCAAACCAGGAGTTTGTGTACTTAACTTCCATTACAACGTTCGGAACAACGCTCTTAATACCAAGGTAGAATGCGGTATAACCGGAAACAACCTCAGCATAGCTGAATGCTCCAACATAACCAACCTTTACATTGCCGTCTGCATCAAAGCTGTCTGGCTGTGTCTCTGTAGTAAGAGTACCATCCTCAAGAATCTCTTTCAGCTTCAGACCAGCTACAACACCGGATACATAGCGGGATTCATAGATGTTGGTGAATGCATTCTTGAAATTCTCGCATCCGCTGATTGCTGCAAAATCACCTGTCATGGAAACGAATGTTACATCCGGGTATTCCTGAGCAGCCTGTACCAGATAAGTCTGATGTCCATAGCTGTTACCGATTACCAGGGAGCATCCCTGTCCAACAAGGTCGATTGCTGCATCGTAGCAGCTGGAGTCTTCCGGAACTTTGTATTTCCAGATGATCTGGCTGTCGTCAAGGCCCAGCTCTTTAGCTGCTTCCTTAACACCGGCGATATGAGCTGCAGAATATCCTTCTGTCTCATCACCTACAAGAATAACTCCCATCTTGAAGTTCGGATCAGCTTCAACGCTGTCCTCGTCAGCGGCATAAACAACAGAAGCGAAGGCGGTCATTGTAAGCACCATCACTGCTGCAAGAAGAAGGCTGACTACTTTTCTACACATTTTTTTCATTTTACTTCCTCCTTGATATTTTTATTTGCCTGAGACTTTCCCCCTCTATGTAAGAAAAATCTTAAACGTTACAGTTATTTTATTTTTTTTCTAATTAAATGTCAACCATTTATATATAATTCAAAAAATATTTTTGAACAAATGATAATTTTTTTGTAAAAATATTTTTACGCGTTCTTCATAATCTTACTTTATCATTTTTCTTATTAGCCACGCGGAAAGCTCTTGGCGTTACCCCATATCTTTCCTTGAATACACGGTGAAAATAACTGTTGTTCTCATATCCCACTGCTGCAATGATATCGCTGATGGGAAGGTCTGTATCACACATCAGTTCCACAGCCTTGCTAAGACGTTTCCGCTGAAGCAGCTCCTTAAAATTAAAGCCTGTTGTTTTTTTTATCATTTTGCTTAATACATGCATGGGAAGGTGAAGCATATCGCATAGCTCAGTCAAGGTGGCCGTGCGGTATTTCTGCTCAATATAATCCAGAGTCGTCATGGATATCATGTTCTCGTACTGATTTGGAAGGCGCATTTCCACATACTGTACAGAGTCCATAAGGTAAAGAAAAATAAGTCCCATGGTAGTCTGATTGATTTTATTCTGGTTGCCCCTTCCTGTTACAAGGGAATAAATAATATTTTCCAGAAGATTCTGGATCTGCAGCACCTCAGATACCTTAAAATGAAGATATTCTCCCTGCTGGTTATCCCGGCGCAGTACATTCACCAGAAAATCTGCCAGAACATTATTATTTCCTGCCATTGAATATGCCACATCAAAAAACTCCGGCAATACCATAAAATTTATGGCAATGTCACTCCTGCCAGCTGCAAGAATCTCATGATGGGTAAACTGATTCAGAAAAAGCAGTTCCCCTTTTCGCACAATAACCTGTTTGCCATCTATAATATTCGTAAGAGTTCCCTCGCATACGTAGAGTACTTCCACATAATTATGGCGGTGAAGGGGAAAATGAACAAACCTGGTATGGGTGCGGATTGCGATCAGCTTTCCTTCCTCCAGCATCTTATTGCTGTCAATGGTAAAATCGCTTCCAGACGTGTAAAGATCCCTGTCCACTTCTGCTTCTCCGTTCAGGATTCTTCTCTCTTCTTCTGTAATTTCACGAAGCTGCTCCAAGAGTTCTCTCTGCACTGCACATACCTCCTGCTGCATGATTTCTGTTTTTCTAATTATATACACAAAAAGAAGTTAGTGTCAAAACCTCTTTTCACACTAACTTCTTCCGCTATTTTTAATCTCTATTTTTTCTTTTTCAGGACCCTTGTTGCCAGCGGCTGCATAATCTCATCCGCCGCGCCGTAGATCACTTCATATTCTGCTGGAACTGGAACTGCCTTGGTTTCTCTTGCATAGTTCTGGATAAACAGATATTCATTTTCCTGATTTTCACGTAAGGTGACAGAAACCTCTGCCGGTACGAATCCCAGCGGTGCCTGAATGCCAGCTTCCTTTGCTGCCTTTCCGTAGAAATCACTGTAGAAAGCCTGTTCCATATCTGCGCCAACGTAATATACGTGACCTTTTCCATATGCTTTATGTGTCACTACAGGAGCTCCCGCATAGAAGTCATCGCCATAGCGCATAAGCACTTCTGCGTCAGAAACCTTTACCAGCTCACAAAGGTTCTTGCAAGTGTAGGTGCCGCTGATTTCCAGATGATTGCCCGGTTCTGAAATTCCATGGTTCTCTTCCCAGTCATAAAGAGCATCGATCTCCGTAGTACGAAGACCGGCTGCCTCCATAAGCCCGTATGGTGTTCCTCCAAGGAAGCACTTGTCTGTACCATCCACAAGGCCGGTCCAGTAAGTGATCACCAGGGTTCCGCCATTTTCTGCATATGCTCTTAATCTTTCTTCGTAACCATCTTTGAACATATAAGCCATTGGCGCTGCCACGATCTTATAGCTGGAAAGCTCATGCTCCATAGAGATCACATCCACATTCAGTCCCTGTTCCCGCAGGGCGCGGTACTGCTTCTGTACCGCTTCTGTGTAGAACATGTTCTCATTCCGCGGTCCCTGTGCATCCTGGATTGCCCAGTTATTTTCTCTGTCATAAAGGACTGCTGCCGGAGACTTCATCTGGCTGCCGCAGACTTCCTTCAGTGTCTCCAGAGCCTCTCCAACCTCTGTCACTTCTTTAAACACGCGGGTATCCTCTCCGCCATAGTGGTCGATCACTGCGCCGTGGAATTTTTCAGAAGCCCCCTGGCTCTGATGCAGCTGGAAGTATAAAACGCTGTCGGAGCCGTGAGCTACTGCCTGAAGAGAGGCAGCCAGCATCATTCCCGGCTTTTTCAGCTTATTGATGGGCTTCCAGTTTGTGGCAGATGGGCAGGACTCCATGAGAAGAAATGGCTGATTCTTAATGCTCCTCATCAGATCATGCTGCATACCTGCATCAATGGCAGTGAAAAATTCCTCTTTCTTATGCCAGCTTGGATAGTTGTCCCAGGATACCACATCCAGAACATCGCGGAACTTCTTGCAATCAAGACCGTTGTAATCATACATCAGATTGGCTGTTACCGGCAGTTCAGAACCACCTTCACGGATTGCAGCAACCTCTCCTTTGATGAAATCAATGGTGCGGTCTGTAACGAACCGGTTCCAGTCAAGCTTCAATGCATGAAGCTCGTTCTCCCCCTTTGGGGAAGGGGCTTCAATCTGATCGAAGCTATTGTAAATATGGCTCCAGAATGTGGTGCACCAGCTGGAATTCAGCTTCTCAATGGTTCCATATTTTTCTTTCAGCCATTCCCGGAATTTCTGCTGACAAAGAGGGCAATAGCATTCTCCGCCAAACTCATTGGAAATGTGCCACAGAATCACACCAGGATGACTGCCCAGTCTCTGGGAAAGCAGCTTGTCCATATCGTGAACCTTCTGACGATATACCGGAGATGTATAGCAATGATTATGTCTTCCTCCGAAAAATCTTCTGGTGCGGTCCGGATCCATGCGAAGGACCTCCGGATACTTATCGGCCATCCACTTTGGCCTTGCGCCTGACGGTGTTGCCAGGATCGTGGAAATTCCCTCTTTATATAAATTGTCAATAATCTCTTCCAGCCAGCCCAGATTGTACTTTCCTTCTTCTGGTTCCAGTACTGCCCAGGAAAAGATTCCTACAGATACTGTATTAATATGGGCTTTTTTGAAATATTCAATGTCTTTTTTCAGAATGTCCGGGCGGTCAAGCCACTGCTCCGGATTGTAATCACCACCATGCAGCATACGGCCATATTCTATTTTTCTTGCCATCTCAATCTCCTTTTTGTTGCCATGATAAGAGTATTTTTGTTACTGACCACGGAGTGAGCAGTAACGTATTTTTTCTCAGATTCCCTTAAATACAAATGAAAACTCCATAGGCTTACTTGTATCCAGCAGATATTCTTCCTGGGTTCTTGCTCCCCAGCTGTCGTCTCCGGCAATTCCCATCTGGCCTTTTGCCACGCGCACTACTGTATAATGAATCTGGGGCAGCTCATATGGATGCATTGCATTTTCCATCTCATGAGGTGTGTATGGCAGGGCAGAGAACATCATTGGGCCATTTTCTTTATCCATCTCAAAAAGCATTCCTCTGCCTTTCCGGTCTGTGATTTTCGCCCATCTGACCTCTTCCTTGGCACCGCATTCCTGTGGAACCATATATCTTGCCACATTATCTTTTACCATATTGTCGTAGATTCCAAGCTTTGCACCTTTCTTACGGTCTGCATAGGTCTCAGCTTCTCCAAGTCCATACCAGGATACGTGGTCATAATCTGCATTAAACTTGAAAATCACACCAAATTCCGGCATATCGCCAAGCTCCTTCACCGGATCATAGGAAAGTGTGGTACGAACTCTTCCATCTCCGAAAACTTCATAAGCAAGTGTACACTCAGCTGCCGGAATAGTTGGAAGAAAATAGGTATAGGATACCTTTACGGAATGCTCTTTTTCCTCTACCTTTGGTACATTTCCAGGTCCATATGCCGCTCCGCGGTAATCCTTATGGTTTACATACATGCTGGCAAGCTTCCACTGTCCATATCGCATTGCCATCAGATTTCCACAGTCATTGTCTGTTGGTGCACGCCAGAAATTAGGCTTCGGAATTGCCTCGATCATTTCTTTTCCTGCATATTTATAGGAAACAAGACCACCGTTCAATACGGAGAAAAGCACCTCAAATTCCGCTCCGCGCACGCCAATATTATGGGTACTGTGAATTACCTCCAGATGCTCTGTGCAAGGTTTCACAGCTGCTTCCACCTGGTAAACATACTGTCCAAAGGCAACCTCATGACCTGCTTTCGCCCATGGCATATCCTCTTTCAAATGGAAAGAAACAGTTACCGTGTACTCGCCGGCTTTTTCCTCCTTCTTAAATGGAAGAGCATATTCCACCTGGCTCAAAGGAGCCACTGCTGTATCCAGTACTTCTGTACGAATTACGTTTCCATCCTTCTGAAGAGTTACTCTGCATTCAAATGTGTCCGTATTTACAAACAGATTTTTGTTGATCACATTCACGGAATCAGCACTTACCTGTGCGGTAATATTCTGATAATTAAATTTCACTTCCTGCATCTTCGGAGACGCATCACGATTTCCACCATATGCAATTCCATTTCCACTGAAATTATAATCAGTAGGACGCTCGCCAAAATCTCCGCCATATGCCTGGAACTCTTTTCCATAACGGTCTTTTTTGTAAATAGACTGATCGATATAATCCCAGATAAAGCCACCCTGATATTTCGGCTCTGTATCTGTCAGATCTGTATATTTATGCATGGCACCGCAGGAATTTCCCATGGCATGGGTATACTCACAGCAGATAAAGGGCTTGGAATCATCTTTTGCAAGAAACTCTTTAATTGCTTCCACAGATGGATACATCTGGCTTTCCATATCGCTGGTAGCGTTATATCTGCGGTCATGGCAGACACCTTCATAATGTACCAGACGGGTAGGATCTGCATTTCTAAAGAGCTGGGACATTTCAAAAATATCCTTACCACCGAAGGACTCATTTCCACAGGACCAGATCAGGATTGCCGGATGGTTCTTATCTCTCTGATACATGGAATTGGCGCGGTCTAACATCATAGACTGCCATTCCGGCTTATCATGGGGAACCACGTAAGTATAGTCTTTCGTAAATTCCGCTGTATCCCAGGAGCCGTGACTTTCCAGGTTGGTCTCATCGATCATGTAAATTCCAAACTCATCACAAAGCTGGTAGATCAGAGAAGCATCCGGATAATGACAGGTACGGATAGCATTGATATTGTTCTGCTTCATGATGGTCAGATCCTTGCGTAGCTCTGCTTCGGATACACATCTTCCTGTTATGGAACTGAATTCATGACGGTTCACACCTTTAAATACAATTCGTTTTCCATTTAAAGTCATAATTCCGTCTTTCATTTCAAATCGGCGGAAACCGACTTTCTGAGGGATCACTTCCTGAAGAATACCATTCTCATCGAAAACCTCCATGATCAAATCGTAGAGCTGAGGATCTTCTGCACTCCAGAGAATCGGATTCTCCACTGTCCAGCTAAATGTATCAGCAACACCTTTCTGAACGGTTCTGCCAGCAGCTTCAGTGGCTGCATCTTTTCCGTTCCGGTCACTTCCTGTACTTGCTGCATTTTCGCCTAAGCTCTTATTTTCCTCCAATATGGTCTGTCCTTTTTGGGACAGAACAATATGTACGTTTCCCTTTCCCCAGGTGCTGGTCTTAACTTCAAACCGGGCTTTCTTAAGACTCGCATCCGGGATTGCACGGATCTGGAGATCATACACATGCACATCCGGTACTGTATAAAGATAAACCTCCCGGTAAATTCCGGAGAAGCGATAGAAATCCTGGTCCTCGCACCAGCTGCTGGCTGTCCACTTGAACACCTGAGCTGCCAGCTTATTTTCCCCTTCTTTCACATAATCGGTGAGTTCAAATTCTGACGGGGTAAAAGAATCTTCACTATATCCTACAAACTGGCCATTCAGCCAGAGAGCGATTCCACTTTCTGCACCCTGGAAGGAAATAAAAAGACGTTTTCCTTTCATCTGTTCCGGCACTGTGAAATATTTCACATAGCTTGCCACAGGATTAAAATGCTCCGGAATCTCCCCTGGGTGAATATCCTCGTGTCCTTCCCATGGATACTGCACATTGGCATACTGAGGTGCATCGTAGCCCTCCATCTGGATATGGGCCGGCACACGGATGTCATCCCAGTCTTTGCAGGAATAATCTTCTCTCTCGAAGCCTTTTATGGTATTTCCGTAATTGCGGGCATAATGGAATTTCCAGATTCCATTTAAACTGTGGCGGTAAGAAGTCTCACCTGCGGAAGCCTCTTCCACGTTTGCATAAGTGATATGATCGGAGTGAGCCTCCATTCTTCCGTCTTTAAAATACTCGGGATTCTTAACTAATGAATAATCAAATTCCTTCATATGTAGTCCTTTCTCGATACTGTTCACTAGTAACAACAGTAACCCTCTCTCTAAACGTTGCGGGCAATATTTTCCAGATGCCCTGTACTGGTTTTACTATAGTAATATAAACTTTCTATTTCCATGGAATTTTTACAGAACAATATATAAAAATCGTCCATAGATTGCGTATCCATGTTCAGAAAAAAGGGCGCCGCAAATAAATCGCAGCACCCTTAGATTTTCAAACTTATTTCACCGCACCGGTGATACCTTCTGCAAACTGCTTCTGCAGAACGAAGAATACAACCATGGTCGGAATGGAACAGAATAATACGCCGCACATCAGCATACCGTAATCAGTTACATAGCCTGTGATCAGGTTGGCGATCAGCATTGGCATTGTGATGGCTTTGTTATCTGTCATAATTACCTTCGGCCACAGGTATGCATTCCAGGCATTCATAAAGGTAATAACAGCGGCTGCCGCGTAGGTGGATTTCATGGTTGGAATAAACATCTGGAAAAAGATTCTCACTTCGCTTAAGCCGTCAATTCGTGCTGCTTCGATAATGTCTACTGGAAAAGCTCTTGCATTCTGTCGGAACATCATGATCATAAATGGTGTGGAAATGATCGGAAGGATAAATCCGATGGATGTATTCAGAAGCTTCGCTTTTGAGAACATCTTAAACAACGGAACCATAGTAGCAACCTGAGGAACCATCATGGCAAGAAGGAGAATGGAAAACAATTTGTCTTTTCCTTTGTCATGATATACTTCGAATCCGTATCCGGCGATGGAACAGATCAGAAGGCAGATCACTGTAGTCAGGATTGCATAGAAGAAGGAGTTTCCAAGTGCTCTCCAAAGTGGCTGCTGGGATGTCAGGTTCTTAAAGTTCTCCATGAAATAGCTTCCCGGAATAATACGTCCGCGTGATACATCCGTGGAAGTATTCGTAGCTGCTGAAATCATCCAGTATAGCGGAAAAACGGAGAAAAATGATACAATGATCAGAAAAATGTATGTAGGAATCAATCTTCTCTGGATTGCGGATTTGTTTTTCTTAGTCACGAGTATCACCTACTTTCAAGTTGATAAATGCCAGAACCGCTACCATAATAAAGATAATAAAGGACATTGCTGCTGCATATCCGAAGTTCGGCACGTTGACAAAACAGGTATTATAAACATAATGTGACATTGTGATGGTTGAGTTTGCAGGACCACCCTTTGTCAGGTTCATGGACTCATCAAACAGCTGTAAGGTACCGTTGATGGACATGATGAAGGTCATGATAATAGTGGGCTTCAGAAGCGGTACTGTGATCTTCCAGAAGGTTTTCCATCCGTTTGCACCATCGATCTTCGCTGCCTCATAAACAGAATATTCGATGTTCTGAAGTCCTGCCAGATAGAATACCATGTTGTATCCGGTCCATCTCCAGATCAGGGCGATGATAATAACAATCTTTGCGCTGGTGGAGTTTCCAAGGAAATTATATCCTGTGGAGAGAATTCCCATTTTCATCAGAACACTGTTGATCAGACCGTCTGTTGCAAACATGGAACGGAAGATCAGAGAATAGGAAACCAGGGAAGTTGCACATGGAAGAAATACACATGTACGGAAAAAGCCTTTGAACTTCAGGTCTTTGTTGTTCAGAAGCTGTGCAAGCAGAATCGCAAGAATCAGCATGATCGGAACCTGAATGATCAGATACAGGAATGTGTTGCCAATGGACTGCTGGAACACTTTATCTGCAAGGATACGTTTGTAGTTACTGAAGATTGGATCTGCAAAACGCATATTTGCGCCGGCACCTGTCTGCAGGGAAATGATAAATGCCCGAATCATTGGATAAAAGCTCATGATGGCGATCATGATAGAAGCTGGTGCCAGGAATATCCATCCGGCAGCTTTCTGCTTCGTAGCCAGTGTCATACCTTTTTTCTTGGAATTCACAGGAACTCCTCCTTTCAAGCCTATATATACTGCAACTTTTCCATCCAACAGCTGTACCAGTGAGCAAAATATTTTTATGTGACTTCCTTTTGCTCAGCCGTACAACTGTTAGATAGGCGCCTGTATGGAGTAACAGGCATTTTCTTTGAACAGAAAACGGAGGACTACTTAGCAGTCCCCCGCCTCCTAATAATTAATTCCTATTTAATTTCAATTACTTGCCCCGGAAAGGATTACTCAGTCATCTTGAATGCCAGTGTATCCTGTGCTTCCTGAAGAGCGTCTTCCTTAGCTGTTCCGTTTACGATATTAACAACAGCTGTGTTTACGCACTCTCTTGCCTCATAGTGATATGGAGTCTTTGTGAACTCCGGAATATGAGAAGAGTACTCTACGATTGTTGAGAAAATCGGCTGTCCGCCAAAGAACTCGTTTGGCTCGTTGTAAACATCAGACTCACCAGCTGGCAGATAGCAGGAAATAGCACCTGTCTCAGGAAGAATTGCATCATAGAAGTCTGTGCTGGAGCCAAATGTGCTTGCAAGGAAGTCCTCAGCAAGCTCTACGTTCTTGCAGTTAGAGGTAATATACCAGGAAGATCCACCGTTGTTTGCATAATTTGTAGCTGTGTCAACACCGTCAACCTTAGGCATTGTGGTGATTCCCCATAAGCCTTTCTGATCCTCAGTGGACATCAGAGTAGCTGTGATCCAGTTACCATTTACAATACCAACAGCCTCACCGCTTGTGATGGTTGCAATGTACTCATCCCAGTTGTTTACAAGCTTCACAACGTCGTTCTGAACCAGCTCTGTGTAAAGATCGATACATTTCTCAGCGGTCTCATTGCCAACAATGTAAGCTTCGCCGTCTTCGTTAACGAAGTTCGCACCACAGGACTGGATCATCATCATAAGGGTATCTCCGCCTGTTGCTTCGCTTGTAAGAAGGTATTTGCCGGTCTTCTCGTGAATATCTTTACCGATTTCTTCGAATTTGGACCATGTGATGTCTGTAAGGTCATCCAGTGTATATCCTGCTTCTTCAAGGATATCGGTACGGTAGCAGGCGATAACAGCACCGTTATCAAATGGAACACCGTAATGTGTATCATCTACCATGGAATAGGACTGTTTCAGAGCTCCGAAATCATCCCAGTTAATATTCATATCTTTCAGATCTGTGAAAGCATCCGGATAAGCTTTCAGGAATTTCTGATAGCTGTTATCCTGCATAAGAACGATATCCGGAAGTGTGCTGTAATCACCAGCATTAGCTGCTGTAGTAAGCTTGGTCTGGCAGTCATCAGAAGATGTCTCGATGATATCTACTGAAAAGCCTTCATGATCTGCTGCATACTGGTCAGCTGCGATCTGCATGGACTTGATATTGAAGTTCTGGTCCCATGCCCATACGGTTAATGTGTTGTCGTTGTCCTCTGCTGATACAACTGTTGCTCCTGCTGCCATGGAAGCTACCATTGCACCTGTAAGTAATACGGTAAGTACTTTTTTCTTCATAGAAATATCCTCCCTTAAAATTGTTTCTCTGTATTTCTTATGAATGTATTATACCATCCGCATATGGGGTGATGTATGCAATACCGCCCATATAATGTGCATTTTCAACCATTATGCTCGTTTTTTTCTTTTTCATGTTTCGTTCATTTTTTCACAATTTTTCGTCATGTTCACGAAGCGTGTGTTTTTTTTCACTAATGTACACATGTTTTATTTGATTTTCTGTACTTTTTCACAAACTTTATATGTATATTTTGTGAACTATTCACATTCTTTTATTTTACTTCTATGCAAAAAAGACTTTCTGAGGATACCTGGTTTTCAGGGTATGTAGCATTTCTTCTGTAAGATCCAGAAGTAATTTGATCTTACGTCCGTCTTCCTTAATGATCATTGTGTAATAGGGAGTATCTTCTTCATAGGAAGTATAATCGTACTTCTTTAAGTGCTCTGTTCCACCGTTCTTTTTGTACTTGGCCACTGAATCATGCCAGTGAGGGGCTACCACCTCCAGCTGCCGGAGATCCAGCTCATGGGCTGTCTTACGGTATTTGTTTCCATAAATCACATCTATGGTAAGCTGTTCATTTTCCATTATGTATTCATAATCCCGCTGGCAAAAGATCCCGTAAATAAAATAAAGACCTGCCAGGCAAAAACCAGCCAGCATAAAGGCCTGGGATATGGTAATTCCCATAACCACAAACACTACGGCAAAAAATACCATGGTCTTTTTTAATGCTCCGGAAAGCTTTTTTTTCTTTCTGGTCACCTGTTCTACTATTTTATAATCGTACATTCTACCATCCCTCCTCTGAATGAATATCAAATTTCAAGAGCTGCTGTTCGTAATTTTCCGGGCGTTTCCGCCACTCTGCCGGCGACATTCCCATCAGCTGGCGAAAGTTCCGGTTAAATGTGGAATTGGTTGTAAAACCGCATTTGTAGGCAATATCTGCGATAGACTCATCTGTCTTTTTCAGGATCTCGCAGGCAGTCTGAATCCTTACTTTGTTAATATATTCCAGAGGGCTCATGTGCATATAGGAGGTAAACACCCTGCGAAAATGAGTCTCACTGATATGACAGGCTTTTGCCAGATCACCAATTCGGATATCCTCCATATAACATTGTGAAATATAGTCGATGGCCCTGGAGATCATATTGGTGATCTTTCCTTTTTCCTCAATATTTTCTTCAGCAGAGGAACGGTTCATTCTTGCCACTTCCGCAAGCAGTGCCAATAATATCCCATTTGCTTCTTCCAGGTAAAACTCATCACTGGCACGCATGATTTCCAGTATCTTGATTATTTTGTTGGAAAGGCTTTTATATTCTGATTCTTTCAGGCAAAGTGCTTTTGAATAAATACGCTGGATCATTTTTTCTGCCCTGAGGGGCGTTCCTGCTGCCACCTGAAGAAAACCTTCCACATCGATAAACAGATATTCCCATTTGCTGATATTTCCCACATCGCTGGTGGTCGTATGGGGAAAGTTTGGTGGAATAATGGTAAATTCCCGCCCTGCAAAACGTACAGGCTCTTCTCCTAACACCAGCTCTCCTTCGCCACTGTAGCAGAAACCGATCTCCAGATAGTTATGAAAGTGAAGGTAATCCACATCCCTTCCATAATTCTGCACCCACTTTTCACCAAGAAGTGCCAGAATGGGGATTCCATCCTGCATCTGGTAATAGCGGAATTCCATTTTCATTTTTCGTTTTTTCGCCATGTAGTCTCCTATAACAAAATTAAAAATATAGTTTTTTTTATCATACCACACTTTCCTTGTAAAAAGGGAATTTTTCTGCTATTCTCTTTTTAGATAAACGCAAAAAGGAGGATACTTATGTCCCAAACCCAGATTTTATTATATAATTTTAAAGATGAGGATCGTCTTCACCAGATCCGTAGATATTTGAACCGACACAGAATCTCTGTCCGCATGGTACAGCAGCCAGAGTACCTGGAAAGTCTCGGATTTCTCTTCGAGATTCCTGGGTTTTCTAAGAATCCGGTATTTAACCTTGGAAAAAATTTTCAGGAAGAAATGATGGTGCTGAAGGATTTTTCCAGTGAGCAGCTGGATGAATTTCTGGCTTTCTTTAAGGAAAATGGCCTGCTGCCAGTGAACTTAAAAGCTATGCTTACACCGGTTACGGTTCACTGGGATTCTTTGAAGCTGCATGATGAGCTTATGAAAGAACATACAGAGATGTATTCACACAAATAAGCCAAATCAAGATCTGCTTCCTTGTCTGGATGAAGGCGCCGCAGCGGGCTACGGCAACCGAATTTGGGCAAAATGTACCGCAAAATGTGCGTGCAGATTGCGGGAATAATTTTTCAGACACACTTTAGAGCGTATCTGAAAATCCAGGACGCGAAAAGGCCCTGCACTCGGCAGGGCCTTTTCTTTATTAACATCTAATCTTAAACGGTCTGATTAGTACAGTTT
This sequence comes from Ruminococcus sp. 1001713B170207_170306_F1, assembly GCF_015668065.1. NCBI lineage: Bacteria > Bacillati > Bacillota > Clostridia > Eubacteriales > Oscillospiraceae > Ruminococcus > Ruminococcus sp. 1001713B170207_170306_F1. The sequence goes on along the minus strand of NZ_JADPEX010000010.1, from coordinate 80,036 downwards.
AGCCATCTCTTCAATGTTGTCTGGGTTGAACTCAAGTGGAGCACCAAGAACTACTTCTGTACCACCGTCATCAGCTGTTGTGATTGTGTAGTCACCAAGGTCACCAGCTGTGAAGGTTTCATCAGCAGCACCTGTGATCTCGTCGTTGATCAGAGCGATTGTTGTCAGAGCGGAAAGTTTTCCAAGGCCCTGCATATCCCACAGATAGAAGTATGGGCAGGAATGCTCATCATCAGCACCTGTGTACTCAAGCATCTCAGATGGAAGTCCAAGACCTGTCAGTTTGCAAGCAGATCCATTGTCCTGAAGGTATTTAGCAGCTGCAGCGATACCAACTGTTGTAGGTGCGCAGATAACTTTCAGATCCGGATATTTCTCAAGAAGAGCTGCTGTCTGGTCTGTGGATTTCTGTGGCTCGTCATCGCCGTATGCAACTTCTACAAGCTCAAGTTTGGAATATTTGTCATCCTCTTCCATAATCTTCTTCATAGCGTCGATCCATGCGTTCTGGTTTGCAGCCTGGGAAGTAGCGGAAAGAATCGCAAACTGTCCCTCTCCACCGGAGATATCAAGGCAAGCATCAAGAAGAGCCTGTCCTACAGCAACTGTACCAGCCTGGTTGATGAAAATCTGACGGCTGTCCGGGTTTGTAGCAGAGTCGAAGCAGGAGATCTTGATTCCTTCATCCATAGCTTCCTGTAATTTTGCCTGAAGTGCGTTAACATCGTTTGCAGAGATGCAAATTGCATCGTAGTCCTGAGAGATCAGGTTGTCAAGAACTTTGATCTGAGCATCTGCTGTAGCTGCCTCTGGGTAAACAGTATCAACGGTAGCGCCCTCTGCTTCAGCTGTCTCTACGAAGGATTTTGCAGCGATTTCGAAGAATGCGTTACCAGCTGATTTACCAACCAGTGCGATTTTCTTTCCGTCAGCTGAACCAGCCATAGCCGGAACTGCGGATCCAAGGATCATTGCTCCACAAAGAAGTGCGCTTACGATTTTTTTGTTCATGTTTTTTTCCTCCCATGGAATAATATAGTTTTTGGTAACGGTTCAGCATTCCACCATCAGTGAAACAGCCGACAGTTACAGTTTTTATTTGCAACTGCTCCGCCTTCTGCGAAGCAGTTTACAAGCTTATAAAAAATATGAGTTAGTTGTTAAGGAATTTTATTTTGCTGTTTTTGCTTTTTTCTGAATTTCTTTAATGATATTTGGAAGTGCAACTGCACCGATCAGAAGAACACCAATGATCAGCAGGATAACCTGCGGATGGATATTTCTCTGTCCAAGACCAACACGAAGGCAGACGATGATAAATGCGGAAATCAGACCGCCGGCGATATTACCTTTACCACCTGTGGAGGAGATTCCTCCGAATACTGCCATTGCGATGGCATCCATTTCAAATCCGTTACCGGTTGTGGTATTTGCACCGAATGAGGAAGACATCAGGAACAGTGCACACAGTCCGGAGATGGTTCCCATCAGAGTGTAGATCACGAAACGGATCTTCTGTACATGGATTCCGGAGTAGTAAGCTGCAAGACGGTTGGTACCGATTGCATATACTCTGCGTCCGAAGGTACATTTTCCAAGGATAACTGCTGCAATGATTCCAAGGATCAGAACCAGGAAAAGAATGTAAGGAACACGTCCTACTTTTCCGCCAAGTGCAGCAAAGCCTTCTGTGTTTGTTACGGAAATACTTCCGCCGCTTCCAAGAACGATTTCTGCAATACCTCTGAAAATGATCTGGGTTGCAAGTGTTACGATCATTGGAGGCAGTTCTTCAAATCTGGTAAGGACAAATGCGTTTACAGCACCGCAAAGGGATCCAACCAGAAGTGTGGCAAGGATTACCACGATGAATGGAGCTCCTGTGTTTGCCACAATACAAGCCATTGTTGCGGAGAGACACACGATAGATCCAACGGAAATATCAATCTCACCAAGTACCAGAATGTATGCCATCGGCAGCATCAAGAAGATTTCTGCCAGATAAACAGGCATCTGACGGAGCAGACTCTTCAGATTATAGAACTCGGAAAAGTTTGCACAGAAAATATTTACTGCAATAAACAGGAGTACCAGAATGCCTTCCCAGCTGAAGATTATCTGTTTCACAGGGCTTTTCGGCACGTTGTTAATACTTCTTCCAGATTTTCCAGCCATGATTACATCTCCCTTCCCTTTAATGCATTTTTGTCAGCTGTACGCTGTAAAACAATGTTTACAACAACGACTACAAGAATGATAACACCCTTGATGGTATTCAGCCACAGCTGATCGAAGAATGGGATCAGCGGAAGTGCTTTTGCGATGGTTGCAAGGATCAGGGATCCAAGAAGAGCACCAAGTACTGTACCACGTCCACCACTCATGCTTACACCACCGATAACGCAGGCTGCGATAACGTCCATCTCACCGCCCTGCTGCATATCAGGCATTGCAGAAGCGTAAATGGAAACCTGAAGGGCTCCGCCAAGACCGGCAAGAAGACCCATGATAGTGTAAACAAGAAGCTTAATATTCTTTACATTAATACCGGAAACCTCAGCTGCACTTGGGTTACTTCCTACTGCGTAGATTCTTCTTCCCAGTGTAGTCCATTTCATGAATACGAAGAAGATTACATAGCAAAGGATGATCACCCAGATAACAAGGCTCATTCCCAGGAATTTTGTTGTTGCAAAATCTTTAAATTTACCAAGAGCTGCTGCACTTGCCCACTCACCGTTGTGGGAAACCAGGTATCCCATTGCACGGTAGATGTACATGAAGCCCATTGTTGCAATGATCGGAGGAACATCCGCTCTGGAGATCACAAGGCCTACCAGGAAACCACATGCGATTCCGATTGCCAGTGCGATCACAAATGCCAGGAAAGTACTGGAAATGTGCTCATATTTTAAAAGCATACCAATTGACATACCAGTCAGTGCCAGAGTAGACATGATGGAAATATCAATTCCGCCTACCAGCATAACACACAGCATACCAAGTGACATTACCATTGTTACAGCATTGTTTTTCAACATATCCGTCAGAGACTTGAATGTAAGGAATGACGGGCTGATGATTGTGATTACTACGAAAAGCAGAACCAGGATCACTGCAAGCAGTGCTTCACGGGAACCTGTCAGCTTTTTCATGAAAGATTTCTTTTCCATTATTTAGCTGCCCCCTTTCCTGTTGTACCCTTCTCCATAGCCAGCTCAAGGATCATCTCCTGGGTTGCCTCTCCTCTTCCAAGCTCTCCTGTCTTACGTCCGTTGCACATTACAACGATTCGGTCAGACATTCCAAGGATTTCAGGCATTTCAGAGGAAATCAGGATAATTGCGTAACCCTTCTTTGCAAGATCACCCATGATCGCATAAATCTCAGCCTTGGCACCAACGTCAACACCTTTCGTCGGCTCATCCATGATAACAACCTTCATCTCCTGGCTAAGAGCCTTGGCAACTACAACCTTCTGCTGGTTACCACCGGACAGAGAGCTTGCAGGCTGGAAAATATCAACAGCCTTTGTATCAACCTCTTCCAGAAGTCTCTTGGAAAGATCTCTTTCTGTCTTCTCGTCATTGAAGCCGTTCTTCGCATATTTGCTGATAGTCGGAAGTGTTACGTTTCTTCCAAGTCCCCAGCTCATGATCAGACCTTCCTTCTGACGATCCTCCGGAAGAAGGATAATTCCTTCTTTCATTGCGTCAGATGGCTGTTTGATATGTACTTCTTTTCCCTCCAGATAAACCTTACCTTCATCTGGATTTGTGATTCCACAGACGCTCTCTACAACTTCTGTACGTCCTGCACCAACCAGACCTGTAAGACCTACGATCTCGCCAGCGCGTACATTGAAGGAAACATCTTTGAAATATCCGGTACGGGATAAGTGCTCGATACGAAGCATCTCATCACCAATCTTAACCTCCGGTTTCGGGAACAGATCCTTGATCTCACGGCCAACCATGGCTTTAATCAGGTCTGCATTGGTGATTCCGTCTACATCATAGGTACCAATATACTGAGAGTCACGGAAAACAGTAACTCTGCTTGCCAGGCGGTACATATCCTCAAAACGATGGGAAATGAAGATAATGGAAACGCCTTTTTCTTTCAACTGATCTACGATTCTGTAAAGCTCCTCGGATTCTCTCTTTGTAAGAGAAGCGGTAGGCTCATCCAGGATAACAATCTTTGCATTTGTGGACAATGCCTTTGCGATCTCAACCATCTGCTGCTGGGCAACACTTAAGGTTCCCATTTCTGCTGTGGAATCGAAATCTGCATTCAGCTGCTTCAGAAGCTTGTTTGCCTCCTCGTTCATGGCCTTCCACTGGATCATGTGATTCTTCTTGATCTCATGTCCCATAAAAATATTTTCAGCCACTGTTAAATGTGGATAGGATGTGGGGTGCTGGTAAACAGCTGCAATTCCTGCTTCCTGTGCATCCTTCGGACCTTTGAAATCCACTTTTTCTCCAAACAGGTACATTTCGCCTTCTTCTGCTTTATGTACACCGGTAATTACTTTAATGAAGGTAGATTTACCTGCACCGTTTTCGCCCATCAGTGCGTGAACTTCGCCAGGTTTTAACTGGAACTGTACATTGTTCAGTGCTTTAACGCCGGGGAAAATTTTCGTAATGCCTTTTAATTCAAGAACATATTCAGACACGGCTTTTTCTCCTCCCTTTCTTGATCTGTTATTATTCTACCACCTGTGCACTTTGTTTGAAAATGGGAAAATATTTTGAAACAGGGTAAAATATTTTCCACTTAATGGGTAAAATTTTCCACTGATCTTAAAATATTCCACAAAGCAAGGTGCTTTTACTCTCGTATTTTAGATATAATTGTGGTATGATGAGTGTGGCACTTTTTATCAATTTGTTTTTATAAACTTACAGCAAACTGTTCATTTTTTCACAGTTACTGTTATTTCACTAAGCATGGGACTCCTGTAGTTTCCAGAGTCCCTATAACGGAGATTCATTATGAAATTACTGATCGTAGACGACGAAGAGCTTACCCGCACCGGTGTAATTTCTTCCATCGACTGGCAATCCATCGGAATCCGGGAGGTGCTTCAGGCAGATGATGGAATAAACGGAATTGAAGTGGCCAGAGTACACAGACCGGACATTGTGCTATGCGATGTACGTATGCCCCGTCTGGATGGAATCGCAATGCTGGAGCAGCTGGAAGAAATCCTTCCTGATATTGTTCCTGTTTTTATGAGCGGATATTCGGATAAAGAATATCTAAAGGCTGCCATCAAGCTAAAAGCCGTCAATTATATAGAAAAGCCTCTGAACCCTGTGGAAATCCGGGATGCCATTGTGGAAGCCCGTGATCTTTGCCTGGAAAAAAAACGTACCCGGCAAAATGCGTCCATCCATTCCATGGAAAGCGCTTCCCGCCTGGCTCTTCTTCTCACCCAGCCTTTCGCCCATGCGAAGGAAAGTATTGACCAGCTCATAGATGAGCTGTCTCTATCCATCAGCAATACCACTCCCTTTACTGCAATCGTGCTTAAGACCGATACCGAGGAGGAGTTTCCTCTTTCAGAAGCAAACGCCATATTTCTGTCCGTCCGGGAATTTTTAAAAACCTTCCATATAGATTGTATTTTTGCAGAAAAGCGTGTACAGTATATGGTTTACTTTTTGTTTGGTTCCTCTCCTGGAGCAGCCGTTCGAAAAAGCATTGAAGAATTTTTCTGTAGTCTGTATTCCCGCTGCACCAGATTCTGCATCGCAGCCGGAGATACTGTTACAGGCATTTCCAAAGCTTATCAGTCCTATACTTCTGCTGTTATTTCCCTGCAGAGCAGCTTCTTTTTCCCCACAGGTACCTTTCTGTCTCCTTTTTATCAGGCACCTGTTTCTGAAACAGCAGCAGAGCTTTCTGCCAGTCCGGAGAATGAATTTCTCACTCTTCTCACTGAAAAAAATAAGGAAAAAGCAAAAGCTTTCCTTGACAATCTGTTCCTGTATTATAACCAGAATCAGAATGTTCTGCCTAACCAGGCCAAGGATCTCTATTACAAATTATTCCGTGCTTTGGATAATGCTGCACGTCAGCTGAAGCTAACCTTATCCGATACCCAGGAAAATTTAATAGACACATTGGAGAAGATTTTTTCCTATAATGAGATGCACCAGAAGCTGGTAAAAAAGACAGAAATTTTTTTCCAGACAGCAGCCAGCACAGAAGAAGAAAATTCTACTATTTTTCTGATCAAGGATTACATTGGACAGAAATATATGAACGAGACCTTATCTGTGAAAGATATCAGTGATCATGTATTTTTATCAACCTCGTATGTGTGTACCTTCTTCAAAAATGAGACCGGTCAGACTTTAAATCAGTACCTCACAGAGTACAGAATGGAAAAGGCCAAGCAGCTGCTGTCTGACCCCAGGTATAAAATTACAGATATTTCCTCGCGGGTGGGATACAGTGACGGGAATTATTTCGGTAAAAGTTTTAAGAAGTATACAGGTTTTTCTCCTTCTGAATATCGAGAGAAAATGAGTTAGTTTTCTGCAACACATAAAAAATTTTATATATTTCAAAACACCTATATATTTTTGAGGAGTGTGAAATAATTTGCATAAGTTTAAGCAATGGTACCAGGATTTGAACCTGCAGTCCAGGTTTACCCTGGTACTTCTTTTGATCGTGTCAATTCCTGCGATTGCCATTATCTTCTTTTTTTATGGAAGAGCCTACGACATGGTAGTTTCCTATACGATCCGCCAGGAACAGGACCGGTCTGCAGAAACGGCGCCGTTGATAGAAGAATCCATTCAGAAAGTCCTGGATGTAAGTGAAGAAATTTCTTCCCTTGATTTTTACCAGACACTTTTTAAAAATGCCATAACCGACTCCTTCACGGATCTGGCAGATTCCCCGGATGCGGCATCTTTTTCCCAAAAGGTAGATCAGCTGATCACTGGTACACCTGTTACCAATGTCAAAATTTATATGGAGGTGTCAAAAGACTCTCCTTCAGACATAAATGCACTTTTAAATAAAGAAGACCTGAAAGATACTTTTCTATCTCTCGATCAGATCCGTGGAACCTACTGGTATGGTATTTTCCGCGGAAGCCGCGTTTCCCAGCTTTTTTGTCCCTCCTTCTATCTTGGTACAAAGGAACAAAAGGCATATGGAGATCAGGCATATATCACCCATGCTTCTGTGATCTATAACAACAGAACTTATGATGCTTATATGGCGGTCTATTATTCCGGTCATGACTTTCAGCAGATTCTGTCTGAGAATCTTACTCTGGACGGCAGTGTATCTTATATTATGAATGAGCGTAACAACCTGGTTTCTGCTTCCAGTGATTCTCTCGCCGGAATTTACTGGCTGGATTACGACAAGATCATGGAGTCCTACATGTCCTCCAACAGTTTCGTGGAGCAGGATATTCTAGGGAAAACCGTTTACGTTGGTTTCTACCGGATCAAACAGCCAGGCTGGTTTATGGTGACGGTACTTCCCTCCCAGCCCCTGATCAATCAGAGTAATATCCTGGTTTTGCAGTTTTTATCCATTTATATTGCGGTACTGGTGCTTGCCTTTTTGCTTGCAAGTACCTTGTCCAAATCCATTACAGGGCGAATTTCCTCAGTTATCAGTCAGATGAGGACAGTCCGCCACGGTCCTCCGGTTCCTATGGACAGTCCAAGCGCACACGATGAAATCGGTGACCTTATTGATACTTACAACTATATGACACGCAAAATGAACCAGCTTATGGAAAAACAGGCCCAGGCTGCTGAGGATCTGCGAATTGCCGAGTTTAATTCCCTTCAGGCTCAGATCAATCCCCATTTTCTTTATAATACCATGGATATGATCAACTGGATGGCCCAGCAGGGGCGCACCTCTGAGGTCTGTAATGCAGTGCAAAGTCTTTCCAGATTCTACAAGCTGACACTTAGTCGCAAAAAGGGAATCAGTACGATTGCCAAGGAAGAAGAACATGTTTCCATCTATGTTCACCTGCAGAATATGCGCTACCATGACAGCATTTCTTTCATTTCCGATATTCCGGATGAACTGATGGAATACCAGATTCCAAAGCTGACCCTGCAGCCTGTTATAGAAAATTCCATACTTCACGGCATTCTGGAAAAGCCTTCCAAATCTGGAACCATTGTACTTACCGGATGGATGGAGGATGGGGATATTGTACTTCTGATTTCTGATGACGGAGTTGGAATCGCGCCGGATAAACTGCCCGTGATTCTTTCCGGGGAGGGTACCAGTATTTCAGGTGGAACCAATATTGCGATCTATAATACTCACAGACGGCTTCAGGTGCTTTATGGCGCAGATTATGGATTGACTTATTCCAGCGATGTAGGAAAAGGAACCGAGGTGCAGATTCGGATTCCAGCGAAGAGGGATGAAACCTCTGGCGAAACGCCAAAGCCCCTGTAAACTGATGTTTTCAGCACCGTCTTACGCAGGCGGTGCTTTTTGTATGGAATTTCACAGAAGATAACAAACGGGAGAGTCCACAGACTCTCCCGTTTATTGAATATGAATATGTGTACAGACCATATAGATGGTCTTATTCTTGCTATTATTTACACAACTTTGAAAATTATCTTGTTACAATATCAACCGGTACATTGAAGATCTTTGCAACCTTCAGGATGGTATCAATATGTCTGCCTGTTGCAGCTGCCATATGATGTGTCGGGCCAGCTTCGCTCCAGCGGTTTACAAACTCTCTTGCGCCACATGTAAAACGAGTTCTCATGTTCGTATCGCCAAAGGAAAGGATTGGTCCTTCCTCGTTGATTCCCTCAGCAACAACGAATTTGAAGCGTCCGTCTCCATCCTGTGTGATTGCAAGATAGGTAACCGGACCTGTGTATGGATAGAACTGTGTCAGATATCCGCCGCCTGTTTTGCCATGGAACACTGGTACGATCTTCATGGTAGGTTTCTTATCAGAAATATCGGCATCACCACTTCCAGAATGACCGATAATGCAGATGTCATCATTGAAGTCAATGGAATACATCTCGGAAAGCTGGCCTGTGCCGGAAATTGTCTTCAGAATACTCATTGCCATGGCAACCTTCATATCACCCTCAACAGCACATGCAGTACCCTGTTTGATCAGCATAGAGAATGCCGGAATCAGCATACTGTCAAGGACACCAGCCTTGCCCTGTGCAAATCCGTCATAATGGGAAGCGATCATTCCAAGATGCTCGTCCTTTACCCATTTCTCAAATGCTACAACATATTTTGCCATATCCCATACTTTCTCAATTGTTCCGCCGCCCTCAATATCAAAGGTGTCCAGAATATCCTGAGCTTTTGCACGAATTGCATCCTCATCTGTGATATCATCCGCAATTGCCCACATTTTTTCCCAGTCAAACTGTTTGGTATAAAGGAACATTCTGTTATACAGGTTAGTCTCATCAATGTAAAGGTCCATCATACCTGGGTAAGGTCTTCCAATCTGGGCAATATTTGTGTCACGGAATCTTCTTCTTACCTGAGCTGCTTTACACCAGTCTTCAATCTCAGCCTGAACATCTGGATCTCCGCCTTCTACAACACCAGTGATAACAGCATGTCTCTTTCCAGCTCTCTCAAGGTCAGCAACAGCTTCTCCAACAGCACCGCAGGCATATCCTTCGCCGAGCCATGTAGCAATGTCTGTGTGATCGTAATCCAGAGCTTTCAGCTTCTGAACATTTACCAGAACAACCGGAACATTCAGGTCACGGATTGCAGGAAGCATGTTGTAGGATGTAGCGTAGGTTAACATCTGAAGGAAAACGAGATCAACGTCTGCTGCACGGAATTTATCCCCAGCAGCCATAGACTGTTCTTTTGTTGTTACCATTCCTCCATCGATGATTTCTACGGTATCCGGAATTGTTTTCTTAAATGCCTCGTACTGAGCCTCAAACTCTGGTACCAGTGAAGGGAACTGAGGCAGATATGCGCCTAAAGCAATAGAAAATACGCCAACCTTTGCTTTTGTGTTTACTAACATAGTAGTACCTCCTGTTTAATTTGATATATTATGCATCTGTGATTCAGGCTGCGAACATAACGCTTATTGCTCATAGGTTCAGAAACAATCTGTTTGCCCATATGCCACAGCTCATAACCACAAATGCCATTATACAAATGATCGTATATCCCGGCTGTTTTAACTTCTCATTAAGCCTGATATACCTTAATTCCAAAGGACTCATGAATGGTAGTACGAGCCTCTTCGATTGATTTAAACTCTTCTGCTTTTAACATCTGAGCGGTAATATTACCGATTGCAGTTGCCTCTCCAGGACCTGCATGAACCTCTTTGCCTGTTGCTCTCGCAGTCAGCTCATTAAGATAGCCTGCATTGGAACCGCCGCCAACTACATGGATACGACTGAAGGTTCTTCCTGTCATCTCTTCCAGTTCCTTTGCTGTCTTTGCATAGCACTCAGCAAGACTGGTATAAATAACAGTAGCAATTTCTCCTAAAGTTTCCGGAACCTTCTGTCCGGTTCTTCTGCAGTAATCTTTAACCTCTTCGATCATGCTTTCTGGAGAAAGGAAGCACTCATCATTTGCATCTACTCTGGATGGGAAATCTTTCGCTTCCTCTGCCATCTGACAGATTTCTGCAAATCCATATTTATCATCATATTCATGACGAACAGACTGGATCATCCAAAGTCCCATGATATTTTTCAGATAACGGAATCTTCCTGCATAGCCGCCCTCATTCGTAAAGTTCATCTCGCAACTCTTCTTGGAGCAGTCAGCTTTTTCTCTTTCAATTCCCATCAATGACCATGTTCCGGAGCTGATATAAATAAAATCGTCGTCGTTTGCAGGAACTGCAAGAACTGCGGATCCGGTATCATGTGTAGCCGGTGCTACAACTTCCACATCAAACCCAACTTCTGCTTTTACCTCTTCTGTAAAGTGTCCAACACTGGTACCAGGCATGATCAGCTTCTGGAACATTTTTCTTGGATATCCAAGTTTATCAATCAGTTCGTAATCCCAGTCCTTTGTTTCTGCATTTACCAGCTGACCTGTTGTTGCCTCTGTATATTCACAGGTTTTCTTGCCTGTAAGAAGATAATGGAAATAATCCGGTACATGAAGCATAGTTTCAGCCTGTTCCAGATATTCCGGATGTTTTGTCTTCACAGCCATCAGCTGATATACCGTGTTGAAAATTGCTTTCTGAATACCGGTACGTGCATAAAGATCCTCAAGAGAAATCGTCTTATATACTTCCTCATCCATACCTTCATTTCTGTGATCACGATATCCCACCGTATTTCCAAGAACCTTGTCGTCCTTATCCATCAGTACAAAGTCAACGCCCCAGGTATCAACACCCATGCTTACCGGAATCTTGCCGATCTCTTTACATTTCTTAAGACCATTCTTAATTTCCTGGAAAAGTCTGTCAAACTCCCAGCAAAGCTCGCCGTCTTTCTTTACCATTCCATTCTCAAAACGATGAACTTCCTCAAGCTCCATTTTTCCATTCTCAAGATGTCCAAGGATCAGACGTCCGCTGGAAGCACCGATATCTACTGCTAAATAATACTTTGTCATTTTATGAAACCTCCTCAATTGTAAAATTACGCTGTATGTATCAAGGTTCCTGTCGTATTGTCACACACAAATGTCTCATCGAACATTTTTCATAAACAATAACGTACAAATCCTGATGTTCCTCACACAGCTGCCTTTCTAATTGATGATATCATAGTACTATAATATCCATCAATAAATAAGAACCTTGTTTGTCTAAAAAAGTGTCCTTATTTGCAACCAGAATGTTCTATCCACTATATTCACCAAAAACCTCTCACATAAAGTATCCGGAAGATAGTGACAATATTTTCCGTGCTGCAATAATTCCTCTTTCACCCAGAAAACCCCCGGGGCAATGCCCCAGGGGTCTGTTTCATTCACAGTTTATAAACCTGCAAACATTGGACGTTGTGTCGTCTCTTTACTTTTTAATTAGTCGTAAAGGTTTGGAGCGATGTTTTCATCGTCGATGTTTGTAGAATCATACCAGTAACCAGCTGTAGGAACATCCTCAAGCTCAGCTCCGTTAGCAGCTGCTGTCAGAGCGTAGATTGCATAATATCCCATCATCAGAGGAGACTGTGTAACTGCACCAAGGAATGTGCCATCTGTTACAGCTGCTTTAATGATAGAACCAGCGTCGAAACCAACACCGATAACATCACCGTTAGCTGCGTCAGAACCAAGAACGTTCAGGTTAGCGTTAGCTGCAAGAACACCCTCTGCTGCAACCTGGTTGGAACCGAAGATTGCGATACAGTTTTCCTGGGAAAGGATAGCCTGAGCCTCTGTGGAGCAAAGCTCTACAGTTGTCTGTGCCGGAACTGCAACCTGGATAACAACGTCTGCGTCAGCTTCTTCAGCGTCAGCACCTTCTGCTGCGTTTACATAGAACTCATTACCTTTAACTGCTACTGTTTTTCCATCAGCTTTAATCAGCTCGATCATCTTATTGATGAATCCTGTACCACGCTGCTGGATGTTAAGACCTGTAGCATCCTGGTTAACCTCACCGATGATAACCTGTCCGTCAGCATTAGCGATAACGTCTTTGATTGCCGGATACATGTTCTCAGCTGCTACAGAACCAGCCTGATTGTTGTCTGTGCAGACTTCGCAAACTACAGATCCTTCCGGAGCATCAGCGATACCTGTATCAAATGTAACAACCGGGATTCCTTTGTCAACACATGTCTGAAGAGCTGCCTGAACAGAAGATGTATCACAAGCTGCAAGTCCTAATCCAACAGGATTAGCTGCGATAGCTGTATTGATCATGTTAACCTGGTCAGCGATATCGGACTCACTGTTTGGTCCCTGTGCTGTATAGGTAACCCCTAATTCTTCAGCTGCTTTGTCCATACCTTTCATAGCTGCTTCCCAGTATGTAGCCTGGAAAGATTTAACCATCATAGGGAATTCATAAGCTTCGTTAGCTGTAAGTCCTTCAAACTGATCTTCCGGAGCTGCCATAACAGTTGTTGCTGCTAAACCAGATACCATTGCTGCACAGAGTACTAATGCCATAACTTTCTTTGCTTTCATTTACTACTTCCTCCTTGAAATAAAAATTATATAGTTTTTTATGATGATACGTCGCTACACTCTCCGACGCTTCACATCCGTTATGAAATTGTTGCTGTTTACCAGCTGTTCTGCTTATAAACAGAATTCTGCTTTTCTTCAGGCTGACTGTCTGTAAGCCAGCCTGTATGTTTCAGTTATTAGTGTGCACTTTTTTTCTCTTTCAGGATATCGATCAATACTGCAACGATCAATACAACACCTGTGATGATCTGCTGCCAGTTTGCCTGCAGACCGACATATGGAAGACCGGTCTTTAACAGCATGATTACGAAAATACCTACCAGAGTTCCTACTACAGATCCATAACCACCGGAAGCTGCAACACCACCAACGAATACACCGCCGATTGCGTCCATCTCAAGTCCGGCACCAGTACCAGGCTGTACAGTAGGAGTTACTGCTGCGTATGCGATAGCTGCAAGTCCGGTAAACAGACCGCAAACTACGTATACCATTACATGGTAAAACTTAACATTGATTCCGGAAAGAGCTGCTGCTTCTTTGTTGGAACCGATTGCGATGGTGTAACGTCCGAATTTTGTATGATTCAGAACGAACTCCATCAGGATTACCAGAAGGATCATCCAAAGGAAACCGAGCGGGTAACGGGAAGCGCTTCTTCCCTGTCCGATTGTCAGTTTAAAGATGGAATGGAACCATCCGCCTGGCTGATTCAGTGTTGGCCATGGTGTAGCACTGCAAAGAGAACCAGCACCACGGGTAATCATACAGGTACAAAGAGTAGCAAGGAATGGCGGCAGATTCATGATACCAATGAGAACACCGTTCAATGCGCCGATTGCAATTCCAAGCACTACACAGAGCAGCATTGCTACTACTACTGGAACATTGTTGCTTCTTACAAGTGTTCCGCCGATCAATGCGTAACATACCATACCAGTTCCGATTGACAGGTCTACACCGCCTGTGATAAGCGGGAATGTAACACCGATTGCCATCAGAAGGTCATAATATGAGAAATCCAGCATACTCAGGATTGTGGTGTACTGTCTGAACTCCTTACTCATAAAGGAGAAAACAGCAGCCAGTGCAATGATAACCAGCAAAACAATAAATCTCTGATCACTTAAAATACTTTTTTTCTTCTTAGTCATGACGTCCTCCTTAATCGATATTCCGTGTCGCCTTATTCATGATGTGTTCCTGTGTAGCTTCAGAAATATCAATATTTCCTGTTACCTTACCTTCACACATAACGATGATTCGGTCACTCATTCGGAGAATCTCGGTCATTTCAGAGGAAATCATAATAATAGATTTTCCTTCTGCTGCAAGCTTGCTCATTAACTTGTAGATCTCGTTCTTCGCACCAACGTCGATACCTCTTGTAGGCTCATCGAAAATCAGGATCTCACTGTCACGGGTAAGCCATTTTGCAATAACTACCTTCTGCTGGTTACCACCGGAAAGATTCACTACCAGCTGGTCTGTAGAAGGAGTCTTGGTTGCAAGCTCTTTCACATATCTCTCTGTAACTTTTTTCTCTTTGGCTTTGTTGATGAATAAACCGTTGCAATATTCTTCCATGGTAGCCAGAGTTGTGTTCTCTGTTACAGATTTCTGAACAACAACTCCATATCTTCTTCTGTCCTCAGACAGATAACCGATACCATATTTAACAGCATCCTGTGGGCTGTTGATGGTTACTTCATGGAGCTGTCCATCTTTACCCATAATGGAAATCTTACCGCTCTGTTTCGGATCTGCCCCAAACAGTGCTCTGGCTGTCTCGGTACGTCCTGCTCCCATCAATCCTGAGAAGCCAAGGATTTCACCTTTACGAAGCTCGAAGCTTACATCCTGAACCATCTTGCCTGCATTCAAATGCTCTACTTTCAAAACAACCGGGGCATCTGGGGCAACCATGCTATGATCCTTCGGATCTTCGTAAATAACACGACCAACCATCATGTTGATAATATCTTCTTTTGTACTGTCTGCTGTGATCAGGGTTCCAACATAGCCACCATCTCGCATGACAGTTACACGGTCTGTGATGACCTTGATCTCATCCATACGGTGTGAGATGTATACAATACCAAGATTCTTCTTACGAAGGTCTTTGATGATTTCAAATAAATCCGCAATCTCCTTCTCAGTAAGAGCAGCTGACGGCTCATCAAAAATGATCACCTCAGCTTTGTGGGAAATAGCCTTTGCAATCTCACACATCTGCTGCTTACCAACAGTAAGATTACTCATTTTTTCTCTCGGATCGATCTCAATATTCAGATCCTGAAATAATTTTCTGGAATCTTCGATCATCTTCTTGTCGTCTACACGGATTCCCTTCTTCGGTTCACGTCCGATAAAGATGTTCTGTGCAACAGTCAGATCTCCGATCATATTTAATTCCTGATGTACGATTACCACTCCGGCATCCTGAGCTTCACGGGTATTGTGAAATTCTGTCTCTTTGCCTTTATATGTAATTGTTCCGGAATCCTTCTGGTAAATACCGGTAAGTACCTTCATCAGTGTGGACTTTCCGGCTCCGTTCTCTCCCATAAGTGCATGTACTTCACCGCGTTTCACTTCGAAATTAACATGATCCAGGGCATGAACTCCAGGAAAGGACTTATCAATATCCTTCATAGTTAAAATAACTTCACCCATTATCGAATCCTCCCTTATGATCAGTTCTTTCTGCGTCTTGCAGAAACGTCAGCGTAAACTGCTACAATAACAATGATACCTGTAATAATCATCTGCTGTCCTTTGCCAAGACCAAATGCCATGATTCCCTGCTGAAGAAGAGAGATGATAAATACACCGATTACAGTACCGCCGATGGAAGCAAGTCCACCAACCATGGATGTACCACCCATTACACAGCCTGCAATTGCCTCGTTGTTATACTGATCGCCATATCCTGGCTGAACGGTTGTATAAGTAGCTACAAAGAACAGTGCTCCGATTCCTACCAGGAATCCACAGATCACATATGCAAGCATTCTCCATTTTCTGGTATTGACACCAGAAAGACGAACTGCCTCGCTGTTAGATCCAAGACAAAGGATATAACGTCCTGGCTTTGTATTGTAAAGAACAATACCGCAAACCACTGCCATTCCAAGGAAGATCACAAGACCAACCGGGAATCCATTATAAGATGCGATATTACGGAACCATCCGTTTACCGGATCAGAACTCTGCGGCCAGCTGACTGACTGTGTCTTGGTAAATACAGAAGCAATGCCTTTTGCAATGTTCATGGAAGCCATGGATACGATAAATGGCGGAACTGACATATAAGAAACCAGCCATCCATTAAATATACCAAATGCAAGACCAATGAGCACACACAGAACCATGGCAGCTGCACAGGGAACTCCATAAGAAGTCATGCAGTAACCGGAAACCAGTGCACAGCAGAACATAACCGGTCCGATGGAGAAATCAATTCCTCCTGTAGCAATTACAAATGTTACTCCAAGTGATAAAAAGCCCAGGAAGTATACATAGTTCAAAGTAGATTTGATACTGTCGCCAACAGGGAATTTACTTCCGAGTACTACCTTGAAAACTACGAACATAAGAACAAGAATACAAACAAGCATGATTCTGTTCAGGCCGAGCTTTTTCACAATTGGATTTTGTTTTAACTTTTCCAACTTTTCACCCTCCTTGATTTTTTGTTATTGTCCAGGTTTACCTCACTCTTCCTGAGCAATAACTTTTTGCACTCTCTGCGTTTTCTATATAATACCTTGAATTCTGCACAATTGTAATAGAATATTTTCCAGAAAAAGGTTAAATATTTACGGTATGGTCATAAATTTTTAACCTTTTATGTGAAATATGCACTAACACTTTACCGTGTAAAATCAAAAAACCTCAAATTCAATCCTTTTCATACATAAGAAACGCAAAAGGATCGAACCTGAGGTTCCACTTTATCTGGCAGAGTATATTAAAAAAATCTGGTACAGCATAAATCAGGTAACTCTTCCGCAAAACGTGCAGCTGTGAAGATACAGAACAGTTACAAAGTCTGTTTTATGGTATTAAATGGAAAGATCAGCTTTTCAATTTCGCTGGAATACATATTCTCCGGAGTTACAAGCTGGCAGCCGGAATTTACATTCTCATCGTAAGGTTTTCCCTGCAGCATACGCACAGTCTCCGTTACACCCAGATAGCCCATCTTAAACGCTTTCTGCACAACAATTCCCTTGAAGACACCCTTTTCCATAAGCTGAACCGCTTCCTGGGAGCTGTCTACCCCCACTACCTGTATTCGGTCTTCCATGTCATGTTTCTGTACCGCCCGTGCTGCGCCTACAGAAGAATATTCATTCATTCCTGCAATCATTTCAAGATTCGGATATTTCTCCATCAGTTCTTCTGTAAGCTGGGAAGCCTTATCAAACTGGGAATTACAATATACTACGTCTACAACATTCTTATTATAATCCCCCAGACCTTCCCGAAAGCCCTGTTCTCTTTCGATTGCAGTGGAAACACCTTTTACATGGCTTACAATTGCAATCTGGGAATCCTTATTTAAAAAAGTTCTGGCATATTCCCCAAGCTGCTTTCCTGCTTCCAGATTATCTGTGGCAACTGTCATATCCTGAATATTGCTCTCTGTATAGGAATCTATAAATGTGATCTTGATTCCCTTATCTTTTGCCTCCTGCAATAATTCATCGGAAGCATCAAAGCTGGAAGGGGAAAACAATATTGCATCCGGATTTTTCTCAATGGCCTCTTCCAGAAGTTTATTCTGTACCTCCACATCCTGTTCTCTCTCCGGTGCCAGCACTTCCAGTTCTGCACCGCATTCCTGCGCCGCCATTCTTGTCCCGGAAATCAGGGATGTCCAGAAGTCATTGGTTCCATCCTCTGTTTTCGGTATGTAAATTAATGACCACTTTTTGTTATTATTTTTTTGACGAATATAAAGCATTCCTCCGGAAACCAGACACACCGCCAGCGCTATGCATACAAGCATAAGCCATTGTTTACGCTTTTTCATGATGTTCCTCCTGCTCGATCGGAATTACCACTGTTACAGTCGTACCTTTTCCTTTTTCACTTTTATAGCTCAGACCATATTCCTTTCCATAGTACATACAGAGACGTCTTTGAACGTTGTATACCCCAACACCATTAGAACGATAATTGACTTTATGCTTCTCAAAAATTCGGTTCAGGGTCTCCTCATCCATTCCCACACCGTCATCTGCTATTTCGATAACTGCATTTCCATCTTTCTGGTATCCGTTAACAGTAAGCATCCCCTTCGATTCCTTATATTTAAGGCCATGATAAATTGCATTTTCCACAATCGGCTGAAGTACAAGCTTCACTATATGCACACTGTTAATAGATGGATCCACATTGATCGCAAATTCCAGTTTATCCTTATAGCGCATTTTCTGAATGGTGAGATAACTCTTCACATACTGGATTTCCTGGCCGATGAGGACCGTCTCATCTTCGTTGCTGATACTTTGCCGCAAAAGCCGTGCCAGAGAAGCGGTCATCAGTACTACATCTTCATATTTCTTCCCTTCCGCCATCCAGATAATGGAATCCAGCGTATTATAAAGAAAGTGTGGATTAATCTGGGACTGAAGGGCTTTCAGTTCACTCTTTCGCTTCAATTCCTGTTCATGGACATTCTGTGCCATCAGATCTTCAATCTTGTGGGTCATCACATTGAATGATGTGGTAAGACTTCCAATTTCATTCTGGGAAGGTATGACCAGATCATCTGCAGCCTTGAAATCACCTTCCTGAACCCTTTCCATAGAATCACGAAGCTTCTGAATCGGAAGAGTTATGCTTCTGGCAATAAAGCTGGAAATAAGCATGGCGATCACAACCAGTACAATGGCCGTCATTACATATATGTTATTGGCTTCTTTGCTGCTCTTTAAAAGCTCTGCCATATTCATGCAGCCAACAATCGTCCATCCAGTTATCTCAGAGCGGGCAAGTGTATAGATTTTTTCGTCATCTCCCTCTCCTGTTACTACCGTATCTGTGTCGGCATTCATAACAATATCAATATTCTCCGTCTGAAGCTCATTATACAGCTGCTGCTGACTTGGATGATAAACGATGTTCCCATTCTGATCCAGAATAAATACATATCCCTTATCCCCAATGCTGTTCTGATCACAGAGCTCACTGATGGCGCTGTAATTCAAGTCAATAAATACAACGCCGTCACTGTTTCCCGTGCCATAGAAATTGTGGACTTCGCGGCTTAAAGTAATCACCCACGGACGCTGGCCCTTGATCACATGCTGGACATGGGAAGAGCTGAGACAATACTGATTGTAATTATCTACCGCATTGGTGTACCACTCCTGCGTGGAAAGATCCAGATCCGGATTGATGGCCTGATATCCGCTGTTTATGAGCATAACCCCATCTTTTTGCACGATTCCGATGTTGCAGATATCATCACGTCCTTTCAGTATCGTACTGAATTGTTCCAGAAGACGTTTCCTGTGTCCTTCTTTTACAGCCTCATCCTCACCGATGCGCTGGTACAAAAGCTGATACGCATCCTGGCTTTTTGCAATAACTGAGGCAATATTATCCATATATGTAATATACGAATCAACATTCTGATTCAGCTGATGTATAATGGTCTGGGTATAAATGGCAGAGTTCTCATAAACTGTAGAATTCGTATATCTTACTGATACTGCAGTCGCTGCAAGCACCGCACAGAGAACCAGAACAGAAACAGCCACAAATATAGTGCTTTGAATACTTTTAAAGCCTTTAAGAAATTTTCGTTCTCTTTTGTTTTCATTCATAGGCTGCTCTCCCTTGCATTTTCTCATTCATTTAACTTTTTATTTTTCATACCTTTCATCACTGATTTCTGCAGAAATAATCCACCTGCTGGCAGCAAATCTCTTTATAGCTGCAATTATTCACTTCCGGATTCAATCATTTCCAGATCCCACTCTGTCTGAAAATTTTCCTTAAGATTCTCTGAAATATGAATCTTCCCATCATCTGTCACCAGGATCACATTGAATTCTTCCCTGTGCTGCCGCCAGAATTGACAAGCTTTCTCATAGCCCATAATATAAAGGGCCGTGGACATTCCATCTGCAAGTGTACCATCCTTTGATACGATTGTCACAGACAACAGATCTCCATCTGCCGGATATCCTGTCCTGGGATTGATGATATGAATATAGGTCTCCCCATCTTCTTCAAAATACCGCTCATAACCGCCAGAAGTAACTACGGCCTGATTTTCCACAGATAAAACGCCAATATAATCCTGCTGTCCGCCTTTTGGATCACGTATTCCCACTTTCCAGCTGCTGCCGTCTGGCTTCGTCCCTATCGCCTGAATGTTCCCTCCAAGAGAAACCAATGCGGAAGAAACGCCATATTCCTGAAAAAGCTCTGCCAGCTTCTGCCCTGTATATCCTTTTGCAATTCCTCCAAAATCAATCTGCTGATCTGCTCCAAGCGTTACAAAATTTGCTTTTTCTTTGCTGTCCCTGCCCTTTTCATCAGAGTCCCGGGTCTGTATTTCTACTTTATTTCCATCCACCAGTGCCAGTTTTTTTTGTACTTCAGCAGCTGCAGGCACATGATAATTGCCTGTGGGGAATCCCCATAGCTTCATCACCGGATAAATCGTATCGTCAAAAAGTCCGTCTGTCTCCTGATAAATTTCTTTTCCCCGGAGGATCAGTTCTGCCAGATCATCTGTTGCCTGCAGATTTCCCTGTTCGTTTAAGGCATATACTTCACTTTTACTGTTTTCTGCTGATAACATCGCATCCAGTTTCTGTACTTCTTCTATAGCTGCATCTACAGCTTTTTCGCTGTTTTTACCATATGCGGTAAACTCCATATAGGTGTCCATCGCAAACAGCTGCTTCTGGCATTTCTGATTCTGAACAAAATACCTGCTGCCTTCTGTAAAAATCAAAATTCCAATACAAATGCCGGCTGCCGTCAGTACTTTTCTTTTCATAAGGATCTTTTTTCCCTTGCATACTCGGTAGGAGTCTTACCTGTCATTTTCTTAAAAGAAATTCCAAAATAATGGGGATCTGAAAAGCCCACCTTCTCCGCAATCTCATAGTTCTTAAGTGCAGTCTGTTCCAGGAGTTCCTTTGCCTTTTCCATACGGGTCTTACTGAGGAATTCCAGGAAAGTGCCTCCTGTGGCTTCCTTAAAAATAGTACTGAAATAGCTTGTACCAATATTCAGATAGGAACAGATATCATTCAATCCTAATTCCGGCTCATTGTAATGCTGGCGAATATATTCCATAGCAAGTACCGCCTGCTTCTGACCGCTGGAGCTGTTCAGGGAAGAGCACCTTTCGAATACCTCGTGAACATAGTCCTCTGCCATTTTAAAAGCTTCCTTAAAAGTTTTCTGTTCGGTTACCCGTCCCATGAGAATTTCTCTTTTGTGGAACAGATCTTCATTCTCAGAAGAAAGAGCTTCCCAGCAGCTTCCTGCATGGCGCAGAATCATCTGAAGGCAGACACAGGCCTGACTTTTATCCACTCTGGCCTTTTTGATCTCAGATTTCATAACAGAAAGAGCCTGATTCATCTCAGCTTCATTGCCTTTCTTGATTCCATCTACCATATCGCTTAATGGCTGCTGCAAAGAAATACTTCTCTCCGGATTCAGTGTTTCTGTATCAATGAGCAGATTTCCGCCCAGTAAATAGCGCAGTTCAATAGCCTTCTCAGCCTGGTTATGAGACTGGATCGTATCTCCGGGATTCCTTACCCAGCCCCCAATTCCTGCTGAAGCTTCAATGCCGATCACTTCTTTTACTTTTTTCTGGATTTCCTGACAGATTTCCTGTATTTCTCTGGAAAACTCCCTGCTGCGGTTTCCCATAAAGAGGATACACACCCGGTTATTTCCTTCCTGATAGGCAATTCCTGCATTACGATCTGTCACGATCTCATCTGCAACATTAAATAAAACAAAAGCCATTAATGCGCTCTCCTGGCGTTTTTCCATATCAATCTGATGAATATCGGAAAACAGATCCATGTCAAATAACGCAACCCGATAAGATGCTGCCTCCAGATTAATTCCCATTCCAGACAATTCCTCCAGGCTCTCCTGCACATCCCGAGTACAGCTTACCAGAGATTCAATCGCTTTCGAACGAATCACCAGAGCATTTTTGTGATAATCCTGAGATGTCTTTGTGAGGGATTCTATTTTCTTCTTTTCTTTTCTCTGCAGATCTACTTTTTCTTTCATTTTGCCAATAACTTCTCTGAGCTCCATAGCAGTTACCGGCTTCAGCATGTATTCGCTTACATTATACTGAATTGCTTTCTTTGCATATTCAAATTCCCCGAAGCCACTGAAGATCACAATTACGATCTCCGGGTAATTATCATGCAGAAAATGGCTCAGTTCCATTCCATCCATATACGGCATCAAAATATCTGTGAGAACAATATCTACCGGATGGCTCTTCACAAAATCTGCTGCCTGCTTTCCGTTTTCGCAGTCTCCTACAAGCTGGCAATCCATGGACTTCCAGTCAATATTCTCCTTTATGGCGTCACGTACCAGGATCTCATCATCTACAAGTAAAATTCGATACATAGTTTTCGCTTTCCCTTTCTATACACAGCATGTACCTCATCGGCTCCCCCCCCGATGCCTGTTTGCACATGGTATTCTATTAATTTCAGCTAAATATTATATTATCACATACCATAAAATCATGCAAACTAAACAAACAATTCCAGAGTTTGTTTGGTGTGTGTTACTATTACTGTTTACTGGTAACAAAAAAGCTGCAAAGTTATAAGAATTATAAACCCTGCAGCTTTTCTGCTGTGTAAGATATTTAAAGAAGCTTTGAAATTATAACCATTATTTTACAATCACTCCATCCTCATCCCAGAGATCGTGCCAGTCCTTTGCACCTTCCCACAGGAATACATGGCCTTTGATCAGACGGTTATTCTTATCAAGGGAACGGATGGTTTCCATCTCTTCTTCTGTCAGAGGATCTTCCGTGACACATTTCAGGTTCATGGTGTAATTCTTCTCTTTCAAAGAGAATGGAATTGGGGAAGCACCTCTCTGTACAGCCCATTTAATGCAGATAACTGCTGGATGTACACCATGTGCCGCTGCAATTGCTTTCAGCTCTGGCAGTTCAATATCCGCAATATCTTCTGGCATTTTATCACGTTCCGGACGTTCAGGAGAACCAATTGGGCAGAATCCTACCACTTCAATACCATGCGCTCTGCAATAATCAAACAGCTCCGGCTGCTGGAAGCATGGATGAAGCTCCATCTCGATCGCAGCTGGTTTAATTCTGCAAAGTGGAAGTACTGCCTCCAGTTTCGGGATTGTCATATTAGACATACCGATATGTTTCGTCAGACCCATATCTACCAGGCGCTCCATCTGGCGCCAGGTTTTCATAAAGCGCTCTACTGTAAACGGTTTGGAATCAGGATTTCTGGAATCCACATCACAATGTGGTGCATGATAGTTCGGGAATGGCCAGTGAACATAATACATATCCAGATAGTCAAGCTTCAGATCCTTTAAGGTCTTCGCACAGGCAATCAGTACATCTCCGTCACCATGCATATCGTTCCATACTTTGGAGGCAATAAAAAGTTCTTCTCTTTTTACAATACCTTCTGCAAATGCATCTGCGAAAATCTTTCCGATCATATCTTCATTTCCGTAACATGCAGCACAATCAAAAGAACGGTAACCTACGCGAAGTGCACCTGCAACAGAAGCAGAAACTGCGTCTGCATCTGCATGGTCACTTCCAAAAGTACCCATTCCAACAGCTGGCATCTTAGCGCCAGTATAAAGTGTTCTCTGCGGAACAATTGCCGGATCAATCATTGTCATTTTCTTATCCTCCTTAACATTTCTTTTGCACTATGGCTTTCAATTACAACGCAATTTACTTTCGCTTAATATCTTTTACTACATTTTCTTATAATTTAGTAACCTCAATCTGTGGAAGCAGTTTTTCCATATCTTCCATCACAAAAAATCCAGTCTCCTCGCGCATGGCTGCTGCCGCTGAAATAGCACTTGCCAGTTTCATTGTCTCAGGAAGTGAAAGTCTCCTGGATAAACCCAGTGCGAATCCTGCGATCATAGAATCTCCACACCCAACTGTGTTCACTGCATTTATTCTCGGAACCAGTGCACGGAAAATTCCTTCATTACCTACTGCAAGAGAACCGTCAGCTCCCAGGGAAACAGCTACGATTTCCACACCTTTTGCATGAATCTCTTTCGCCGCATCTATAATATCCTGAATATTATCACATTTCTTGCCTGTGAGCATACGGATTTCATCAATATTGGGCTTGATCATAGTAGGTGCTGCTTCAATTCCCATTTCAAGAAGTTTGCCACTGGTATCCAGAATAACCGGAATTCCTGCCTCTTTTACAATCTTTATAAGTCGCTGATAAGCAGTTCCATCAAGTCCTTTCGGAACACTTCCTGACATTGCAACTACTTTCGCTTCTTTTACAAGATTACAGAATTTTTCCTCAAATCCGGCAAAATCCTCTTCTGTAAGGGTAAACCCAGGTTCCAGAAATTCTGTCTGAACTTTATTAACTTCATCCCAGATATTAATACAGGATCTGCTTTCTGCAGCTACATGATAAAAAGCACTTTTAATACCAAACGGTTTCAATGCATTCTCAATATAAGCTCCTGCATAACCACCTACAAAACCTGTGGCAGTCACCTCTGCTCCGTAAATTGAAGCCGGCTTGGATACATTCAGACCTTTTCCACCAGGAACATAAGTACATTCCTTTACACGATTCACTTCTCCAGTCTTAAAGTTATTTACCACATACCGCTTATCAATGGCTGCATTTAATGTTACTGTCAGTATCATATGCTCAATCCTCATTCATCAGAAGAATCTTCCCCTTTACAAGACCAGGTGTCTTATAGAGCTGGAATGCTTCCTGAGCCTGACTCATTGGCATTTTGCGATAAATAAATCCCGGATCAAATTTCAGCTGACCGGTTGCAAAATAATGAGCTGTAAGATCCCACTCTTTGCCTGGGAACGGGGAACTATAGGACATCCAGGAGCCTGTAAGTTTAAATTCTTTACGATTCATATTCTCCCACTGCTTTGGTGTAAATGTAAGATCTGCATGAGGTGTTCCAATGAAGCATACGTGTGCCTTATTCGCAGCAAGTTCAAATGCCATATGCATAGTGGGAACCTGTCCGGCTGTTTCAAACACATATTCATAGCCCTTACCACCGGTAATTGCCATAGCCTCTTCCATATAATTCTCTTTGGTTGTATTGATAACTGCATCTGCGCCCATTCTCATGGCAAGATCCAGGCGTTCCTCACTAATATCAAATACGACAACCTTCTTGGAACCAAAGATCTTTGCCCACTGCATTGTGAATATGCCAATTGTTCCACATCCTAAAATTGCTACGCAGCGACCGCCCTGATAATCATTCTGAAGGAGTCCATGAAGAGCAACTGTGGATGGCTCGAACATTGCACCCTGTTCATAGGAAATAGACGGATCAAAAGGAATCGCATTCTGCTCTGGAATTACTACATAATCCGCATTACTTCCCTGCTGCCTGGAACCGATAAAACTGTAATGCTTACATAAGGAGAAGTTTCCATTCTGACAATCATCACACTTCATGCACGGAAGAAGCGGAGCCCCGGAAACGCGGTCGCCAACTTTCACCTTAGTGACCCCTTCGCCAACTTCTACTACATCACCAGAAAACTCATGTCCAAGAACGATAGGATAAAAATGAACACCATGATTCAATACTCGCGGAACATCAGAGCCACAAATGCCGGAAGCTTTTACTTTAATCTTTACCCAGCCTGGTTTTGCCTGCGGTTCTTCGATTTCCTGGTACTGTACATCCTCGTTTGCAACTACAACTGCTGCTTTCATCTTGAAATACCTCCTTACTTCCGTACCATCATAGCTTTCAGAGATTCATATAAATCCCTATATGTACGGTATGTCTTATTATAAACTTCTTTATTCTCAGGATTGGGCTCATGGCGTCTTGTCTCTTTCACTGTCATGGAAACCGCTTCCTCGTAATCTTTATAAAATCCAACTCCTACGCCAGCCAGGATTGCAGCACCTAATGTGGTTGCTGTATCGGAAGCAGGGACCACCACTGCCTTGCCTGTCACATCAGCCTTAATCTGAGTCCAGAGAAGGGAATTGGCTGAACCTCCCATAGCACGAAGAACTTCTGCTTTAGCACCTGCTGCTTCAGCCACCTCCAGATTATGGCGCAGGGAAAATGCTACGCCCTCCATACAGGCTCTTACTATGTGTCCCTTGGTCTTAGCAAAATCAAGTCCATAGAAAACGCCTTTGGCGTATGGATTCCAGACAGGGGATCTCTCCCCGGACATATATGGAAGGAACACAACGCCTTCACTTCCGGCTGGTACTGCCTCGGCAATTTCATTCAGTTGTTCCAGAGAGGATTTCCCGGTATCCGCCTTGCGGCTCCTCTCATAAGCTGCAAATTCTCTCTCAAACCAGCGCATGACACCGCCGCCTCCGGTAGTTCCTCCCTGAAGAAGCCACTTGCCTGGCACTACGTGATATCCTAAGATCAGACTTGGATCTGCTTTGTATGTATCTGTGCAGATGCTCATGCCACCAGCCTGTCCACCCTGCTCCTGGGTCTCCCCCGGATGGATCACACCTGCACCAAGTGTCCCACAGGCTGCATCCAGACCGCCGGCCACTACAGGAGTTCCGACAGTCAGTCCACTCTGGGCTGCCGCCTCTTCCGTCACAGTTCCCACTACCTTATCGCACGCAACAATCTCCGGAAGAAAATCCACAGGAATTCCCAGTTTCTCACACATCACTTCATCCCAGGTACCAGTACGCATATCAAAGCAATGCAGGCCATATCCCTGTGAAAGATCCTGTGTGATGGCACCAGTCAGTCTGTAAGCAATAAAGCTGTTTGATTGAAGGATCTTGTAAATCTTATTATATACTTCAGGCATATTCTCCTTATACCAGAGAATCTTCGCTGTGGTATAAGAAGGCTGAAGAGAATTACCTGCAACATTGAAAATATTCTCACTGCCGATTTCATTATTGAGTCTGTCGCAGATTTCCTGGGCTCTTGTATCCATCCAGATAGGTGTATCTGTCAGAACATTTCCCTCATGGTCAATGGCAATAGCCGACCAGCTCTGCCCATCAATTCCCACTCCGGCAATCTGCTCTCCTGAAATATTACCTGTCTCCAGGCATTCGCAAATAGCGCCGCAAACCGCATGCCACCATTCATCCGGCTTCTGCTGCGCCCATCCCTCATGAGGATAATAAACAGGGTAATCCCCATTGGCGGAAGCCATCACCTTTCCGTTCTTGTTAAATATGGCAACCTTGCACGCGCTGGTTCCAATATCAATTCCTAATAAATAGTCTTTGCTCATCCTTGTCTCCTTATGGATTTCCCCATAAAAATATCAGTCTGAAGTTTCCGTACAATATGGTCAGGAAGCTCATCTCTTCCTTCAAGCCGTTCCAGCATGATCTGTGCTGTTTCCCTTGCAATTTTCTCTGTGGGCTGTGAAACAATGGTAAGTGCAGGTCTGCATGCACGGGCAAAAGGCAGATTGTCAAATCCCACCAGGGAAATCTCCTCTGGCATGGATACCCCCATCTCGTTAAGCCCGATCACTGCCCCCATAGTCATCTCATAGTTCGTCACAAAAACAGCTGTCATATCCGGATTCTCTTTCACCAGCTCTTCTACTGCCTGAACCCCTCCCTGGATCGTGTAATCACCATGACAGATCAGCTTTTCATCAACCGCAATTCCATGAGCCTTAAGTGCTTTCATATATCCTAACATACGCTGTCTGGCAGTGAATACCTCATCCGGTCCACCGATCAGACCAATCTTCTGATGCTGTTCTTCTACCAGCATGCCAACAGCCTTCTCAGCTGCATTTACATTATCCACCAGCACACAGTCGCAGGATATTCCCTGGATCATACGGTCGATAAGCACAATGGGTTTACCTGTTTTCTGAAATTCATTCAGATGGGCTCCAGTCATATCTACCGGCATATTGATAATTCCATCCACACGTTTCCGGGTAAGGAAATCCACTGCTTCTTTTTCAAGCTTCTTATCTGTTCTGCAGTCACAGACAATCGCTGCATATCCATGGCTTCGGAGGATATCCTCCATTCCACTGATGATTTCTGCGCAGAAAACATTGTTCAGCTCTGGAATCACAACCCCCACTGTCTTGGTCGCATTGGTCTTCAGACCGCGGGCAACTTCATTTACTTCGTAATGTAATTCTTCGATGGCTTCTTCGATCTTGATACGGTTCTTCTCTCTTACATTCCCCCCATTGAAATAAGAGGAAATCGTTGCCAGACCAAGTCCTGTCCGTCTGGCAATATCTTTCATCGTCGCTGCCATAAATCAGCCTCTTACTCAGCCTTTCCGTCACAGCCGCAAACTTTCATACGGGCCATTACAAGCTCTTTCACAGCTGCAATTCCAGCCTTGCCATATGCCTTAGGATCAAATACCTTCTCATCCTCAAGTGTCTCTCTGACAGCCTTGGAGTATGCTGCACGAAGCTCGGTGGCAAAATTAACCTTACAGATTCCTCTCTTTACGCAATCCATAACATCCTCATCGCTAAGGCCGGAAGCGCCATGAAGAACCAGAGGAATATCTACAACTTCACGAATTTCACTTAAACGCTCCTTATCAAGAACAGGAGTTCCCACATAGAAGCCATGTGCTGTGCCGATTGCTACCGCAAGAGAAGTAACGCCGGTGCGCTCTACAAATTCTCTGGCTTCCTGTGGATCGGTATTGGTATCTGCAACTGCAACCAGGTCGTCTTCCTTACCACCTACCTTACCAAGTTCTGCCTCGCATGGGATTCCCATAGAAGCTGCTACGTCAGCCACCTTCTTGCTCACCTCAATGTTTCCTTCATAATCCAGCTTAGAACCGTCAATCATCACGGAAGTATATCCAGCCTTCAGAGCCTTCATGGCGAGATCAAAGCTACTGCCGTGGTCAAGGTGCAGGCAAACCGGAACGGAAGCCTTTGCAGCTTCTGCTGCAACGATTGCCTGATA
The DNA here is from genome assembly GCF_015668065.1 of Ruminococcus sp. 1001713B170207_170306_F1. NCBI lineage: Bacteria > Bacillati > Bacillota > Clostridia > Eubacteriales > Oscillospiraceae > Ruminococcus > Ruminococcus sp. 1001713B170207_170306_F1. Next base: position 50,664 of record NZ_JADPEX010000010.1, on the reverse strand, counting down.
GGTCTCAAGAGTGCCATATTTAATAGTAGATGGAGTAGTCTGGATCATAACAGGTGCTTTCAACTCCTCAGCTGCCTGAATGATCGCTTTCACCATCTCCATATTCTCTGCATTAAATGCACCCACTGCGTAACCGCCCTGCTGAGCTTTCAACAACATTTCCTTAGATGTAACAAGTGGCATATTCTCCTCCTTCTGCCTGCTGATACAGGCCGTGAATCTTCTGTTTTCAAGAAACCGAAACGTTTCTGTTTTAGTTCATATTAACTCTTTTCCAAATTTCTGTCAACAGTAAATATTTCATCTTTTTGCGTAAAATTTTACCTTGAAAAATCCAGCAAAGAAAGGTAACTTATAGAGTAGAATACTTTCGGAACCGGTATCAGTTTTTATAGATTACTGTGCCAGATTTCTGAGAAAGAACGAAGGGAGAATATATTATGTTAAAAGGAATTCCAGAAATACTTTCACCACAGCTTTTAAAAGTTTTATGCGAGATGGGACACAGCGACCGCATCGTTATCGCGGACGGCAACTTCCCAGTAGAATCAATGGGTAAAGATGCAATTGTTGTTCGCTGCGACGGACATGGAGTTCCAGAACTTCTGGACGCTATCCTTACTGTTATCCCTCTTGATTCTTATGTAGAGAAACCAGTTACCCTGATGGAAGTTATGCCTGGCGATCCGGTAAAAACTCCAATCTGGGATACATACAAAGAGATTGTTTCCAAACATGATGAACGTGGCGCCGAGGCAGTTGGAAATATCGAGCGTTTCGCATTTTATGAAGAGGCAAAGAAAGCATATTGTATTATCGCTACAGGTGAGAAAGCTGTTTACGCAAACGTTATGCTTCAGAAAGGTGTTGTTATCAACAAATAATTTTTTATTTCAGCTAAAAAGCTCCGTCGGATTCCCGGCGGAGCTTTTATTATTCATGTTTATTATGATTCACTATTTTTTCCTTTTTTCTTAAGGAGCCAGATTACCACTGCGATGCCAATGATAATAACTACAACCAGAATCCAGATAACAGAATTCATTCCTTTATCTGTGCTCTCCACATTTTCGCTGGACGCTTCCTGTTCTGCACTTTCTGAAGGAGCAGTTGTTACTGCTGCCTCTTCTGTAGGCGCAATAGTCTCACTTGGCTCCGGGATAGGCGTACTTGTCTCAGTCGGCTCCGGGGCAGGCGTGCTTGTCTCAGTCGGCTCCGGGGCAGGCGTGCTCGTCTCAGTCGGCTCCGGGGTAGGCGTACTTGTCTCAGTTGGCTCCGGGGCAGGCGTACTTGTCTCAGTCGGTTCTGAAGCTGCAGTTGCTTTCTTAGTAGGTTCTGGTACAGGAGTACTCGTCTCGGTTGGCTTCGGAGTAGGAGTACTTGTCTTCTCAGGCTTCGGGGTAGGAGTGCCTGTTAGCTCTGCCTCCGCATCACCGATATCTTTGCCTTCGGTACCTGCTTTTCCAACTTCAGAAGTATTCTCTCCAGCCTGAACAGATTGGGAACCGTCTTCCGCTTCTTTCTCAGTTTCAGGAACAAGTTCTACTGTACTCTCTTCCGTATTGGTGGCTTCTGCAATATTTACCCAGCCAGAAACATCACCAGCCTCTGTGTGTCCCCAGATACCATCTTTACCAGTATCTACTTCTGTATCAATATATAACTTCTCACCATTCGCTATATTACAGCCTCCGGAAACTGTGCCGTACTTTTTTCCAGGTCCTTTATACAGGCAAACGGAACCGTCTTCCTTAGCATTGACTGTAATACTGTAATTCGCATCCTTGCTTCCGTATAAAACAAGCTCTGATGCCACTGCCTCGGCAAGAGTAGCCGGCTTCAGATAATTCTCTTCCAGGAAACCAAACATGCCATGAAGCTGAGCATATACCCATACCTTTCCAGCTTCATCTGTGGTCTCTCCTTCTACATGGATCGCAGTTCCATTAGGAATCAGCTCATCATTCAGCTTCGGGCTGGAAGCATCTGCCTCTGAATACATGTCAACACCGCCATCAGGCGATTCTACAATCATATAGTAATCTGTTTTATAATCAACCTGCTGTGTCTTTCCTGCATCTGCAAAAACTCCCACAGTCATGCAAAAAGTAAGAAGCACAGCCAGCAACATTCCCAGCTTTTTCTTCATATATATCCTCTTTTCCCTCTTGTATACATTTTTCGTTACTGTTTACTGATAACATTCCGCGAGGTATTTTGTGAACGGAATGAGCAGTAACCATTTTTCTGCTTTTCATTGTAACACACCAGGAAAAACTTGCAACCATTTTTCTCATATTTTCCCATTATTTTACAGCAACAGTTACTATTCACCGGTAATGTTCCGCGAGGTGTTTTTATAAACAATTTCACAGAAAAATCGGGAATCCGGGCGTGAAATCATGCGAATGTATGTCCGATAAAGAGCCCCAGACAATAAAAGAGCGAGACAAAAGTCCCGCTCTCTCAGCTTTCCTTCATTGTCCTGGGGGAGTGAAAGAAAGCAGTTAAATTATAAAAAGCTAATTATTTATAAAGAGGTCCATAGTTCTTGCAAGCTCTGAAATCTGCACCTTCTTTATCCATTCCAAATGCATTCCAAGCTGCCGGACGATAGATATCTTTCTCCGGAACGTTATGCATGGATACCGGGATACGAAGCATAGAGCACATTGTGATCAGGTCAGCTCCGATATGTCCGTAGGAGATAGCACCGTGGTTAGCTCCCCAGTTGTTCATTACATCATAAGCTGTCTTGAACGGTCCCTCTTTGCCATCGCATCTTGGAGCAAACCATGTACATGGCCATGTGTAGTCTGTACGTTTCCAAAGTTTGTCAGATACTTCTGCTGGAAGAGCAACTGTCCATCCTTCAGCAATCTGCAGAACCGGTCCAAGTCCTTTAACAAGGTTCAAACGGATCATTGTTGCAGGCATCTGAGCTTTTGTTTCATAACGGCTGGAGTATCCGCCTCCACGGAAGTATCCGTTGTCAGCCATACACCATTCAGTGTTTTCCATGATAGCTTTCTGGTCTTCTTCTGTGATATCCCACCACTGTTTCATAACAGCATTGCCGTTTTCATCTTTAGCTTCGCCGTTAGCGTCAAGGCAAGCAGCACCGGAGTTGATCAGGTGAAGGAATCCGCCAGCTTCTTTAGCTACGCCTTCAAGGTCATATCCTGTAGCTTTCTTAACAGCCTCTGGGCTCCAGTATGTACGAACATCAGCGAAGATCTGAGCTCTGTTTGTAAGAAGTTTCATGAACATCATTCCAAGTCCGTTGAGAACGTCATTCTCTGTAGCGAGGATGTATGGCTCACGAGCTCCGTTCCAGTCGAAGGATGTGTTCAGCATAGCTTCTGCAAAGTCACCGTTTGGATAGAAATCTGTCCACTGTCTCTGTCCCTGGAAACCAGCTGCCAGAGCGTTGTGTCCGATTGCTTCCTCGGAGAATGCAGGATCAAGGTTATCGCAGCCGTTCATCAGCTCTTTGATGATAACTGCCATTTTAACTACGAACTCAAACTGCTCTTCTTTCTTCTCTGGGGAGAACTGCAGTTCTTCAGGGTTCTTGTCCCAACCAATCTTACAGGTCTCTTTCGCCCATTTGAGAGCTTTCTCAAATTCTGCGTGATCGTAGATGCCTTCTGTCATACGACGGATGATTTCTACCTCATCAACGGATTCAACACGCATTCCAAGATAGGATTCGATGAAATCGGAATCAATGATAGATCCGCCGATACCCATTGTAACGGAACCGATCTGCAGATAGGATTTGCCTCTCATGGAAGCAGCTGCAACTGCTGCACGTCCGAATCTGAGTAATTTCTCTTCAACGTCTGCCGGGATAGATGTGTCATCAGCTTCCTGAACATCATGTCCATAGATACCGAATGCCGGAAGACCTTTCTGTGCATGTGTAGCAAGAACGGATGCAAGGTAAACTGCTCCTGGTCTTTCTGTTCCGTTGAAGCCCCATACAGCTTTGATTGTCTGAGGATCCATATCCATTGTCTCTGCGCCATAGCACCAGCACGGTGTAACAGTAAGTGTGATGTCTACGCCTTCTTTACGGAATTTGTCAGCACATGCAGCACTTTCACCTACACGTCCGATTGTTGTATCAGCGATAACAACTTTAACAGGCTCACCGTTGGAATATCTCAGGTTTTCTTCAAAAAGTTTCGCAGCGGATTTAGCCATATTCATTGTCTGCTCTTCAAGAGATCCTCTGACATCGAGTGCTCCTCTACGTCCGTCGATTGTTGGTCTGATACCGATAACCGGATAGCTGCCTACTAATCTGCTCTTTGCCATGATTCATTACCTCCATAATAAATATATTCTTTTTTAAGAGGTTTCACTAAAAAACCTCCCTGTTTCCTATAGTTCATAGTATACAATTGCCAAACCGTAATTACTTGTGATATAATGGCAAAAAATAGTACAATATTCACTTTTTTGATCATTTTGTAAAAAATCCATCAAATTAACTTAAGGAGGAATTTATTTTGCAGGATCTGGACCATAATGAAGACCGTTTAAGGGGAACATATGATTTTCCTTTTGAATTTCATCATATTGATCAGGCTCATCCGCGCTATGTAATGTCCTATCACTGGCATGTAGAATATGAAATCATTCGTATTCTTGAGGGCTCTCTCACTGTCACTTTAGACGAAAAAAGTTTCATTGCAACAGCTGGAGACATCATTTTTGTACATAGTGGAATTCTTCACAGTGGAATTCCTGATAATTGTCTTTATCAGTGCATTGTTTTCGACGGAAATGTTTTCCTCAAAAATAATTCTGTTTGTGCAGGATATATGCAGAAGATTATTCATCAGGAAATTCTGATCTATCATCATTTTACACCAAAGCATATAGAAATCTGCAATACAATAAACAGTCTTTTTGATTCTCTTTGGAAAAGAGAACCTGGCTACGAGCTCACTGTAATTGGACAATTTTACCACTTTTTCGGCATTATTTTTAGTAATCATTACTATCTTGAAAGTATAACACGCGCAAGACGTGATTATAAGAGAATTTTACAGCTGAAACAGGTACTTGATTTCATTGAGCACAACTATACGGGGGCTCTGACACTAAAACAGCTTTCGGCCTCCGTATCCATGTCACCCAAATACTTTTGCCGTTTTTTCTCCGAAATGACCCATCAGACTCCCATGGATTATCTGAACAGGCAGCGCATTGAGAGAGCCTGCTATGAAATCTCCACAACCGATGATTCTATTACAGATATTGCATATCGAAATGGATTTAATGATCTGAGCTATTTTATACGTACATTTAAAAAATACAAAGGAACTACACCAGGAAAATATAAGAAAAGCTGATTAGGAGGGCGAGCATTGGCCGGATGCCCGCCCACAAAAAAAGAATTGACTTCTTTTTCTCTTATTTCTCAGATATGCTAAAGATGTGATTTTTTTCGTCGTAAGAAAAACGACAGAGAATCATTCCTGTATTTTTTACAGGCTACGTTGACGCATTTTATGCGTTTTCTTTTGCTGTTAAGACTCGAAAAAAGCCATAGCTTATTCTTGTTTTCGCTATATATGCCATTTTTCCAGAATGGTCTCTTATTCCAGGACCCTTATGTAGCAGGTTTTCAAGTAACCGGATGATGGAATTGCTGCTGATCAGGCAGATTAGCCCATGGCAGAAAACTGTCCGCACATACTGCTGCAGAACGCCGCAGAAAATCAGAAATTGTTTTTCTCTTTCGTTTCTTTTATTCTAACAAAAGCCGGTTGCCATTACAACGAAATTCGGTCGTAAAATTCTCACATAATTCGACACTTAAATGATAAATTTTATCTGTAACTGAAGTTTTCTTTTTTCTGAAACGTGCTATAATATTTTCAATTAGAAGCAACTAACATAAGTATGACGAAAGGAAGCTGTTGAATCATGGGAAGATGTTATCATTTATCAAAAACTGTTACGGAAGACCTGGCAAATGAAATCATAAAAGAACTGACAGAGCGAGGCGATGTGAAACACGCCAGAATCTCCGCTGACGGACGTTATCTTCATGTGGATACTATTGACGGAGAATTTTCCGTGGTAATGTATTCAGCAGTAAATATCTGCAGCCGTATTGCAAACTGCGAGCTGTCCTTTGTGAAATTTGATTACACAGCTTAGAGCGTGTTTGAAAACATACCGCCAGGACATTTATGGCAAATCTATTAAAAAAGGGAGATTAAATTATGCAGCAGATTACATTAAAAATAGACGGAATGATGTGTGGAATGTGTGAATCCCACATTAACGAAAGTATTCGTAATAACTTTTCTGTAAAAAAAGTCACCTCGTCCCATACAAAAGGAGAGACGGTTATCCTTACAGAAAATGATCTTGATGAAGCAAAACTGAAAGAGACTATTGATAAAACGGGTTATAAACTGCTTTCTGTCTCAAAAGCTCCATACGAAAAAAAGAAAGGCTTTTTCTCTTTCCTAAAGAAATAGCCTTTCCCTGTCATAATCCTTGTACTATATTCCAACTACAATATTTCCGGTAATACGGACAATGCATATTCTGCCAGGCTGTGATCTTCCTCTCCTGTGCCTCCGCTTATACCAAGACCTCCGATAATCGTATCTCCGGATTTCAGCGGCACGCCGCCTCCGAAAATCACGATTTTTCCACCATCCATCTTATCTACGCCATAAAAGGTTCCGCCCGGCTGAGCCAGTTTAGATAATTCCATGGTGGACATCTTCACCGCAACAGAAGTATAAGCTTTTTTCAAAGCGACATCAAAGCTTACCAGAAATGCTCCGTCCATTACATGAACGGCAATTGGATTTCCTTCCGGACCACAAACTGCAATCACCGCTTTCTTACCGCGGCGAAGGGCTTCCTGTTCGATTTTCCCGATCAGTTTCTTCGCTCCATCCAGTGTAATCTTATTCTGCATACCCATGCGGCGCAGTACTGCCTGAATTACAGCTTCGTCTACAGAATCAGAGGTACCAGATATGAGAGAATTTTCAACTTTCGTATCCACGCTCACACTTCCTCCTGCCACTTTCTCAGTTCCACTTGCATGTAGTTCCGTATTTTCAGAAGATGCGTCAGTTTCTACAAGCTTTGACGTTCCCGTCTTCTGACCTGCTGCCTCCGCTTCTTCATAGCGTGCAAGCACATACAGATAGTCTGCCAGACGGTTCATATATTTCTTGCTTCCTGTGTCAGAACCAAACTTTACACTTACAGCGGCAAGATCACGCTCCGCTCTTCTGGCCACAGCCCGAGTTACATCAATCTCTGCAGACAGACGGCAGGTACCTGGCAAAGAAGACTCTTTGGGTAAATTAAACAATTCCTCCAGACGATCAATTTCCTCTTCCAGAAGCTCTGTCTTATCATCATTTATCTTATAATCTCTGTTATAGGGATCAGCCACTCCATCAGCGATTTTCATCAGGTTTTCCTGGATTTTTTCCAGAAAACGAAGGATTTCTCCGTCTTCGATCATTGTTTTTAAAACACCGATATGACTGGAAAGTTCATCTATAGTTCCTTCAAGCTGAATTCTGTCATCAGATTTAGAAACATTTTTCGTATGGACAAGATTAGTAGTTCCCTTGTCACCATTTTTCGTATAAATACTCATATGGCTCTCCCCTAACATTTCACCTGTCCGGCAAAATAAAATTTGTTTTGCACTAACACACTGAATATCTGACAATATCATCTTTTATATAAATAATAAACATTGATCCACATTATCTTACATTCACTATATTAGTTATAAACAGACTTTGGACAAATCATCACTGATTCTGTCCAAAGCCTCTTATATTCATTAAAATGACCACAATTTCTTGTAGATCTTCACAATATCTTCCTTTTTAGGAACTCTTGGATTCGCCGTTGTGCAGGCGTCTGCAAGAGCAAGGTCTGCCATCTTGTCAATTGCACCAAAATATTCATCTGGTGAAATTGTTCCGATTTCCTGAATGGTAAGCGGAATATTCATCTCTTTTTGCATAAACTGAATCCAGTTTACAAGAGATCTTACAGACATAACTTTATTATAATTGCTAAGTCCAAGAATATGGGCAATATTTGCATATCTCTTTACAGCTGGAAGATATTCTTTTTGGCTCTTACTGTGCTTATTAATGTTCGCATTAAATTCCACAATGTGTGGAAGCAACATAGCATTGGCACGTCCATGCGGAATATGGAAAATAGCACCAAGCTGATGAGCCATACTATGTGTAATTCCAAGTCCGGCTGTATTAAAAGAAAGTCCGGCAAGACAGGAAGCTACATGCATTTTCTGACGGGCATGCATATCATTACCATCAAGGTACGCTCTTAACAGGAAGACTCCGCAGATTTCAATTGACTTTTCTGCAAGAGCAGATGAAAATTCATTGTGATTGATACTTACATATGACTCAATCGCATGAGTCAGCACATCCATACCTGTATCTGCTGTGATGGAAGGCGGAACACTCTTTACAAGTTCTGCGTCCAGAATTGCCTCATCAGCTGTAAGGCTTTCTGAGATAAGCGGATACTTCACATGATTGTCTGTATCATTTACAACTGCAAAAGAAGTAACTTCAGATCCGGTACCACTGGTAGTAGGAATTGCAATAAGACCTACCTTTCCGTAGTTATTGATTTTCAAGGCAAACTCACGGATTGCCTTGGATGAGTCAATTGCAGAGCCACCTCCGACAGCTACTACAACCTCCGGCTGATACTCCAGGAACTTCTTTACACCTTCTGCGATTTTTCCTACCGGTGCATCCGGCACAACATCACTGAATACTTCAAACTCCTTGCCACCGCGTCTCAATGGGTCTGTGATCAGCTCGATCATTTTCCCTTTTGCGATGAATGGATCTGTGATCACCAGAACTTTTTTGTATGGCAGTTCTGCCAGTCTATCCAGGGCATTGTCACCAAAATGGATGACTGTTTTCATTTCAAAAGTTTTCATAATTCAATGCTCCTTTATTGCAGCTTTCTTTTGTAAGCAGAAAGCTTCTATCGGACAGATTCCGGATATCTGCACTCCACGCCCTCTTCTTTAAAAAGCTTCAGCCATTTTTCAGAAGGCTTCGCATCTGTCACGACGATATCAACATCCCGCAATCTTCCGGCAACGGAAAATGCGGTCTGGTCAAATTTCGTATTATCCACAACCAGGATCTTCCTGCGTCCTGAATCCAGCATTGCTCTCTTTGCTGTTCCAAAAGCTTCCTGTGATTCCATTACTCCCCAGTTCTCATCAAGAGCCTTACAGGAAAAAATAACGGTATCTACAAAATAAGAGCGAATGACTTCTTCTGTCCGGGATCCAAGGAAAGCCAGATAGCCTTCCTTCATCATCCCACCTGTGGAAATAATATTCCATCCTGACACATCTGCCAGTTCCAGAAGGATCTCCATGGAATTGGTGATCACAGTCAGACGCTCCTTCTCTTTTAATGCCTTTGCCACAAACACTGCAGTAGTGCTGGCGTCCAGAAGCAGATGTTCCCCGTCATGCACAAGAGAGGCTACAATTTCCGCCATCTTCTGTTTCCCAACTACATTCTGATTCTTGCGCACATTAAAAGGGAGATCAATGCTCACATCTTCATTGATCACAGCTCCGCCATAGCTTTTAATGGCAAGCCCTTCCTTCTCCAGCTTGTCCAGATCCCGTCGGATGGTTTCCTCAGAGACTCCGTATAACTGGCTCAGTTCACTTACTACTACGCGCTTCTCATTCTGTAATTTCTCAAGGATCAGATTCCGTCTCTCTAACGCAAGCATGTTCAGGTCCCCTCCGCGTTCATTTTATTGGTCAGACCAGAATTACAGAAGGCTGTCGATCATTCTCTTATCCGGATGTGCAATAACAGAGGAATCCAGATACATGCCTTTTTCAGCAACAAGCTCTTTCGCTCTGTCGATTGATGCGGATACAGCAGAAACCTCACCAGTGATCATCATGTAAGATTTTCCGCACATACCTTTTGCAATACGAAGCTCGATAAGATCTACAATTGCAGTCTTTGCAGCCTGATCTGCAGCCTCAATAATGGAAGCTGCATCATATGTTTCAAGAATTCCCAGCGCACTGATCTCCTCAACCTGAGTAGTTCCATAAATAGCCGGGAAAAGAGACTCGTGCGGATTACCCAGTACAAAACTGTCAATGCACTTGTCCTCATATGTTGTTACAGCTGTATCTACGGCAGCTTTTACCGCACTGAGATCACCGGTAATAATTGCAATATATTTACCCGGACACACGGTCTGCGCCTCAACGATTTCTACATCAGATGTCTTAACCATTGCATCTGCTGCAGTAACGCCGGTAGCTGTAGTTTTGAATTCAATCATTCCGATTGCTTTACTCATTTTCTGCACGTCCTTTCTAATTCTTTGCAACTACGATCCAGCGGTCTGTCACCTCGGTAACTTTACCGGAGATGGTTGCATGGATACCAACACTTAAGCCCTGGGCAGGAGAAGCGATCATCTGACCTCTTGTCACCTGATCTCCAACTTTTACAATTGCCTGAGCAGGTGCTCCGATATGCTGGCTAAGAAGAATTTTAACCTTTGGAATATCAACCAGTGTCTCGTCCATCGGTGCATCCTTGTCATATTTTGTAAGACCAAGACGTGCCATCAGGCGTTCTTCCGGAACCTTGCGGTATTCTCGGGATTCCTTAACTGGTACTGGCTGTACTCCCTGAGGAGGACGAATACCTGCCTTACGAAGTCCGCCCTTCATGTCTGCAAGAAGTGTTCTTGGAGCAAGGCTCTGAGGACATGCATACATCTCACAAACGCCACAGGAGCTGCAGAAGCTTGCATTGATGTATGGATTAACATCTCTGAAATCCTGATTGGAAGCTGCACGCATGAAGCGGGCTGGATCAATCGGATGTCCCAGATTGTTACGTGGGCAAAGATCTGTACAAGTATTACACTGGCAGCAAATAGATGCTGCACGTTTTAAATCTATAGCAGAAGTCCGCATCTTCTTCTGTACGATTAAATGGTCTTTTGGCAGAACCAGAATCGCATTTGTTGTCTTCGTCACAGGGTCAGAACCTTTTCCGATTCTTCCCATCATCGGTCCACCAATAAAGTAAACCGGGTCTTTTACAGTAGTTCCGCCTGCCTGGGCAACAACATCATCCATAGTACATCCAAGAGGTACTTTTACAGTTACCGGATGATTTACCTCAGCTACAACAGACACATATTTGGCTGTTACAGGCTCTTTTTTCTCTACTGCCTGGTATATATTATACAATGTCTCTACGTTAAACACAGCAACTCCCTGCTCAATAGGAAGTCCGCCAGGTCTTACAACTCTACCAGTTGCTTCGTAGATCAGTACAACCTCATCTCCCATCGGATACACTTCATCCAGAAGGTGGATGCGCATTCCCGGGAACTCTTCGATATGCTGTTTCAGAGCATTTACTGTCTGAACATAAGATTTTTTGATTCCAATAATGGCCTCAGAAGCTCCAACTGTTTCCTGAACCATATGGAAGGTTTTCATTATTTCGTAAGCGTGCTTCTCTAATAACTGTCTGTGTAATTTCAGTAAAGGTTCGCACTCTGCACAGTTCATAAGAATGGTATTTGCTTTATCTGTCAGCTTCATGTATGTAGGGAATCCTGCACCGCCGGCACCAACTACACCATTCTCCTGTATAATATTCTGTAATTCTTTGATATCCATGGCGTTACTCCAATCCTGCACCGTCATCAACGATACCTACAATGGCGGCATCTACCGGTGCTGTTTCTACGCCGCAGCCAATTCTTGCCGCGCTTCCTTGTGCCACCAATACATATTCTCCGATCCCTGCACCGATAATATCGATCGCAACAATCTGACTGAGGTCACCTTTCATGTGATGAACCGGTTCCACGATCATAAACTTATTGCCGATCAGCTTTTCGTTTTTTCTTGTGGAAACAACGCTTCCTACTACCTTGCCAACTATCATGTGAACCTCCAAATTTTATATCAGTTCAGCCATGCATCTGTCATTTTCAGAACCAGCATGGCTGAACACTTTATTTTAGTAATGAGGAAATGATTTCCAAAACATTACTTTATAATTGTAACTGTATTGCCTGTGGCAATTTTTGCTGCATTTGCTTCATCTGTATCAATGTGCATCTCCAGTGTAAAGCTGTCGTCTACACGGATCTTCACCTGATTGAAAATGGTTCCTCTCTCATTGTCTGCTTTAACAGATACGATATCTCCATCCTTCACACCGGCTGCCTGAGCATCCTTCGGGGACATGTGAATGTGACGCATTGCTACGATACATCCCTCTTTCAGATAAATCGCACCTTTCGGTCCGACAATTGCAATAGGAGCACTTCCCTTAACATCTCCAGACTCACGCACCGGTACTTTCATACCAAGCTTGATTGCGTCTGTAGCTGATACTTCAACCTGTGAAGCCTTGCGGACCGGTCCGAGAATACGTACATTCTCAATTGCACGGAGCTTCAGTCCAACGATAGTTACTGTCTCATTGGAGGCAAACTGTCCGCCCATCAGCTCTTTCTTCTTGGTGAGCTGATATCCTGGTCCAAATAAAGCTTCAACATGTTCCTGCGTCAGGTGGATATGTCTTGCGGAAACTCCGATGGGCACCATGAAGCCATTGCCTTTTTCTTCTTTTTTATTGAGAGCATCCAGTACCATTCTGGTAATCAGCTCAACATTATTGGTTTCCAAAAGTACACCTGCTTTCTTCCTGAAATTCGGTAATGTCTGCCATAGCAGACATTATAAAAGTAAGGAGCATCCATGAATTCGCTCATGCAAGCACAGCTCATTCATGGCTGCTATCTGGGACTTTTATATTATTTCAGAACTGGAAGGATTTTCTCAACATCTGTATGAGGTCTCGGAATTACGTGTGTAGCTACAAGCTCTCCAAGTCTGGATGCTGCTGCGCTTCCGCTCTCTACTGCAGATTTAACTGCTCCAACATCTCCACGAACCATAACAGTTACAAGACCGGATCCGATCTTCTCTGTTCCAACTAATGCAACGTTAGCTGCTTTGCACATCTGGTCAGCTGCCTCGATAGCTGCTGTAAGTCCTCTGGTTTCTACCATTCCTAATGCTTCCTGTGTCATGATTTTTTCCTCCTTATGAATTGCTGGTTTCTCAGCTTCTGTATGTTTGGTTTCTGTAATCTCTTTGTCAGCTGCAGTGGTCTTCGGCTCTTCGGCCTTTACTTCTGCTGCTTTTGCTCTGGTTGTTCTGGCCGTTCTTCTCGGAGCGGCTGCCTTTTTAGGGGCTGTTTTTTTCGCTGTCTCTTTCTTTTCTTCGTCAGCCATTATTCATCCCCCTTTTTCTTTCTCCATCGACTTGCGCTAAGCTCCACCATTTTGACGATTTCCTCATGGGGATTGGCAATTACTGCATAGCTTGCCGGTTTCTTGATGGCATTTGTTGCTGCCGCTTCCACAGCTTCTGTAACAGCTGCCACATCGCCTTGTACAATAATGGTCACCAGTCGTCCGCCCAGCTTACGCTCCCATGACGCCAGCTCAACGTCTGCCGTTTTACACATAATGTCCAGGGCATCCATGGCCGCTACAACACCTGTGATTTCAATAAAACCATATGATTTACTCATGAGCGAACTCCTTATAGTTCATTAGATGCTTGGAAGGATTTTCTCCACATCTGTATGAGGTCTTGGGATTACGTGTGTAGCTACAAGCTCTCCAAGTCTGGATGCTGCTGCGCTTCCACTCTCAACTGCTGCCTTAACAGCTCCAACATCACCGCGAACCATAACAGTTACAAGACCGGATCCGATTTTCTCTGTACCAACCAGTGTAACCTCTGCTGCTTTTGTCATTGCATCTGCTGCCTCAATTGCAGCTGTAAGTCCTCTGGTTTCTACCATTCCTAAAGCTTCCTGTGCCATGATGAATTCCTCCTGATATATCTCGACTTTTCAAGTACGCTCCAGCGTACTTGCTGTGAGGTACCTGCCATGCTCCGCATGACTTTGTTCATTTTTATTATAGACTTAAATTCACTGGTTAGCAATCATTAATCCTTATCCAGTGCGCTGATTTTCAGCATTTTTTGTGTACCGGGTTCCGGATTTGGTATTACGTAGTGCTGTACCACACCGGTCATACTCTCTGCTACTCTGATTCCAGCTTCCACAGCCTCTGTTACATCAGAAACGCTTCCGCGGAACTTGATGCAGACAAGGAGCGGTACCGGCAGACTGTCCGCATTTGCAGGTTTATTTTTATCAAAAACCTCCAGATGGACATTTGCTGCCTTGCAGCCGGCGTCGGCCGCCACAAACGCTGTTGCCAGTCCGAACACCTCCAAGATTCCTACAGCTTCTGCCATCTTGATTCTCCTTTATCCGGCAATTATTTATTTACAACTGCGATCTTAAGACCGGTCATTGCAAGGTTCTTCTTTAATGCTTCATTGATCTCCTCAAGCGGATACTTGTCTGTGATCAGCTCAGACATTGGAAGTCCGATTGCATTTGCTCTCTTAAGGAAATCAAATGTTGTAACGTAATCTCTTAAGGTGTATACCCAGGAGCCTACGATTGTGATCTCTTTGGAGCAGATGTCAAAGTGCGGGTTGATTGTAGCATCTCCACCATTGATGAAGAAACCAAGCTCGCAAAGGCCACCGCCGTTACGGATGAATTTGTAGATGTTTGCATGAGCAACAGGTGATCCTGTACACTGGAATGCAAAGTCTGCAAGATGTCCGCCAAACTGATCTTTAACAGCTTCAGAAAGTGCTTCGATTCCTTTGTGCTCCATGAAGTTTACACTCATGGTAGCGCCCATTCTCTTAGCGAAATCAAGACGCTGCTGATTTCCATCTACAGCACAGATGTTCTCGATACCCATGGTACGAAGAACTGCAATACAGATCAGACCGATTGGTCCGCATCCCTGTACAACAACTCTGCTGTTGAAACGAAGGATACCAGTTGTTTTTGCTCTCTCAACTGCATGTACAAGAACTGCACATGGCTCGATCAGGATACGGGAGTCCAGATCAAGATCACTTACGTTGAAGAATGTGCTTCCAAACTCTCCACCTCTGATAAAGATGTAATCAGAGAACCATCCGTTAAGATGAATGTCATCATCTGGAAGAAGTCCGTATACGTCAGCTCCTCCAACGTTTTTCTTGTTTAAGTCGAACATTGTGATTTCAGGATCATCCTTGAAGATCATACAGGTAACGACTTTGTCACCGATCTTAACCGGCTTTCCAGCTGTATCAGTCTTAACATTTTTACCCATGGCAACGATCTCACCAGTTCCCTCATGTCCAAGTGCAACCGGGATCAGGTTGAATGGGTCTCTCTTGAATTCGTGAGCATCAGTACCGCAAACGCCGCAGCCTTCTACTTTAACAAGGATGTCGTCATCGCCAATTGCCGGAATCGGGTACTCTTTAATATCAAAATGCTCTTTTTCAGTAAGTACTGCAACGTGTGCAGTTTTCGGAATTGCGCCTGCCGGTGCTGCAGCTGGTGCTGCCGGTGCTGCTGATGCAGAAGCTGCCGGTGCTGTTCCAGCCATTCCAGCAAGAACCTGTTTTACGATTTCTTCGATATTTACGTTATTCATATCCATTTTTATGTTTCCTCCTGTCAGCGAATGCAAAGGCTGTCTGCCATTACGCAGCGTCTTCTCTTGGTGAATGTACTTGCACTTGTAAGTCCTTCACCAGTACGGCTTGCGATTGTGAATGTACAGTAACCTTCTCCGCCGAATCCAAGTGCTGCATAGGAAGGTGCATTCTTAACAAGGATTGCGGTGTCGATTGCTTTCGCATATTTGGTGATATTGTCAATGTTCTTGGAATGAATGTGTGCAGAGTGGCGGTTGCCATGCTCAAGCCATACAGCCTGCTCTACTGCATCATCAAAATCTTTTGCCCTTACAACGCCAAGGATCGGCATCATAAGCTCTGTAGCGATAAGTGGATGTTCCTTCGGTCCTTCAAATACGATGCAGCGGATATTTGCAGGAGCATTTACTCCGATCATGGAAAGTAATGTTCTTGCGTCACGTCCAACGCATTTACGGTTCAGCTTGCCGCCTGCAAGAACAACTGCTGTAAGTTTATCCTGTTCTTCTTTGGAAGCAAGGTAACAGTCATTCTCACTTACCAGATAATGCATAAGCTCATCTGTAATAGAAGCAACTGCTACGATTTCCTTCTCTGCGATACACGGAAGGTTGTTATCGAATGTACATCCGTTTACGATATCCTGAGCAGCTTTTCTTACATCTGCTGTCTCATCTACAACTGCCGGAGGATTTCCTGCGCCAGCGCCGATTCCACGTTTTCCAGAGGAAAGGACTGCTGTTACAACGCCAGGACCGCCTGTTGCTGCGATAAGCGGGATATCTTTATGTTTCATCATAATATTGCTTGTCTCTAATGTAGGTTTCTCTACTGTTACTGCGATATTGTCCGGGCCACCTGCTTCCAGGGATGCCTCATTTAAAAGATTAATCGCATAAATAGAGGTTTTGATTGCTGCCGGATGCGGATTAAATACAACTGTATTTCCACCTGCCAGCATACCCATTGTGTTGCACAGAATGGTTTCACTTGGGTTCGTACACGGAGTGATTGCTCCGATTACGCCAAACGGTCCCATCTCGATCAGAGTAAGTCCTCTGTCGCCTGACCATGCTGTAGTGCTGAGATCTTCTGTACCAGGGGTCTTATCTGCTACCAGATGATGTTTCAGGATCTTATCTCCTACATTTCCCATTCCGGTCTCATCAACACCCATACGTGCAAGGATTTCTGCATTTTCTTTTGTTTTTCTTCGAATGCAGGTAATAATTTTTTCTCTCTGGTCCAAGGACATTTTCCGAACGATCTTCTGGGAAGCTTTCGCAGCCTCAATGGCCTCGTTCATATCTGTGAAAATTCCATGTTTACCGGCCGGAGCGTCTGCAATCTGCATTTTCGCCATAACTTCCTGTACAATATCCTGTACCATGCTCTCGCTGATTGGCATGAGATTGTTCCTCCTTAACAATTGCCTGCAGCTGCCTGATTCTCTCACAGCTGCGGCCTTTATATTTTCTGATTATTTCAGTCCTAACTGAGCCATAACCTGTTTGGTGATCTTAGCTACTAACTCTGCATCTGCATTAGCTGTATCTGCTGCCGGAGCATCGCAGTTGCCGCCAACGAAATCATACTGATATCCTGGGAACTGTTTATAGTCTTCGTTGTGACATGCACCACCGCAGTTATGGCAGTTCATGCCATCTTTGTTCTGGCAAAGGCTTGCCGGATGTTTTCCAGGCATACCGAATTTACGACGGATCTCATAAAGTTTCTTAATGTTCTCTTTATCAAATTCCTTCGGGCCTCCAAGAAGTTTGCTCTGATACAGAAGCTGTGCATAGAATTCTACGGACTCCATCTTCATGTATGCAGCGTTCAGGTCTGTGCTCCAGGTAAGAGCTCCGTGGTTCTCAAGAAGAACTGCATCGAAATATGGAAGATATTTCTCAAGGTTATCCGGAATCTCCATTGTAGAAGGTGTACCATACTCAGCGATCGGAACACATCCAAGAGCGATAACTGCCTCTGGCATGATTGGCTGTGTAAGCGGAATACCGGCAATAGCAAAAGATGTTGCATAAATTGGATGAGCATGTACAACAGATCCTACATCAGGTCTCTTCTCATATACTCTCATATGCATCTTGATCTCAGATGATGGTTTGAATCCCGGGTTAGCCTGAAGAACATTTCCTTTTGCATCTACTTTACAGATGAACTCTGGAGTCATAAAGCCTTTGGATACACCAGTAGGTGTGCAAAGGAACTCATTGTCATTCAGTTTTACAGAGATGTTTCCATCATTTGCAGCAACCATGTTGCGGTTATAGATTCTTCTTCCGATGTCGCAAATCTGTTTTTTGATTTCGTATTCGTTTACCATGCTTTTTTCCTCCTTAAGCACATTCAGGTGCGGTGGATTATGTATGTTATAGTACCGCACCGGGTAACTTATCATGGCTAGGCATAGCTAGCCTGTTACTTTTTTTGGTTATGTTGTAAGTTTACACCATTCCACATTATAAGTCAAGGTTTTTCCGTTGTTTTATGTTGTTTTATGTGGATTTTTTTCTAGATTGCTATGTTGTTTTTCGTGGTTTTACTGTTTTTCCCCATTTGGCAGCTATTTTCTAATTCACAGGATCAGAGGCATCTTTTTCCCACGGCATTACATCGCCATCTTCCCTGAGATATTCCAAAATCTCCGGAATGCCCTCCTGCTGCCTGGAGTCTACATAAAAGATTTTTTTACAGCCGGCAAGCTCCAGCCAGGACGTGGCAAGTTTTACATTTGCATCCGGATTGTGGATTTTGGTAACAATTCCAATTACTTCACGGTTGGCCATACAGGTAATGCAAGGTGGAAAAAGGCAATACGGTTCCGTGGCAGATACCAGCAGCCCTACCACATCTGATTCATATGTATACAACGCCAGGGCGTGTCCCAGACCTTTCGTCTGGGCATACTCTCCTGGCGTATCTACGATCACATCAAAATTATTTACATATTGTGTTTTATGATAATGTATTTTTTCACCATGCAGGGCCTGGGTCAAAGTAGTTTTTCCAGCCTCGCTGCGACCGATCAGAACAAGTTTCTTCATATTCTGTCAAGTCCTTGTAATGGGGCATAAAGTAAAGCCCAGTTTATTTCCCACATAGTCCAGAATTGCGCTGGTAGAAGCTTCTACTTCCGACACAGTACCTGTGATGATCAGGCTTCCGCTGAAACGATCAACAAACCCCAGTTCAACGCCAGATGATTTCATCGCAATATCTGCCATAATGATAGCAGTTTCTGCCGGACTTACAGTCATGATCCCAATGGCCGCTCTTGAGTAATCCAGAGATGGATCAAGACCCAGCTTGGTGTAAAGAATCTTATCCGGATTGGCAATGATATGTGCCAGGGAAATCTGCTTGCCTGGCACAAGCTCCTGTACGATTCTCTGTTTCATTTCCGGAGACATATTATCTGTGTATCCCATTTTCTCCTCCTGAATAAAGAGTTTTTATAATCTGATTTGATTATACCTTTCTGATTTCCAAGTGTCAACAAAAAGCAACATTTCCTGGCATGTTATATGTGGTTTTTCTTGTAGTACAATGTTGTTTTTATTTGTTTTCTCTGTTTTTTCTTATTTATGATTGACATGTTTTTTTCCCTCTGGCATACTAAAGTTAACTGTAAATGGCTTTTCAAAACACTTTTATAGTGAAATTACCAGCTGCATATATTCACGTAATCTTGACTAGGAGATGATTTTATGTATCTTTCTGATATACACACACATTCCATTGCCAGCGGACACGGCACAACCTGCACCATCAGCGACATGGCAAAGGCTGCTTCTCAAAAAGGGCTGAAGCTTCTTGGAATCACAGACCACGGACCAGCCACTCTGGCTGCCGGAACTTCTTCTTATTTCCGAAGCCTGATCTATTCGCCCAGGAAGCGTTTCGATGTGGAATTATTATATGGAATTGAACTGAACATTCTGGATACCGATGGAAAAACAGATCTGCCACAGGAGCTTCTTGATAAGCTGGACTACGCAATCGCCAGCATGCATTATCAGAATTTCCGGCCAAAGACCAGGGAAGAAAATACTGCTGCTTTTCTGAACGTAATGAAGAATCCGGTTATAAAGATCCTGGGACACATTGATAATCCCCAGTATGACATAGATTACGACGCAGTTGTAAAGGCTGCCGGTGAAAACGGTGTTCTCCTTGAGATCAACGAAGCTTCCCTGGCACCTTACGGATATCGGGGCGATACCCATGCCAACTGCGCGCAGATCCTGTCCTGCTGCCGGAAGTATCTGGTTCCAATCGTGCTTTCCAGTGACAGTCATGGAACAGAGCATATTGGAGACTTCACTTATGCCGCTGATTTCGTTCATAATGCTATGTTTCCAGAGGGTCTGATTCTCAACAACCAGATTCCGAAATTAAAGATGCTGTTAAGCATACGATAAAAAGGATCCAGCTTGCAGAATTCCAATGGAATTTTGCGTTGCGCAAAAACTCTCCGAGAAATATAAATACGTAAGCTTAACTTCGTATATATTCCGGAGAGTTTTTTATACTTATTTCTTTGATTACTCATTTTCATTTTTATGATCTGCTTCTCTTACTTTCTGCATCATCGCAGCAAGTTCCTGATATTTTCCTGTCACATAACCGTAGTTTTTCTTCTTATGAGGTAGCTGACAATTCGTACAATCTTTAAATCCCTTCTCATTATATTTGAAATTTCCGCCGCATTTTTCTCCAAGGGCATAAAGCGGGCAATAGCAGAACAGACAGTTAAAGTTCTCTGGATCAGCTCCTTTATGGCATGGAAAATACTCACATTTCTTATGGCTGAAATAAGCGTATTCTTTGTCTTCCCAATATTTTTTCTCCATATTTCTCTCCTTATCTCATACAACTCAAAACAAAATATTCTTTATATTCTATTTCGTAATGCACAAAAATCAAATGATAAAAATGACTCCCGCTTACAGGAATAGAATATTGCCAGAGCGTGTTTAAAAAAGGCTTTCTGTAAGATGTGCGTCACACCCTGCAGGAGATTACGAGAATAATTCTACAAACAGGCTCAGGAAAAGTGTAAAAAAAATACCGCATATGCGGCTTCTGAATCATCATTATTTAAGAGGGAGCGATGCTACTCCGGGGTAGAATATGATCCGTTCATATATACGCGGAGGGAACGGTTTCATCCGAAGTAGTATCGCCTGCCATTTAATCTGTATAATTCTTCTGAACAGGCGATCATTCCATAAAAAATGTCCACTCACAAAAGCGGACAACATCTCAGGGCTGCGGATTCCCCAAAACTGGTTGTTACACTTTCATCGGAAGTTTAACCTCGCCATACCAAGCAGGTTTCCTGGCTCCAGAATCATCACTTCCTCTCTCCTTCTCATGCGTAAGCACAATGGACTATGAGATTCGCTCCTCTGTTACAGTGACCGGATCGCTCAGGTTTCTCACCTGATTCCCTCTTTCTGCCAGCTTATAGCTGTCAGCACTTAATATGTTCACTATGGAATTATACTGACATCATATTACCACCGGTCACTGTCTTTGTCAACCATTTGAAAGGATTTTTTGTTATTTTTTTATCAACCTGATGGTGCTGTCACGGCGTGAACAGCAGCGTCAGCTTCTCCAGAATCTTCTCCATCAGGATTTTCGCTGTTTTTTCATGAGATCTGTGCCCAGGGTGCTGCCTTGATCCAAATTCTCCTTCCTGTGTATCCGGAAGCTTCACAAATTCCACGCGCTCATCCCCTGTTTTTCTTTTATAATTCCCCACTGCTTTCTCAAGCGTAGGCAAAATCTCAGCTCCAAGCATTCCATAACACCACAGAATATAGCTTTCTGGATTACATACGCGCAGTTTTCTCAAAAAGTCTTCCACAGCCTTTCCAACTCTGTCCATATTCTTCGTGCCGCTGCTGTCGTTTGTCCCCAGATTCACTACGATCACATCAGGCTGAAACTTCTGGAAATCCCATTTTTCCATAGCACCCAGTTGTTTGTTTCTTTCTCCATTTAAAAGACCGCACACCTGCTCATAATATAGCGGGATTGCCTGCTGCTCATTGCCTTCCCAGGAACAGAAAACGCCCCAGCCGCTCTGACTGATGCAATTGTACACCGCGCCCAGTTCTTTTGCTGCCATATATGCATAATTATCCACGGCATTGAAGCAAAAGGAATTCCATGTCATTTCTTCTCCTGCACCGCTGCCGCCCTCACCAGAGGTAATGCTGTCCCCTATTACCTCCAATCTGAGCTTTGGTGTTTCAAGAGGTAAAAACTCACCGTCAGTTTCAACCTCCAGAAGCTGAAGCAATGTTTTTTCATCTGTGGGAAACGCAGGGGTATCACGAAGAAGCTTTACATTTCTTACCTTATCCCTTTCCATATTACGGAAAAGACAGATTTCCTGTTCTCCCTTATTTACTATAAGCCGTTGGGACAATACGCCGTCTACGATCACATCCACCCATGGCTCAAAAACATCATAATCGGAGCGGATTTTCACCCATATTTCTGTTGCTTTTACATTCAGTTCAATTCCGGAAGCGGTCCAAAATAGTGTTACCGGTTCCAGACTGCCATTCGTTCTTCCTAATATTCTTAAATATGGAATTTCCTTCATCTGATAATGGCTAAGCATTTTTCTCCACCTCTCATCTGGCTATACGAAATATTTATGTTACGATTTTCAGACAATACTTTTATTCTTACTATACTTCTTTTTTCTTTGCTTTTCCACATTATTTTCAGTAAAAAGCCCCTTCCGGATTTTCATCTCCGGAAAGGGCTCACAAATTCATTTATTCAGATTACACAAGACGTCTTACAGAAGTAATCGTTCTGTATGCAGCATTATCGCTGACCTTGATGCCATCTCTGGCATTGGATGCATGGACAATCTGTCCATTTCCCATATAAATTGCAACATGTCCGCCATAGCAGATCAGGTCGCCTGGCTGAGCATCCGCATAGGATACTTCATATCCGGCATTCTGCTGCTCATAAGATGTTCTTGGAAGACTTACGCCAAAGTTTGCATATACACTCTGCACGAAGCCGGAGCAGTCAGCACCACTGGTAAGGCTTGTTCCTCCCCATACATATGGGTTTCCAACAAACTGTGTTGCATAGGATACAACAGAAGAGCCAGAACCTGAAGAACTGCTGGCTAATGAACTGTCAGAAGAACTATCTGAGGAACTGCCGGAGCTGCTTGCATCGGAATTATAATCAACTGTATTGTCAGTATCAATTACATTACCATACTCATCATATTCATAATCAGAAGATCCATCAGAAGAACCACTTACAACATTTCCATCTTCATCATACTGAACATCTTCTGAAGAATTATCTCCATTCTGAGCTGCTTCCTGGGCTGCTGCAGCTGCTGCGGCCTCTGCCTCTGCCTGACGTCTTGCCTCTTCTTCTGCTGCAATACGTTCTGCCTCAAGCTGCTCAATTTCTGCCTGCTGCTGTTCCAGAAGGTTCGCATACTCAGTAGCCTGCTGCTGTGCATATGCGATCTCGTTCTCGCAATCAGCACTGTTCGCACGGGTTACATCCAACTGATACTGAAGGTTAGACTGCTGAGCCTCATATTCTTCCTTCATGGTCTCAAAATCAGCCTTCTCCTGCTCATACTGTTCTTCTAACTTCTGAACCTCTTCAATTGTTCTTGCATATTTCTGAAGGCTCTCTCTGTCCTGCTCATACATCTGCTGTGTATACTCAGCTCTGGTAAGAAGGTCTGCAAGGTTATCTGCATTTAACATCATCTGGAACCATGCATTATTTCCACCTTTTTCATAAAGATACTGGATACGTTTCTTCATGGCGCTGTACTGTTTATCCTTGGCATTCTGTGCCTTGGTCAGGTCGCCCTGTGTTTTTTCAATTTCTGCTTCCTTGGAAGCGATATCATTCTCAAGAGTCTGAATGGAAACCATCACATTTACAAGATCAGAATTCAAAGATTCGATCTGACTCTCAAGCTGCTGCTTCTGATCCCACAGAGCACTCATACGTGCATATGTAGCATCCAGCTGCTGACTTGTCCAAGCCTGCTCTTCTCTTAAGTCACTCTCACGGTCAGCCATTACGCTTACAGCCTGTGAGCCGCACATTAAAATTGCCAGTGTCAGACATACAATTCTTTTCTTCATGTTTCATCACCCTCGTTAATCATTTTGATAATCTAAAATAACTTAATTTGTAATATGTTTGCAATATTTCATTCAATCTTGCTACATATTAACACACCCTTGCAAAGATTTCAACCCTAATTTGCAATAAATTTTAAATTTCTGTAACATTTCGTAATATATTCGTTTGAATTAAGCTTTTTTCCACAAGAAAGAATCCTGCTTTGCAGGATTCTCCGCCTGCGGCGGGTCGCTATAAGCGACATCTACCTTTCCGCCGCTTCTGGATCCTGCCCGGCAGGGCTTTTTTATGCTATAGGGAATTCCAACGTAATTTCCTATAGCATAAAAAAAGAGAACCGGCGTTTCCACTGGTTCTCTTCCATATAATTATTATTTTCCAAACAGGTCATACAGAATCTGATCTGCTGTCATATTATAATAACCATCCGGATCAGAAAGTGTATTTCCATTCCATCTCAGATAGTTACCATTTCGAATATAGTTTCCAACAGATGGATGATAATTAAAAATACTGTATCCGGAATACAAGGACATATACTTCTTCGCAAGGGCTACAGCCTCACTGGAATAGCTTCCTGTAGGTGTGGTAGTTCCGGAAATCTGGACACCTGCCTGCGGAGTAGAGTGGATGATAACAACACTCTTATCACTGCACTGACCAAGAACGATCCATGTATGACCATCATTGTATCCGATATCGCCAGGCTTCAGCTCCCAGCCATTCTGTGACAGGTAGGACTGGTTTACAATTGTACCCCATCCTTTGCCCTTGTAATAGCTTCCGATCTCACCAGATACCACTGTGTATCCATAACCTACGCCTGACTGAGTCTGCATTACCTGGTAAGCGGACCAGCCTACAAAGCCCGAACAGTCAAAGCCCTTCGCACGGTTCGAGGTGGAAAGATCACGATAATTATTGTAGTCATATCCAGAGGGATTAGCTGACCATTTATTGTACCAGTTGGTCATGGTATCGCTCAGACCTTTTCTGGTAGAATCATTCCAGCCGCCGCCCCATACATAAAGAGCCTTTCCTACTGGCATCAATGCTCCTGCCAGATAGTTCTTGATCGTTTTGCTTCCTGTATTTCCATCTGGTGTAGGGTCATTCTGCTTCTCACCCTGGCATACACCAGTGTCAGAGAACACATAAGTAACACCGTCAATTGTCTGTGTACCTGTATACATAGCTCCTGTAGTAGGGTCAAAATAGTACTTGGTACCTTTATCTGTATTCTCTACCCAGCCGGTTGCCATAGCACCGGAGCCACTGTAGAAATAATATGTAACATTGTTAATGGTCTTAAATCCAACTGCCATAATTCCATTGGTCGAAGTGGAAGAAGTGCTGGCAAAATACCGCTTCACTCCGGAGGAACTTGTCAACCAGCCTGTAGCCATAATTCCTGTCTTGGAAAAATAGCGGATATTTCCTTTGCTGTCCTTTACAAAACCAGTAGCTGCAACGCCTGACTTAGCGTAAAGGTAATAGGTCTTTCCGCCAAGCTTCAGCCACTTTGTCTTCATGTATCCGGTTGATGGTGCAAAGTAACGACGCTGTCTCTTGGAATTGGAAAGCCATCCAGTTACCATAACACCTGCTTTGCTTGTGAAATAACGCTTTCTGCCCTTTTTATCTTTCACCCAGCCTTTCGCCTGAACACCGGTAGATTTATTAAAATAATATTTCTTACCGTTCAGGGTAAGCCATCCTTTGACTTTCTTGCCGTTTTTATAGTAGTATGTTTTCCCTTTTACTGTACGGAATCCATTCTTCGTGGCAGCCTGTACATCTCTTGATGTACTATGGCATGTAAAACCGGCTGCCATAAGCATTACCAGCAGCAGGATACTCCAAAGTCTGAATTTTTTACATTTGTTTTGCATACTTACCTTCCTTTTTAATTAATCTGTTGCTGTCCACAGGTAATACTGCTGTCCAGCAAACACAACCCCTGTTATTATCATCTTCAAGTTTTTACAAAGTTGTTACAGCTTTATGTAGCTCATTATATTACAGTTTCCATCTATCGTCAACCCGAAAGTAAAACTCTGTAAAGTTTTCACAATATTTTCGTATTATTTTCTCTTTAAAAGCAATGTTTTCAAAGGTATTTTCCATAAAAAAAGAACAGTCCCACACAATGTGAAAGAACTGTCCTTTTATAAATTCTGTAATATTTCTGTTATAAAGTAATTATAACAGATGTTTTCTTAATTCTTCTCCGCTCAGAGCGCTTAAGTAAGCAGGTGCTACATCAAATACCGTCTTGCAGCCATTCTGTCCTTCCTGGTTCATGCGGTATGCAGCTCTTGCATATGCAATGATTACAGAAGAAGTAAATTCCGGATTGGAATCCAGTTTCAGGCTATATTCGATCACATGGCTGTTCTCATCGTTCCAGCCAGTCTTGCCTGTGCGGATTACAAATCCACCGTGCGGAATTCCGCTGTGGTCACGTTTCAGTTTCTCTTCGGAAATAAAATGTACTGTGGTATCGTATTCATCAAAGTAGTTCGGCATAGTCTTGATCTCATTCTCAATTCTTGCAAGATCAGCGCCTTCTTCAGCTACTACGAAACACTCTCTGGTATGTTTCTCCCTTGTAGTAAGCTCCGGATTCTTTCCGCTTCTTACTGCTTCCAGTGCAGCCTCAACCGGGATAGTGTACTGTTTGCCATCCTTTACCCCTTTGATACGGCGGATTGCATCAGAATGTCCCTGGCTTACGCCTTTTCCCCAGAATGTGTAATCCTTGCCGTTTGTCAGGATTGCATTTGCATACATGCGGTTCAGGGAAAACATTCCCGGATCCCAGCCTACAGAAATAATTCCAACATGACCGTTCTCAGAAGCTGCTTTGTCCACATTTGCAAAATGTTCCGGGATTCTCTTATGGGTATCAAAGCTGTCTACCACATTGAACCACTGGGCATACTTAGGTGTCTGCTCCGGCAGATCAGTAGCACTTCCGCCGCAAAGAATCATAACATCAATCTGGTCTTTCATCTTCTCAGCATCATCTACAGAATATACCTTCGCTGTCTCTGTCAGAATTTTAACACTTTCAGGAGCACGACGGGTAAAAACTCCCACCAGTTCCATATCAGGATTGTGTTTGATCGCACATTCTACGCCACGTCCCAGGTTACCATATCCCAGGATACCAATACGAATACTCATTATCTGATTCCTCCTATACTACCGCACGCCAGATGCACAACCCCCACAAATGGTCATGCAGCCCCCAAAAGCTGTATTATCCCATACGAACGTCAGATGCTTCACGTCTGCGGTATCTATATCTATTTCACGCTTTAACAGTTTAATACGTGCGAGTTTTCTTGTCAATTGATTTTTAACAAAATCTGTCATTCAAAGGTTACTGTTCTCTGGTAACATCAAAACACCTCAAAAAAGAATACTGTACAATGGCATCCTTCTCCACGGTACAGTATCATAAACTTCTACTTTATCAACAGCACAGCACTCCGCTTCCCGGACAGCACATTCCGCAAAGCGCATTCGCCAGACAAAGCTTCAGGCACATATCATCCCCTGCCACTGGCATTCCTCCAAACGGTCCCTGCTGTGTCTCATACCAGCTTCCGCCACCTTCCATCCGGTTCAGGAGCATACGGTACTGCTGATTATTCGGCTCCTGGCGCACAGCTTCACGAATATGCTCCAGCGCTTTTACATTATTCCCCATTCCCATGTTCGCCATGGAGGAAATATAATACCACTCTCCATTCTTCTGGGAAAGGGAATTCAACACATTCATAGCCTCCTGATAATGTCCGCTCTGAACAAAATTAGCTGCTGCACGTCTGCGCACACTTTCCTCATCTTCATAAGTGCTCTGGCGCTGCTGTCCTCCAAAGCCGCCAAATCCTCCATATCCATAACCACCGTATCCGCCGGAAGATCCACCACTGCTTCCATACTCGCGTTCTCTCATGATCTGCTCATATGCCTGCTGTACTTCCTTAAACTTCTCTTCTGCCTGATCCTTGTTCGGATTGTTAATATTCGCATCCGGATGGTACTTCCGGCTTAACTTTCTGTATGCCTTCTTTATTTCTTCATCTGTTGCATTTCTGGAAACTCCCAGTACGCTATATGGATCCAACATGTTCTTTCTCCCGTTCTTCCCTGCGTTTCCTGCTCACTTCCTCGAAGCGGCACCACACACCGGAATATAAAATGTTCCGAAGAATATCCCCATATTTAATAATAGGAAGCTTCTCGAATTCTCTGCAGGTTTCTGCCATCATCATCATAAGGATCTGGCGTACTTCCCCTTCAAACCCTTCCATTGTATATTTTTCTGCGAAAGGATTGTAATCTTTATTTTTCACATCTTCTTCCACATCATCATATGCATCCAGAAGATAGATGAATTTGCCAAGATAAAAGCCAATTCTTCGAAGGCTTTTCTCCCACTCATCCTGCCTGTAAGCAAGAATCTCCTCCATAATATGCCCAAAAATCCCGGACATTCTGTCTATATCTGTCTCTCCCTGTTTCTCCAAAGCGGAAAGCTCATCCAGAAGTTCGACGATCCGCTTCGCCTTATCTGGATAAAGTTTTAACAGACGGTTATTTTTCCCCTCGAGAAGCCTGGCGTAACCAAGCTTCACATATTTTCTGTCATCGTTCCAGTCATCCAGACATTTATAATAAGTTAAAAGTATATTCATGTCTGCACAGTATTCTGTCATCACATTCTTTCGAACTGGCTGTTTTCTCACAGGATGAAGAATGCATCTGGTAGTGCCCTTGTACGTCTTTGGCTCATAAAGGCCGGAAAGAAGCATGATCACAAAAGTCATATCATAGCTTAATGTAATCTGGCCGGATATCCCGTATTTCTCACGCAGTTCCCTGCAGAGTCCGCAGTAAAAAGTTCTGTACATGTCAAAATCCTTCATCTTGATCTCCGGCTTGTTCATTACAATATATCCAAACATATCAGCGCCTCTTTATAAATTTGGTATGACACTTAGGACATTCAATCTCCACTTTCTTAAATCCGCCTCTGGGAATACGGATTTTCTGACCGCAGCCAGGACAGCTGTAAATATGATAGTCCTTGCGCTGGCTCATCATTCGCTTCTCTTTCTGGAAACGGGCTCTTAACTTATCTGTCATCTGAAGATACTTCTGATTCTCCTGATAACGTTTGGAAATATTTTTGGAAAAAATCCTGAAATAAGTATAAACAATGGCAGCCATTCCAAACAGATCCAAAAATGCGCCAATTCCACTTCTGGTCCCAGTAAATAAGGTGAGCACAATAGCAGCCAGTGCCACTCCCATAGTGAATCTTGCAAACTGATCCACTCCGTTGCGTCCCTGCATAAATCTCATAAATTTTTCTTTCAATAAAATACCTTCTTTCTTGTGAACTTATCTTCCTGGAATAAGTTTCTGTCGCTCTTTTGTTATTATATTATTTCCCTATCCCTGATTCTGTACATTCACTATTATGGTTCACAAAACAACCAGCAATCATTCCGTCTTTTCCTATCTGTCGCTGCAGACTTGAAAAATGTAAAATTTCAGATAATAAGATTCATCAGCAGACCATAAGATCGGATGATCTGGTGCCTGGGTGCGATATTCTACCTGACGGAGACGTTTATGCACATTTCTGGCAGCCTGCCCGATGGTCTGGGTAAAAAGCTGGTAATCCATAAAATGTGAACAGGAACAGGTTGCAAGGAAACCGCCGTCTTTCACCAGCTTCATGGCACGAAGATTGATCTCACGATAGCCTTTCACTGCATTCTTAACAGAGCTTCTTGACTTGGTAAATGCAGGTGGATCCAGAATCACCACGTCATATTTCTCGCCTTTCTCTTCCAGTTTCGGAAGAAGATCGAAGACGTCCTCACAGATAAATTTTACAGAATCAGAAAGTCCGTTTAAAGCTGCATTGGCTGTAGCCTGATCAACTGCAAGCTGTGAAGCATCCACACCAGTTACTTCTTTCGCTCCTGCATATCCTGCATTTAAAGCAAAAGAACCAGTATGGGTAAAACAGTCCAGAACTCTGGCATTCCTGCAAAGCTTCTGGATTGCCAGACGATTGTATTTCTGATCCAGGAAAAATCCTGTCTTCTGACCGTCTTTTACATCCACCTGATATTTTACACCATTTTCCACAATTTCAACCAAAGTAGGGAACTCTTCACCAATAAAGCCCTTATATGGCTCCATTCCCTCCTGCTTACGTACTTTCACGTCACTTCTCTCGTAAACGCCGCAGATCCGGATACCATCCTCTGCCAGAACTTTCTTCAGAAGTTCCACCAGCATCTCTTTATAACGGTCGATTCCAAGTGCAAGGGACTGTACCACCAGCACATCAGAAAACTTGTCCACAATAAAACCCGGCAGAAAATCTGCCTCTCCGAAGATCACGCGACAGCTTGAAGTATCCGTTACTTTCTTACGATACTCCCATGCATCCCGCACTCTTTTCTCAAAAAAT
Source organism: Ruminococcus sp. 1001713B170207_170306_F1 (assembly GCF_015668065.1). NCBI lineage: Bacteria > Bacillati > Bacillota > Clostridia > Eubacteriales > Oscillospiraceae > Ruminococcus > Ruminococcus sp. 1001713B170207_170306_F1. Next base: position 20,278 of record NZ_JADPEX010000010.1, on the reverse strand, counting down.
TCCTCATCGATCACAGTATTCTCATCTCTTGAAAGAAGACGTACCACAATCCTGGAATTCGTATTGATAAATCCTCTTCCCAGAGGATATCCGTCAAAATCATGAACCAGTACAATATCTCCATTTACAAAGCTTCCCATAATAGAAGCTACTTCATTATCAAAAATCCACATTCCGCCGGATTTCAAAAGACGTCCTTCTCCCTTTTTCAGGGTTACTACTGCCAGACTCATAGCACTACTCCTTTGCTTTTGCGATTTAGGTAACATTGTAGCACACAATTTCTCAATTTGCCAGTGTTTCCAGGGGTTCTGAGAAAAAGTCATAAAAATTTCACTAATCTTAAAATTTTATAAACTGCCAGCCATTCATCTTCTTTTTTTAACAGACATCTCAGTCTCATTAACAACACAAAAAAACTCCGGACTGCCTGAACTCGCTTCCTATCGTCAGATTCTAAATCTGACTTTCAATGGCGGTACACGGTTCAGACATTCCAGAGCTTTCACTTATCTTATATTCTGACTTTTCCAGATGGTTATTTTCTTCTTATTTCGCATTCGCTGCAGTTACATATACATGAATCAGATTTGCCTTAATAAGGGCTGGACGAACTGCATTGTAAATAATCACAACCAGGATTGTAGATACAATTGCATTTACAAATGTAGCACCGGCGCTTAATTTTGCAAGGATGCTCGCTACTTCCTGGGGCTGACCAAGAATGTACTGTTTGTAGAAATAGCCAACGATGGGATCTGCGATCACATTAAAAGCAAGACCTGCAATGGAAGCGATCAGACTCCATTTGAATACGTATTTCTTGTCGTTCGTCTCATTGATCTTTGCAATCTTGTGGGCTACAAGACCTGTTATAAGACCGATGCAAAGCTTCAGGACAAAAGTCTTGGGTGCTCCTGTAATGTAAACCGGATCCATAAGGTCTGCAATAGTCATTCCAATAGAACCAGCAAGACCGCCGTACCAACCGCCAAGAAGCAGAGCTCCAAGCACGCAGAAGGTATTTCCGATGTGAAGAGAAGTAGCATCTCCACCCGGTACCGGAATCTTAATCTGCAAAAATGTAAAAGATACATAGCAAAGTGCTGCAAGAAGTGCAGTCTCTGCAAGTTTCATAATGGTAGAATTCTGTTTGTTCATAGGTTTCTCTCTCTTTCCCGGAAACCTGGTACATATTGAAAAACATTCTGCAAGATGTGCCTCACAAGTTGCAGGAATGATTTCTCAAACAAGCTCCAATGTTTCCTGTTTAATCACTGCTTTTTATACTGCAGTATCTAATTAGCACTTATCATAGCGAGATACTGGTATGTCTTCAATAGACAGTTTTGATTATTTTTAAGAGGACAGTTATTTTCTGCAAAAAAAGGTACAGTCCCCAATATCCCACTGGATATCAGTTTCTGTACCTTTTCCACCAGCAGACATGTCATCTCCTGGAGCATCAACACATACTATTCAACAGTATTCTTCCGAATTCAGGTCTGTTATTCTTCGTAGGACTCTTCATCAATAGTCTCGTCATAAGACTCATCGCCTACTTCATCTGTAGCACTTTCATCTGTTGTCACATTTTCAGAGCCGTCAGCTGAATCACTGGATTCTGAACTCTCACCATAAAGTTTCTCAAAGAACTTCATAGTATCTTTATACAGGGTATCTTTATCATCAGAAGATACTGCATCGCCAAGAACATCAATATCCTCAGAAGACTCACCATCATCGATCACATCAATGCCGAAAAGTTTCTTCATCTCTTTATCCAGCATATTCAGTTCTGGTGTAATGTATTTCTCAGTTCCATCCTCCTGATAGGAAACAGCACCATTTCCAAGGATACCAAGGTATTTCTGAAGAACCTTGATGGAAAGCTTGTTGGCTGTGTCGGAATCAAGTGTTACAGTAACTGCAGCATCATCTCCCATTACTTCGTAAAGAGCATCCTCATCACCGCTGTACTCTCCCTGACAGAAGGTCTTCGCTTTTTCAAATTTCGCTTTCGCATCATCGCCAAGGAAATCTGTATTCAGCTGGGATATATCTGTGATCTCTGCGGAAGAATCACTGCCATCACCAGTATCTGTTCCGCCAACTTCACTGATGTCGCCATCAGCTGACTCATCTGTACTTCCATCTGTGTTCTCGCTGGAATCATCAGAAGCCGGAAATTCTTCCCAGGATTCTTCACCGGATTCGTCTGCAGCTCCAGTCTCCTCAGCAAGTCCCGGATCCTCTGTAGAACTCTCGATAACATTGTCACCAAGAGCACTCTGGTCTACATTATCCACAATACTGTCCTCATCATCTGATGAATCACTGCTCTCCTCTGCCTTTCCTGTTACATTGTCATTTACACGCTCCAGAGTTTCCTGCATCTCAGAGTAATCATAGTCCTGCTGGGAAATCTGCTGAAGCAGGTTTACGATGGTATTAATCTCATCATCTGTAAGAGTTACATTGTTATTATTGGAGATATTTACAACAATATTGTAAATATCGTCTGCATTCTGAACATTGTCTGCAATAACCTGCATTTTCGCCTGGTTGATAACAGTGGTAGCGTCATTCTTTCCTACAGAATCAGCAAGATTACCTGTAACTACCATCTCCTCAGTAGCAAGCTTCTTCTTGGTCTCATCAAGTTTCTGTCCACTGGCAGTCTCATATGCCATCTGGATACCGGTCAGTGCTCCTGTACCGGATACTTCAAACGGGCAGGCAGCAACAACCTCACAGTTGGTAACACCAGATGTGGAAAGGGAACTTGCGATCATATTGCAGGTAACCCAGTTCAAATTGGCGGTACGAACCTTGATACCACCGGATGTGGTAGGCTTCACATAAGCACAGCTCACTGTTCTTGTACCAATCTGCTCCAGCGGAACATAGGAACTTAAGTGATCCCTCTCATCCTGATTGGTAACGTAGATAATCTGTGCCTGGCTGGAATCTACTTTAAAATATTTCAGCATGGTGTTCTTCTGCTCATCTGAAAGATCTGCGCCAAGTGTAACAACCTTCATAGCATCTGCCATAGCCGGTACCGTGGGAACCAAGCTTCCCATAACCATTGATGCGCTGCAGAGCAGCGTAGCTAATAATTTGCCTTTCTTCATAACTTTTCCTCCAACTTTCTGTCTGGGTTATAATCTGATCTTTAATGAAAGCCTCATACTCTGTAACGGCTTCCATGCACTGCACTTCTGTCTTTGCAGTTGTTTCATTTAGTACACTTATTATAACATACTTCTTATAGTTTTTGTAATTTTAATTGTTAATTCTCTCTTTGAACCTGAAAATATGTTTTGGTAAAAAAATTATTATATCAGCAGCTTTTCCAGAGCCTGTTACCGTGCAGGCTGTAAACAGTAATCCAGAACCTCCTGCACGGTCTTAACTGGTGTAATCTCAAGCTTCTCTTTTACCTCATCGGCCACATCATCAAGATCATCCATATTCTCATATGGAATAAACACATGCTTTACGCCAGCTCTCTGGGCAGCCATCAGCTTCTCCGGCAGTCCGCCAATAGGCATAACACCGCCGCGAAGGGAAACTTCTCCTGTCATTGCAATTTCTGCAGGTACAGGCCTTCCTGTCACCAGAGAGGATAAAGCAGTTACCAGCGTGATGCCTGCTGATGGGCCATCCTTAGGAACTGCTCCTGCCGGCACATGGATGTGAAGATCATTTTCCTTGAATTTATCCGCGAATTCCGGATAGAGGGACTTCACAAGAGTAATGGCAATCTGGGCGGACTCTTTCATCACATCTCCAAGCTGTCCGGTAATGATCACCTTTCCATCGCCTTTTGTAAAAGAAGTTTCGATAAAAAGGATTTCTCCACCAGCACTGGTCCAGGCAAGACCGGTTACAACTCCAGGCACTGGGTTTTCCAGAATCTTCTCATGATGAATTCCATGTCCCAAAAATTCTGCTACACGCTTCTCACTTACCGTAATGCTCTTCTGCTCACCCTTTACCAGCTTCACAGCTGCATATCTGCATAACACATCCATCTGCTTCTTCAGTCCGCGGACACCAGCCTCCGCTGTATACTCTTCAATAATGCGGCGGATTGCCTCATCTGTCACCTTCAGATTCTGGGCTTTGATTCCCATGCTCTTCATTGCTTTCGGCAAAAGATGACGTCTCGCGATCTGAAACTTCTCTACTGCAGTATATCCAGGAAACTGGATTACTTCCATACGATTGAGCAATGGCTCAGGAATGGTATCGGTGGAATTGGCTGTACACACAAAAAGCACATTGGAAAGATCATAAGGAACATTCATATAATGGTCTGTAAAGCTTCCGTTCTGCTCCGGATCCAGCACTTCCAGAAGAGCACTTGCCGGATCACCGCCGTAATCTTTGGCGAGCTTGTCCACCTCATCCAGTACCATAACCGGATTTGCAGCTCCGCTTCTCTTCATTCCTTCCATAATCCTGCCTGGCATAGCACCTATGTAGGTTCTTCTGTGTCCTCGAATTTCCGCTTCATCACGGATTCCACCAAGACTGATACGCACGTATTTACGGTGAAGCGCACGGGCAATACTCTGTCCGATACTGGTTTTTCCAGTTCCAGGCGCACCTACAAACAATAAAATGGAACCAGACTGTTTCTTATTAAGAGCCATAACAGCAAGCTGCTGGATAATTCGCTCTTTTACTTTTTTCAACCCATAATGGTCTTCATTCAGGATTTCTTCTGCCTCGTTCAAATCAATTTCAGCAGGTTCCTCTGTCTTCCAGGAAAGACTTGTAGCAAAGTCCAGATAATCATACAGCATACCATACTCATGGCTGTCTTTTCCTTCCTGCTTCATGCGGTTCAGCACCTTTTCAGCTTCTTTGCGTGCTTCCTCATTCATGCCGGATTCCTGGATTTTCTTCTGGAAACGGCGCACATCAGAAATATTCTCCGGATGCATTTCGTCCAGCTGCTGCTGAAGAAATTCGATCTGCTTCCGGATAGCGGACTCCCGGTAAACTTTCTCATTGGAGTTCTTCTGCGCAGTCTCAGCTTCCTCACTGACACGGAAAATCTCCATCAGCTCATAGACAGCCTCTTCCATCAGATGCATGCGTTCTTTCCTGGAATCCACCTCGATCATATGGTATTTTTCTTCCCAGGAAAGGCTCATGTAACCAGCCAGGGCACTGACGGCTTCCGGATAGCTTTTCCAATGGTAGATCATGCTGCGTACCCAGACGCCCAACTGAAAGCCTTTTGCAAAATCCATCAGTTCTTTCTTGATCTTATCAAATTTCTCCTTTTCTTCTTCCGGGGAGATATCCTGGATATCCGGAAGATCTACCGCTTCTGCCTGAACCATGCTGTCAGTATATTCTACATGAGTCACCTGCACTCTTCTTCTGGTAGTAATCTTGACGCTGCCTTCCTCGTCTATATTCTCAATGATTCCCATCACGCCCACTGGAAAAATATTTTCCATGGAAATTTCCTCTGGGGCTATTTCTTTCTTCTGTAAAACGAAGAGAATTTCTTCTCCGATATTCTGTTCTTTAATTCTGCCTTCCGGAAACATATCTTTTTTAAAGAAAAATGTAACTTCCGGTAAAAGAAGAAGTTCATAAACTGGTATTGTAATCATACATGTTTCCTCCTTGTATTGTTAGCACTCCTTTAATATGAGTGCCAGATTTATTCTATAGAAAATGGCGAACTCATATGAATTCGCCATCTGAATCTATGATAGTTCATTATAGCACTAAATTAAAATTTTGCAATAAGAATCGAACATTCTTTCTGGAACATGGTAGTTTTTTGAAACATTTATTTCGAAACGAAAGCTAATTTTGCATTCTGATCTGTTCCCCTTTTATGGGCGCATAGGTATAAAGCTTCTCACCATCCAAATCCGCCTTGTACATATCCACAGCACTGATCTGGTGATTGTCGTAAGTATTATAATAATAGATTCCCTTATCTGTATTACAGCAGGAAGTATATAGCGTAATCTCATACTTGTCTTCTCCCAGCTTGCAGCAGCCTCTCTGCTGGTCTACGCTGCCAAGAATGTGGAAAAACTGGCTTACACTTTCTTCTTCTGAATCCCCGGACAGAGAGTTCATTTTTACAAAGGCCACCCGCACAAATCTTGACTGGGAGGAGAGATCTCCCGGCAGTCCCATGCCACCCATTCCCCGGCTGTACTGATTCAGTTCCAGATTTTCTGAAAACGTGTTACTGCGGTTTTCCACAGCCAGCTGCATATAATTGTTCAGATTAAACATCTGATAGTTAAAGGGCGGATTGTTTGTGAGGACACCTACTGGATTATCATATATTTTCATTCCCTCTTCCAACGACTCCAGGGTAATACATTCCTCTTTGTCCGCAATAATCCAGTGCAGCTGCGCAACTGGCAGATCAGGAAGAAATGGGGTGTCAATCAGGTTCATATTCTTAAGAAGCTGGCGTGCTTCTTTCACTGTAGCACATTTTCCCAGAATCCATGGGATCAGTTCGAACTGAGTGATATTGTCTTTCCCCTCTACAGGCTTCTTGTAGCTGGCATTTCCAACGAAATTAAGGCCGGCGATTCCAAGACCTTTCTCATTGACCGCATCATAATACAGAGGATAGTTCTCCATAACACATGCCATTCCGATCATGGCATAATGATTTTTCAGCTGACCGCCTTCTCTTAAGTCAAATACATAATTTCTAGGCGTGATCACTACCTGGTCTCCATAGGAAATCTCATAATCCAGAGTTCTTCCAAAATAGAAATCCTTTGTTTTATAGGTTGCTGCTGTACACATATTCTGTTCCTCCATTCATCAGAGACTGTTTAAAAGTCAGTTCTGTATTACTGTTCACTGGTAACGTTCTGTAATCTGCATATTCCAAAAAGTTCCCAAGGCGTTGTATTTTCCAGTCTGTCATGTTATTATTTATAAAAATTGTGCATGAACGGTTCATCATTAGTGTTATATATTGTAGCACAAACTGTGAAAATTTAAACTCTTTTTTCCCGATTTCACACTTTTTTAAGAAAGGAACTTACCATGAATAAATCTATTGCAGTCGCAGGTACCGGATATGTAGGGCTTTCTATTTCTGTACTGCTGGCTCAGCATAATCATGTTGTTGCAGTTGACATAATTCCGGAGAAGATTGCTTTGATAAACCAGAAGAAATCTCCAATCCAAGATGAATATATCGAAAAATACCTGTCGGAAAAGGAACTGGATCTTACGGCCACCTCAGACGGAGAATCCGCCTACGCAGAGGCTGATTTTGTGGTAGTGGCCACCCCCACCAACTATGACAGCAGGAAAAATCATTTCGACACTTCCGCTGTTGAAGCTGTACTAAGCCTGGTCACAAGGGTGAATCCTGCTGCCACAATTGTGATCAAATCTACGATTCCTGTAGGCTACACAGAATCTATCCGAAAGAAGCTTCACAATAACAATATTATTTTCAGCCCGGAATTTCTCCGAGAGTCCAAGGCCCTGTACGACAATCTTTACCCAAGCAGGATCATTGTCTCCTGTGATGAACACACCAGAGAAGCAGCTCATACTTTTGCAGCACTCCTTCAGGAGGGTGCTCTTAAAGAAAATATCGACACCTTGTTCATGGGATATACGGAAGCAGAAGCTGTAAAACTTTTTGCCAACACCTATCTGGCACTTCGTGTTTCCTATTTTAATGAGCTGGATACTTACGCGGAAATGAAGGGGCTGAACACCCGCGATATTATCAATGGAGTCTGTCTGGATCCCCGGATCGGAACTCATTACAATAATCCTTCCTTTGGCTACGGCGGCTACTGCCTGCCTAAGGACACCAAACAGCTTCTTGCCAATTACAACGACGTTCCTCAGAATATGATGTCCGCAATCGTGGAAAGCAACCGTACCCGAAAGGATTTTATTGCTGATCAGGTACTGCAAAAAGCCGGCTATTACAACTACAATGAGGACAACCTTTATCAGTCAAGCCTGGAAAAAGAAGTGGTTATCGGCGTCTACCGCCTCACTATGAAGAGTAATTCCGATAATTTCCGGCAAAGCAGCATTCAGGGTGTTATGAAACGGATCAAGGCAAAAGGCGCCACTGTCATCATCTATGAGCCCAATTTGGAAAACGGTTCCACATTTTTTGGCAGCAAGGTTGTAAATAATCTGGAAGAGTTTAAAGAAAAAAGCCTGTGTATTCTGGCGAACCGTTATGACAAGGTCCTGGACGATGTGAAGAAAAAGGTTTATACAAGGGATCTGTTTTCCAGGGATTAAGAAACGAAAGCGTGTCTAAAAAAGGCTTTCCGCAAGATTTACATCACAATTTGTGGGAGATTTTGCCCGGATGAGGGCGCCGCAGCGGGCTGCGTAGGTCGAATTCGAGCAAAATATACCGCAATCTGCACCATACAAAAACAGGCAGGAAACATAGCGATCAAGAGAGCAATAGCTCCGTTTAATCACTGTGTTTCCTGCCTGTTGTCTATGAAATCCGTTTTTTATTCACCATACTGGCAATTGCTCTCTTTCAATTGCCGGATGACTTTATCCTGAAATAGTGATTATAAGCATCCAGCACATCCTTACGTCCTCTCACGCGAATGGGAACCCGTTCTCCATTTCGGAGTAAAAACTCCTCTTCTACATCTGTAATGTGATCCATATTTACCAGAAAGCTTTGGTGGCAACGCAAAAAACGGGGATCCTCTATCTTTTTCTCAAGATTCCCAAGTTTTTCCGCAGTTTCAAGCACCGAACCATCCAGCATATGTAAGGTTACTGTATGGCGGTCACTTTCCAGGTATAAAATTTCATCCACGAAAGGATAACGATACTGTCTTCTGCATTTCACGGAAATCCGCCTGCGAAGCTCAGACTTCAGCAGTCTGTTTAAAATTGCTGTGGTCTGCTTCTCTTCTGCAGGTTTCAGAAGATAGCCGGATGCTTCTACCTCATAACTTTCAAGCGCAAAATCAGGTGAAGCAGTCAGAAATACAATAGGCGCTTTTACTCCCAGGTCACGCAGCTTCCGTGCCGTGTCCATTCCATTCAGATCGCCCATATAAATATCAAGAAAAATCAGATCTGGCCATATATAGCCCTCTTCAATGTCTGCAAGGAGGCTCTCTCCAGATTCATATTCCTGGATCTGCGCCTCCCTGCCATTTGTCTGAAAGTACACCATCAACTGACGCTTCAGCACAAAACGCTCAACTTCCACGTCGTCACATATGGCAATTCTGTTTACCAAAGCTCTCCCAAAGCCTCCTTGTACTTGACTAGTTTATTATAACACAACGTTCCCTCTCGGGGAGAAATCTGCATAATCGTCACGTTTCAGAGCATAATCCTCAATTACCTGCACTCCCCACTTTGTGGGATCTTTCAAGGCTTGCAAAGATCCTTCACAACCTCTCCGGCAATGATCAGTCCTGCAACAGACGGCACAAATGCTACGCTTCCCGGAATATCACGACGCTCTGTACATTTGTGCTTGGCACCTGGCGGGCAGATACAGTGGGTTCTGCAGCTGATGGACATATCCTCTATCGGTCTTGTAGGGATTTCCTCGGAATAAACCACTTTCAGCTTACGGACGCCACGTTTCTTCAGTTCGCGGCGCATAACCTTGGCAAGAGGGCAGACCTTAGTCTTATAAATGTCCGCAACTTTAAACTGGCTTGCATCCAGTTTGTTTCCGGCACCCATAGAACTGATGATCGGAACCCCTTTCTCCTTCGCCTTCATGACAAGGGAGATTTTTGCAGTAACGGTATCTACTGCATCTACAATATAATCATATTCTTCAAATGGAAAATCGTCTGCATTCTCCGGCAGAAAAAAACACTTATGTGTCTCCACCCTCACGTCCGGATTGATTTCCAGCATACGCTCTTTCATAACATCCGTCTTGTATTTTCCCACTGTTTTTCGCGTTGCTATGATCTGGCGGTTCAGATTCGTAAGGCATACCTTGTCGTCATCGATCAGGTCAAAAGCACCTACCCCGCTTCTCACCAACGCCTCACACACATATCCGCCAACACCGCCGATTCCAAATACTGCCACTCTGGCACCGGCAAGCTTCTTCATCCCCTCTTCTCCAAGAAGAAGCTGGGTTCTTGAAAACTGATTTAACATAAATTTTTCTCTCCTCAATGAAAGACAGGCAACAGACTTTCAAACAGACATTTCTCTTTCAATAAGAAAACTGCGGTCTGTTCTATCTTCACATAAAAAGCCTGGGAAGCTTATCCACCCAGACTTTTGTCCACATTACCTTTCGGAAATATTTTATAATGACTGTGTTTTTCTGTCAATTATTTTTTCGCCTACACATAAATAAATTACAGCGTTCCTGTTCACTCCGTTCGCAGTATCATTACAGCCATTTTTTCAAAACATCACTCAGCTTATTCATATCCAGTGGCTTTGCGATATGTCCGTTCATACCTGTATTTTTTGCCAGCTGTACATCTTCTGCAAAAGCATTGGCAGTCATGGCAACAATTGGCAGTTCTCCTTTTTCACCGGGGAGGCTTCTAATTGCTGCGGTTGCCTGATAACCATTCAGAACAGGCATTTGGATATCCATAAAAATAAGGTCATACCGGTCTTTTGGAGAAACCTCCACTTTTTCAACTGCAATTTTTCCATTTTCGGCTGTCTCAACTTCTGCCCCTGTCATCTGCAGGATTTCCACTGCAATTTCTCTGTTTAACTCATTATCCTCGACCAGCAGAATCCTTTTTCCTGTGTAATCTGCTTCTGACAGATTCTCCAGATAATTCCTTGCTGTTTTTTCTTTTTTGTCAGAAACAAACTGCCGCAGTGTAGCGGTCAGCCTGGAACGGAATAACGGTTTTGCAATAAAAGCATCTACACCTGCTGCCTTTGCATCTTCTTCAATCTCGCTGAACTCATAAGATGTCAGTACAATGATGGTAATCTCCTTCCCTATCCGTTTCCGAATCTGTCTGGCAGTTTCTATGCCATCCATATCCGGCATCTTCCAGTCCAAAATAACAGCAAAGTAATCATTTTTTAGCTCATGACGTGCATAGCAGCGCTCAACGGCTTCTCTGCCGGAGATGACCCATTCGCCTGTAATTCCAATCTCCTTCAATGTCGCAACTGTACTTTCACAGCATGTCTTATCATCATCCACAACCAGAACCGGCAAATTCATCAGATTTTCATCCTTTTCTTTCTCTTTTTCCTGAAGTTCAAGATAAATTGTTACCGTAATTTTAGTTCCCTTGTGTAAGGTGCTGTCCACTTTAATATTACCATTCATCAGATTTACAATATTTCTGCTGATTGCCATTCCCAGACCAGTTCCCTGAACTCTGGTTGTCCGATGGTCATCTGCGCGGCTGAAGGGATCAAACATGATTTTCTGGAATTCCGGCGACATACCGATTCCATTATCCTCAATCGTGAATTCATAGCATCCAAGCTCCGAAAATCCATTTGGCTTTTCCTCTATGGAAAAAGTAATATTCCCGCCATCCGGTGTATACTTGATCGCATTACTCATCAGATTCACAAATACCTGCTGAATCCTCAGACTGTCACCGCAGACATCCTCATGTTCAATATGATTAATGTGTATATCAAAATTATGTTTATGTTCATCAAGCACCGGTCGCGTAAGTGTAATAAGATTATCCACCAACTCTGACAGATTGAAATCTTCCTGTGCCAGTGTCATTTTTCCACTTTCAATACGTGCCATATCCAGCACTTCATTGATCAACCCAAGCAGATGACGGCTTGATTCTGTAATCTTGCTGAGACATTCAATAACTCTGTCCTGACTCTCAATATTTGCTCCGGCGATTGCTGTCAGACCCACAATGGCATTCATCGGTGTTCGGATATCATGGGACATATTGGAAAGGAATTCTGTTTTTGCACGATTTGCATTTTCTGCGGACCGGTAAGCCTCTTTCAGTGCCTGACGGGATTCAATCTCTGCTTTCTTCTCCTGTGTCACATCCATGGATGCCAGCAATACCTTTTCCAGCTTTCCATTCTTCCATTCCAAGGGAATATAAGAAGCGATTTTATAAGTCTTTTCATCCAGGCTGCAATACTCAAACTTATAAATATCATTTTCGCTTTTCAGATTTTCCCGGATATTTTCCGGGGCTATCAGAATATCTATAGCTTCCAACGGTTCCAGTGTCTTATACTTTTCAAGAACCTGCATCTGAAAATCATGATAGAAGCCCAGAGGTTTATATATCATCTGTCCATTCAGATTGTAGAATTCATATCTGTCATTTTCCAGATCACAGACAACAAAACGGTCAACCAGACGCACTATGCTCTGAATCAGCTGCTCCATGGAAGCATTATCCGCTGCCATCTGCAGATGCCGTGCGCTCTCTACCTTTGCCTCCGTAATATCCCGCAGAAAAATCATGGCATATTCTGAATCCTCTATCTCGCCACGTATGATCACATTACGGACCCATCGTTCTTCTCCCTTCAGAGTGATTCGGCACTCCAAAGACAATTCGGTTTCCAGACCCTTCAGTTTTTCCGCAATATAGCCACGATCATAAAAAGCAGATACTGCCTTCTTATCTGTTTCCACAACATAGAAATCCACAAAATGCCGGATCAGTTCATCCCATGTATGACTCTGTTCAAAAACAGTCATCAGGGACGGTTCAACCTTAAAGGTATCAAATGTGTTTGCTTCCAGGTTAACATAATATTCGCACAGATCTGTTTTCGTAAAGGCACGGTGGAAAGCTGCTGACTTTTGTGCCTGCATAATTTCTTTTTTTTCCGCATCAATATTAATAAAAATCCCGGCAATCCTGCTGGCAGAACCATCCAGCCGGCGTATTACTTCTGCTGATGCCCGAAACCACTGGTACTGATGATCCTTCATTCTCATACGGTACTCTACCTGGTATTTTACCTGATTCGTCTTATCCGCAATTGCCGCCTGAAGCTGCATCATTACTCTTTCTTTATCCTGTGGATGCAGAAGATCTGACCAGGATTCCAGTTTATTCGGAAAATCCAGAGTATCATGATAGCCAAGCATTTTTCGGAACTCATGGCTCCAGTTTGCATTCACAATCTCACTGTTTTCGTCACAGTCAAAATACCAGAAGCCGGAACAGATAGCCTCATTGATCAGTGCCAGATTTACATGATCCCAGTTGACCTGTACGGACATAATCCAGATCTGTCTGCCTGCTTCATCTGTCGCATCCTCTTTATAAAGCCGTACATTATTCACTGTACCGTCCGCTGTAAGGATCTGCGCTTCCCCGGCTCCGTGGATCTGCAAAAAACGGTCTCGATCCAATATACTTATATCCTTGCCGTAAAAAAAATTCTTCAATGAGCCTTTTGTCTGCTTCATAAAAGAATCGAACGTATGTCCTATACTATGTAGCAGCAGATTACTCACAGACAGAATAGACAGATTTTGGTCATAATATCCGGTCAACATACCTACCCCGCCATTATTTTCCAGTGTTTTCTGTATTGCCTGTGATAAATCCTGTGTTTGTCCAGGTACCGTCTTGTTTAAAGAATATATTTTATCCTCATAATTTTCCTTATATAACATTTTATAAAAACCCTCACTCTGTTTGATGCGTGTTTGAAAAAGGCTTTCTGCAAAATGTGGCGCGCAGATTGTAGGAATGCTTTTTCAACCACGCTCCAGAACATGCTCCGGCAAGTTCTCGTACATATTTTGGCATATAAAAAGGACACCTGACAAACATCCTGCCAGTGTCCCTGCTACATCTTTTTAAACTCACACATCCATATACATATAGTATAAAAGGTATCGGAATCGCTTCCGTTCTCACGTCTTTTCTATATATGGAAACAGCAGCAACCGGCTGACATGGTCAGACTTTCTGACTTTAGCCCCTTCTGGCTTTGCGTCCCTGCCTTTCAGCAAGTTTGCCTTTAAATAATTCCCATTTTTCATCAAAAATAAAATACCATGAAGTTTCCGATGCGTCAATAATATTTTGATAGAAAATCTGTGTTTATGAACCCTTCGCAAAGTCGAAGATGTCTCGCACAATCGTTACTCTGTCTTTGTCATATTCCCCGAAGTTCTGAATCATGCAGCAGCCACCACCAACAACTACATATAAACGCATCAGCTCCGGATTTTATTCCCGTTCTCTCAGCTTATGAAAGATTTCTCTTGTGTAATCACTGGCAGCCTTACGGATTACAGCCAAATACTTTTCTCCGATGTCTGCTGTCCCGGTACGGATCACCTGTTCAATCTATAGAATGTCCAGACGGATGTGGAGTCTAAAAAAACTTCACGCAACTGACCGCCCGATGACCACACCCTTGTTTCTGCTTCGCTGCGTACAGCTCGGAATCTCCATCCGGGATCTGGATCTTCTTACGATTGGGATGGTGAACGACATGTACGCAGAAAGCAGCAATGATGAGTACAAAGGCTATGCGCAGATCGCTACGCAGAGGGATTTTGATGCATTTTAGCAAATTTATGTGCCTTATATAATGACAGTGTGTTGACATTAGACACGCATTTGAGTATACTATACTTGAATGGAGGTGTTCTGTATGGCAACAACTAATTTAAATATTCGTACAGAGAAGGCAATCAAGGATCAGGCGGAGGAAATCTTCAATGAGCTTGGTCTGAATATGACAACTGCTGTAAATATGTTCCTGAGAACCGCTATCCGTGAGCATGGTATTCCTTTTGAATTAAAACTGGAAGTACCGAATGATACGACAGCCGCTGCCATTGAGGATGGCAGAAAAATGATGAAGGATCCTTCTGCTCCGCGTTATTCCAGTATGGATGCGCTTAAGGCAGCTCTCGACGTATGAAATACGACATTCAGTTTACCAATCAGTTTAAAAAGGATTTGAAGCTTGCCAAAAAGCAAAATAAAAATCTTGATAAGCTGTTTGAGGTAATCGATATTCTGGCGAATGGCGGTACGCTGGATGCAAAATACAGGGATCATGACCTTACAGGAAACTATAAAGGCACGCGTGAGTGTCACATCGAACCGGACTGGTTGCTCATTTATGAGATTCAGAACAACGTTTTAGTACTCATGCTTTACAGGCTTGGTACGCACTCAGAACTATTCAAAAAATAGATTTAAAAAACAGAATAGCAATTCAGAAAGCATCTATCAGAAATGGTAGGTGCTTTTCTTATGCCCAAATCCAGGAAAGGAGGTGCGCTATGGCGGGAAGTAGAATCAAGGGTATCACGGTCGAGATCGGTGGCGATACCACCAAACTTCAGACAGCCTTAAAGGGTGTCAATTCAGAAATCAAGAATACGCAGTCACAACTTAAGGATGTCGAAAAGCTCCTGAAATATGATGCTCTTCAGAGGGAGATCATCGAAACGGAAGAATATCTCAAAAAGCTGTAAGCGCAGGCCAATCAGTCTGCCACTGCTGTGCAGAAGATTGCTACTGCTGGTGAAAACCTGAAGTCTGCAGGCGATAAGGTTTCCTCCACCGGCGAAAAGCTCCTTCCTGCCTCTGCTGCAGTTACAGCTCTTGGCGTTGCTGCTGTAAAAACAGACTCCGATTTTGATTCTTCTATGAGCCAGGTAGCCGCCGTGTCTGGTGCAACCGGAGATGATTTCGATAAGCTCCGTGCAAAGGCTCATGAGATGGGTGCGAAAACCAAGTTCTCAGCATCCGAGGCTGCGGATGCTATGAACTACATGGCGATGGCTGGATGGAAAACCTCCGACATGCTGGATGGTATCGAAGGTATCATGAACCTTGCTGCGGCATCTGGTGAGGACCTCGCCACCACATCGGATATCGTAACCGATGCACTGACTGCATTTGGTCTGACAGCCAAAGATTCTGGGCATTTCGCAGATATCCTTGCAGCGGCAAGCTCTAACGCAAATACAAAGGCAATGGATGATTGACGACTGCGAAGCCGAAAACATCGACATGATTATCACCAAGTCCATCAGCCGATTTGCCAGAAACACGCTGGACTGCCTGAAATACATCCGCCAGCTGAAAGATAAGAACATTCCCGTCTTCTTTGAAAAGGAAGCCATCAATACAATGGATGCCAAGGGTGAGGTTCTGATTACGATTATGGCTTTCCTTGCGCAGTAGGAATCATAATCCCTCAGCCAGAATGTGAAGCTGGGACTCCAGTTTCGCTACCAGAATGGCCAGGTACAGGTAAATCACAATCACTTCCTCGGCTACACCAAGGATGCAGATGGGAATCTCATCATCGATCCGGAACAGGCAGAGGTGGTAAAGCGCATCTACCGGGAATACCTGGAGGGTATTTTCTACATCCACAAACCAGAATTGTCTTAACACTGTGCTGTTTCTCTTTTCTTCCAACATATGAATCCATACATGTCATTAAGAAAAAATATCAAGAAATTTACAACCACTGGAATATACCCCGGGTCCTTAATTGATGCCAGTATCCATAAGATAATCAGCACGATGTCATTCGATGCATATCCCAAAGCATAATAGGAAGACCGTAACATAGTGAGTGATGCAGCAAAAAAACTTGTTACTACCGAAATGGTACTAAATATCAGATTCGGCGTGTTAAGTTTTTTTAGTAATATATAAAATGCAATTGTCACTGCCACATTGCAAAGAACAAGAACTCCTGCTCCTTTTCTTGTAATTTTTCGTATTTCTACTGTTCCATCACTACTGTTTCTCGCATTTTTCAGCCATGTCACAATCGACCAAACAGACATCGGAAGTGACATAAATAAGTAAGTAAACATCTCTCCCCAGTAGCGAAAACGGTATGATATTATCGCATACTGGATGCAGAAAATCGTCATCAATATCGGTGCCCATACATTTCCCTGTGCGGCAAATATCAGTGAAGTTACACCAATACAAGTTGCAGTAAGTGTCAAAGCATCTACTCTTCCTGCCATAATATTGGACATAACAACAATAGCAATAGACACGAACCAAAGTGCCCATTCTCTTTTGGTCATTCTTTTAAATGGATTATTCATTTTTCTAATTCCCTTCATACGTTGATTTGAGACAACAGGAAATTAGATATATTTTATACCTGTTGTCTCTTAAAATTGGATACCCTTTATATGCTTCTCTTGCGAAGCAATGGCACCCTTCTGCATATGAAGGATTGCATAATTACTTTCGTGAAATTGATAATATCCAAAAAACATAATTTTATCCTCTATAACGCTCTGACAAATCGCGATTCACCGAATTTTCCCTTGCCATCTAATCCACTGCCTCAAATCGTGACATCTAATCCGAGGTTACAACCTGACACACATTTTGCAGTAGATATGTTTCCATATAAAACAACCGAGCTTTTTCAGGAGTTAGGCTTCTATTCCCAACTTCCGAAAAAGCCCGGAAATACGCCGCTTTCTGGCACTTGATTTTATTTTCTTGACATCAAGACTACCGTCTCAACATGCGTTGAGACGTCTGAACTGCTCTCTTTTTTACTCGTTGGTTTGCGAAAATATGTCCAACGTCTCATCAGTTTGTGGAAACATATCAATGGATTACAGCTTCTCCATTGTATGTTTTTGGTACAGTTAACTTCTAGAATAACCTACTTACTTCAACGTATCATTTCAATGATAAATTGTTCTGTTCCCTCTTCCAATTGCCTTACTCCACTTGGAGTAAAACCGTGTCGCAAATAAAAGTGCTGCGCTTTTGTATTCTTCTCAAGAACCCATAGTGAATTACAATTCCTACTTACGGCAAAATCTAATAATTTACCTCCGATTCCCTGATCCACGAAAAACGTATCTACATACAATTCCAAGACTTGCGTTCCCTGAATATGAATGAACCCCTTAACAAAATCATCTTCATATACATAAAATTCCTTAAGTATCTCTGGGTGCTCGATGTATTCTTTTGCCAACGGATAAACTTGTATTTCACCAAATGAAACCATATCATCGTGAAAAATTTCTCTATAGTTCATCCGCTTGGAGAATACTGATATCTCAGCAATTCTCGATGCATCTCTATCTATTGCTCGTCTTATCATGACTAATTCTCCTTTTTGTAATAAACTGAAATTCATCAGCATCTCTGCCTTGTTTTTCTGCGCCACAGAGATTATTTCAACCGCCCGGATTCATCTCTATCTTGCTTTTCTGCACCACAGGGATTATTTCAGCCGGCCAGATTCATCTCTATCTTGCTTTTCTGTTCCACAGGGATTATTTCAACCGCCCGGATTCATCTCTATATTACCCTTTTGTTCCACAGGGATTATTTCGACCGGCAAGATGCATCCCTGCCTTCCTCTTTTATTCCGCAGGGATTATTTCGCCTCGGTTAGATACGTCCCCCATCGCTGAAACCATCTCTACCAGGCCATTCCATCAACTTCCGATTGAACAAAATCGCTGCGCGATGGCCTGCCAAGGCTGTGGCGCAGTTTTATTTTTATTAAAAAAGCAGTGGAATTACTTTCCATAATCCGTTATTGTTAAGTTACCACACGAAACAACTGAACTAAGAAAGCTCCACTGCCTATGATAAGAATAACATTTTCCAGTCTCTTCCGCAATCGGAATTATGACGCTAACGCACCTCCGAATAGGTAGATGTAATTATTAACACTACTTATTCTGGAGGTTTTATTATGTATAAAGATATTTTTGAATCCATCCGCAATGAAGCGGAAAAACGTAACCTGCGTGAAAGAACTATTCAACTGTATTGCTCTGATGTCAGTTACTTCCTTCGTTGGATTGGAAAAAATGTTTCTGATCTTACACTTGAAGATGCGGAAAGTTTTCTTACTGCCAAACGTCTGGAAGGAAGGTCTCCTGAAACTCACAATCACTATCGGTCTGCAATCAAGTTCTTATATAAAAAGGTGCTGAAGATTCTCTGGGATGATGACACTGTTCCGGCTATGAAAAGAGAGCGAAATCTTCCTGCTGTTCTATCCCGCGATGAAATAAATGCAATCATTGACGCCACTCCGAATCTAAAGCATAAAGCGATTATTGCAACTATGTATTCTTCCGGATTACGTGTATCAGAGGTTGTTCATCTTCATTATGATGACATTTCACGTACCAACATGACAATTCATGTTCGTGAAACCAAAGGCAGAATTGACAGGTATACAATTCTGTCTCAAAAAAATTTAGACCTTCTCACAGAGTATTGGTACAAATGTGGTCGCCCTAAAGATATCCTTTTCCCAAGTTCCTGGTCCGGTGGATATCTTGATATAGCCAGTGTTAACCAGTTCTTTAAGAAAAGTGCTAAACTCGCCGGCATTAACCGTCATGTTTCCTCTCATGCGTGCCGTCATAGTTTTGCCAGCCACCTATTCGAAAGTGGCACAGATATAAAATATATCCAGTCACTTCTGGGACATGTTGATCCTCGCTCTACAGATGTTTACCTTCATGTGAGCAACAAGACACTTCTTGGAATCCGCAGCCCGTTCGACAACCCGGAAGGTGGTGAATCATGAGTAAGGATTGTACGATTCAGGATGTTTTTCATCGTTTTTATCCATCTTTTAAATCCACACATAGTATTTCTCCCGCTCAGCGAAAGGCCGCTTATCACATCATGAATTGCAAAACCGGTGCCTTTGGTGTGAATGTAAGCGTATGCGAGGACTGCGGCTGCATGTCAGTCCACTATAACTCCTGCCGTGACAGATGCTGTCCTATGTGTCAGGAGTTTTCAAAAGAAAAATGGGTAGATGCACGGCGTGAGGATATCTTAGATGCTCCTTATTTCCATGTAGTTTTTACAGTTCCAGAAGAACTTAATCCCATTATCTACAGCAACCAGAAATTCTTATACACTGCTCTTTATCATGCGGCTTCAGATACTCTCAGTGAACTTGCTGCTGATAGTAAATATCTTGGGACTGATATCGGCTATATTTGTATCCTCCATACATGGGGAAGCACCATGAATTTTCATCCTCATATCCATGCGATTGTTCTTGGTGGAGGTCTGGATGTGAAAAATCATTGGAAAGACAACGGGAAAGAGTTTTTTCTTCCGATTAAGGTGATCTCCAAAATATTTCGTGGAAAATATATGGCTGAACTTAAGCAGCTCTGGGAAAATGACAGGCTTGAATTTCATGGATCGGCTGCACCTTACAAAAACTACTATACTTTCAAGGAATTGTTAGATACCTGCTATACAAAGGAATGGATTCCTTATTGCAAGAAACCATTTGACGGTGCCGAATC